>JAATFO010000147.1 GCA_015655145.1 Enterobacterales bacterium | reverse complement strand
CTTTAATATTGGTATGCTGACCACAGATGAATGGGGCCGCTATGCCAGAGAGGTGGCGAAAAAGAAACATCTGACCGGCAAGATCTTCACTCAACGTATTGAGCGCAACAATCTAACACTGAGAGCCCGAATCAAACGTCTGGCTCGCAGAACCCTCTGTTTCTGTCGTTGCGTTGAACTTCACGAAAAAGTCATTGGTGCTTTTATCGAAAAATACATGTTCTACTCATTGGATGCACCACCCGGCAATCGTCTGTTGTTATACAAGTCCACCCATATCAGCGTGGCAAGCTCCACTTTTGCGCGGTTTTTCCAGTTCTGTCGGTGTATGGTAATCCCCCGGTAATCCCCCCGCAAAACGGGGGTACTCATAAGTAGAATTTTCTCGTCATCTAAACGCAGGAGATTTTTATGAAAAAATCACGTTTTACCGACAGCCAGATCATCGCCATCCTCAAGCAGGCCGTAGCAGGAACTTCCGTGCCTGAACTGTGCCGAGGACATGGCATCAGCAGCGCCAGTTTTTACAAATGCGGACTAAATTCGGCGGGATGGATGCGTCCCTCATGACCCGTCTGAAAGAGCTGGCAGACGAAAACCGTCGCCTCAAAAAGATGTATGCGGAAGAACGCCTTGAGGCTGAAATCCGCTGGCTGCGTTTCTCCGGATGCAGGCGATGTTGCTGATGCCGGTAATATATTGACGGGGCGATATCCAGCTCATGGCATACCGGTCCGACCCTGTATTCGTGGCGCAGCGTGTCCACCAGGGGCGTTATTTTTTCCAGAGGCGCTCGAACTCCGCCTTCGCAAAATAAGCGGAAGCCTGACGCAGAATATCATTGCTGCGACACAACTCACGAACCTCACGCTCCAGTTCTTTCAGACGCTGGCGTTCAGCGCTGGTGAGACCACCATCACCGCCACTGGCATCCCGCTCATGCTGGCGAAGCCAGGTACGTAGAGTCTCCGGCGTGCAACCAATCTTGGGGGAAATGGCGCAGAGGGTAGCCCACGGTGAGTCATAGTCGTTCTGGCTGTCCAGAATCATAACGACAGCCCGCTGACGAACTTCAGGGGAAAAGCGCGAATTGTTAGTCATCCTGTTTACCTCTCTCAAGGAGTTTAGTCTCCAGGATTACCGGGGCGGTTCAGATAATCCCCGGGACCGGGCCTTGCATTAACACTGAAATAGCTTAGCGGTGGAAACGGAGCAGACGCAGACTGTTCAGGATAACCAGTAATGCTGCGCCAGTGTCGCTGAGTACCGCCATCCACAGAGTCAGCCAGCCAGGGAAGATGAGTGCCAGCGCAACGGCTTTCACGGCAAGTGAAAAGATGATGTTCTGGCAGATAACTGCCGCTGTCAGCCTGCTCAGGGCAAAAGCGTGCGGTAACTGCTCCAGCCGATCTGACATCAGCACAACGTCTGCGGTTTCAATGGCGGAATCGGCGCCAGCACCGCCCATGGCGATACCAATATCCGCCGCCGCCAGCGCCGGTGCGTCGTTGATGCCGTCGCCCACCATGGCAATACGGATGCCTTTTTGCTGCCACTCCTCAATAACGCTGACCTTATCCCCTGGCAGCAGTTCTGATCGCCACGTATCAACGCCTGACTGAGCGGCAATGGTCCGCGCGGTAACTTTATTGTCCCCGGTCAGCATCAGCGTGTGCCTCATTCCGTCCGTGCGCAGCACGTTGAGCGTTTCCATGGTGCCGGGCCGGATAGCGTCAGCAATAGCAAACACGCCATGCACTGCGTTCTGCGTGCCCAGCAGTACCAGAGAAGCGCCCTGATTTTTCAGGCTGTCAAGCGTACTGCGGATTTCTGCAGATAACTCAATGCCGGTAAACAGCTTTTCATTACCCGCTTGCCACTGCAAGCCGCCAACTGTAGCAAAGGCGCCTTTTCCTGGAATAGTCTGATGTGCCGATGCGTTGAGAACTTTCGCTCCCTGTTCACGCGCCCAGATGCTGACCGCCGCCGCCAACGGGTGCGTGGAGAGCGTCTCAATGCTCAGGGCGATATTAAGCAGTTGCGCCGATTCACCGCTGAAGACCTGCCAATTGGTCACCCGTGGCCTGCCTTCGGTCAGTGTACCCGTTTTATCAAACGCCAGCGCACGAATGCTGCCCAGCTTTTCCAGCGTAATGCCGCCCTTGACCAGGATACCGTGGCGCGCGGCATTGCTGATAGCTGACATGATGGCGACGGGTGTTGAGATGACCAGCGCACACGGACAGGCCACAACCAGCAGTTCAAGCCCACGATAGAACCATTCAGCCCATCGCCCCGCGCCCAACATAAGAGGCAGCACCATAATCAGCAGCGCCACTACAAATACCGCGGGCGTGTAAACGGTAGAAAAACGCTCGACTAAGCTTTGCGTCGGGGATTTACGGTTTTGCGCTTCCTCAACCATGTGGATGATGCGGGCCAGTGCCGTATCAGAAGCAAAATGGCTCACCCGCACTTCCAGCACGCCATTGTGATTAATGCTGCCGGCATACACATCGTCGCCCGGCACTTTGCTCACGGGAATGGATTCACCAGTAACCGGAGCCTGATTCACGCCAGATTCACCGCTAACGACCTCACCGTCCAGCGCCAGGCGTTCAGCCGGCCTCACCAGCATGATGTCGCCAGGACGGACTTGCGCCACTCGCATACTGACCCATTCATTATTGCGACGGATAGTTGTTTTTTCCGGAGCCAGCGCCATCAGACCGCGAATAGAGTTACGCGTTTTTTCAATACTTCGCGTCTGCAGCGCAGCGCCAAGTGAAAACAGGAATACCACGCTCGCACCCTCGATCCACTGCCCGATAATCGCCGCGCCCAGTGCGGCGGCGGACATCAGTACATTCATGTCCAGCGAGCGGCTGAGAATGGCGTACCACGCACTGCGGAATGGCCTGAGCCCCCCGGAAATAATGGACAGCGTGTAGAGCAGGACAGGCATGAGCGAATACACATTCACATGCGAGAGAGCAAAACCCGCAGCCAGCGCTATCCCAGAGATCAGCACGCTGCCCAGACCACTGAAACAACCCGGTTCAACTGAGGGGGCTGCATCAACGATCTGTTGCACCTGATAACCCGCTTTTCTGACCTCACTGATGATCTGCTCCGACGTCAGATGATGTCGCACCGTCATGCGACCGGTGACAAAGCTGACATGTGCCGCTTCTACGCCGGGCGTTTTCTTCATGTGTTTTTCAATGGTCACCGCGCAGGCACCGCAATCCATTCCCTGAACCAGGTAGGTATCAACGTCATCGTTACGCAATGTATCAGGCGTAACTTCCTGCTTTTGCACCGCATTTTTCACTTCCGGACGTAAACCAGGGGAGCGTTGTCCGACCTGCATGGTTCGCCTGCTTGCCAGGGTGACGCGCATGGCGGGTGAGGATGGTGCGCAGCATCCCTCATGGCATGCACGATTATCGTATTCTTTCTGAGTAACCGGCTGTAGCGGTTTTAGTTCGGTAAATTTGAGGGCGCCGGATGAACCGTTGAGAGTGGCCCCAGGAATGGGGCCCTTTTTATGGCTACCTGAATCAGGCTTCCTGCTCATCTTTTTCTCCCGGAACCAGTGATGCATTCATGCCGCAACAGGCAACATCACAGCCAATTTCATCCATCAGCACGTCAAGCATGTTCAGGAAATCCAGCATGTGCTGGCCTGAAAGCGAGTAATAGCAGAATTTTCCCTCCTGACGGCGACTGATAATGCCGCATCCTTTCAGGCAGGCAAGATGTTGGGAAATATTGGACTGGGTACCACCAGTTAACACCGTGATTTCGTTAACGGTTTTTTCACCCTCACGCAGGGTGAGAAGAATACTAAGACGTGTTTTCTCTGCAACACCGCGGAGAAATTTAATTTTAGGATGCAGTTCAGGTGACATGGTCTTCATATCAGTCAGGATTAATATGAAACATATTAGCAATGATTGATATGAAGATCCAGCAACTACCCCGCTGAGACGTTGAGATGTTTTGGATACATAACGGCGACTGGCAAAGAGCCGGTTACGGGTTAGCTTGAGAGAACCGCTTACCGGCGTAGTACATCATAGTGCAAAACAACCTAATCGAAATAATGTCTCCGATTACCGCACCACTTTACTCTGTATCACTGTTCCGGCATCCATCCGATTTTCAGGCTACGAACCACGCTTTCCCTGGATGAATTATCCCCGCGTTGGATCATTGGTTGAATCACCCCATGACGCCATATGACCGGTCTGGATGCTGGTGAGCAGGTTAGTCATTCCAGTTGTCGAGCACGTGTTTCTGCAGATCTTGCGGATAAACCTTTTCGAACGACGCATGCCGGTCACGCCCGGCGTCCAGTGGCGCCTGAAGCGTATCGTACACTATCTTTGGACCGCGTCCTTTGACAAACTCATCTTCCTGATAGCACACCGACAACCGAACAATGCGCTGATCGGCAAATACGGCACGGCGTCGGGTGGGATGTACACGCGTTGCCAAAGCCCATACCACATCCGCTAAATTAGTTGGATCGATATCATCATCAACCAGGAACACCTTCGGGATCCAAACCATAGCATCCGTTTGGAACAGAACCTCACCTATGCGTTGTGCCAGACTCTCACTATTCATCCCCGGAAGTTTCTCACGCCAGTCTGAAGGCACTGTCACCAACATCCAGTGTACAGCGGCGCCTTCCGGTGCCCATACCGACTTCACGGGAAGCTGCGCAGCACGCAGAGACGCCAACGCATCGGCCGACAACCCCATGGCCCAAATAGTGTGTGTCTCATCCGCCGGGCGACCAGCGACCACTAACGGCCAAATCGGATTATCACGATGCGTGATTGTCTCAACATGAAAAGTAGGTTGCAGGAAAGATCTTGAGCTCAAATAGCCGCCATACTCGCCATATGGCCCTTCCATACAATCGCGAGTTATCGATATATGCCCTTCGATGACGATTTCCGAGGTTGCTGGCACATTGAGATCAACGCTGATGGCTTTTACCAGCTTCACCGGCTCGCCCAGCAATGCGCCAACATAATCAACCTCGTTTACCTCAGCATCAAGCGGAATACCCGAAACACAGGAAATAGCAGGCATCGGCCCCTGGACCAGGGCATAAGGCATCGGTTCGCCGCGATCCACCCATTCCTGCCATATCTGCCCAATATGCTGACTCGGCACAACAAGCCCGGTCATCCGCTTGCCGTCAACTTTCATAATCCGTGTAATCGCCCAATTCACCCAACGGCCATCAGGCGTTTTCACTATCACTGTTCCCCAGGTATTGGCATAGCGCCCACCATCATGATCGTGGGCAAAGGGAACAGGAAATGCATCTAACGTCGCCGCTTCGCCTCGCAGAATATTCTGCTGACAGGGTGCAGAGGATGAATCAACCAGCACGGGAGGAATGCCCTGGGCGTTGCGCGCATCAGCCAGCGCCATAACGATTTCAGGACCACCAGTATCAGCTGGAAGCCCAAGCGACAAAGCAACCCGAGCGTAGGGCATATCGGCGCGTGATGAAAGCGCGGCGGGCGCACCCAGCACACGGAATCCCGGCGTAGCGCCACGAATATTTTCGAACAATGGCGCTGCTGAGTGAATCTCGCAACTGCGCCGGGTAATCGCCCCCGGTTCAAGATCGCCATCAACTTCACGCGTGATATGCGCGATGTCGCCGAGATCGTCCAGAGCTGAAAGGTAACTTCTCAAATCATCGAAGTGAGGCATACTATTTTCCTTTAAACATATCGTGAACAGCGCTGATCTCGCACCAACTGCTATGACATCCTTTAATCCGCTATCAATACCTGACTGGCTGAATTACCACACAATACTGTTCAACTATATTATCCATTCGCGACATTCCGTCCGCCACCGGAACCGCCAGAATCAAACGGCTCGGTGCGAGTGACATCCTGTCTTTATCCAGTGCTGCGCAACGCCAGGAATACCAGACATCAACAAAACAGAGACACCAATAGCAATAACCAAAGCAGAAATGCCGCCAACAGGCTTCACACCGCCCCAACCTTTGCCTTATCCTGATCAATCACCTTGAAAAGATCGATGACAAACAGTTCGCACTCAAACTGTTTCATCGGCATCATATTATTTTAATTAGTGCAAGGCAAATAAATGTCAGACAGAAAAAAACAAATCTCTGGGGCTCCTCTTTATCCGCACGGCGGCGTGTCGCTGATGCACCTGGTTCGTCGTGCCGGTCAACAATTAACCCTTAGTTGGTCATCGTCTGTCACGACGGGTCTTACATCGGCACAATATGCTTCTCTGGTTGTGCTTGCTGAATTAGGCACCTGCGACCAAAAAACGCTAGGCAGCCGCGTCAGTTTTGACAAAGCGACCGGTAGCTACGTGGTTGAGCGAATGTCGCAAAGCGGGCTGATCGAATGCCACACTGACCCGGCAAACAGGCGCAGCAAATTGATCACCTTAACGCCCAAAGGGCAGGACGTTCTCACGGCAACGCTGGACGAAGCCCGGCAAGCAGAAAACATGCTCGCGGCGCAACTTCTCCCCACTGAGCTTGCTACCTTAAAAAGAGTGCTGAGCCGAATGCTGGGGCTGGAAGAATCTTCGCCAACAGAGGAAAAACGACCGGTTTCTGCGGCACACCCACAGCCGAATAAATAAAACGCGTCGGCTGGTAATAAAGTCCGATACGCCCGCAGGCTGAAGATAGCCACGGGAATAACGCTTTTTTGTCAGCCGATCGTGATCATTTTCAATACCCGTTTAATGGGCTCAAACTCGCCGACCATATCTTTGTTCGACGGTGTTAAAACGATCTAACGTTTTTGCTATCAGTCTGTACGAAAAAAACCCAGATACGTTTCACTGAATGCTGCGGCGCTTTTCCCATCGCCAGCTGAGTACGCCCTTCTCTGAACAGTTTCACTTCCGTCTTAGCCATCGTTATGGAGAAATAACATAGGCCAATGCCACTCAGAACGTCATGATTCATTTGCGGTTTATTCTTAAAGCAGCGAACTCCTGGCTGTGCCATACTTATTCACGATCAGAACACTGATAACGTTTTATGAGGATCTTATGAAAACAACAATGATGGCATTATCCGCACTTCTGCTGGCTTCACCTGTTTTTGCCGCAACAACCCATGCAACGGATGAAACCGTTGCCAAAGCACATGAAGGAGCAAATACCGCAAAGGAAAAATTGCATCAGGCTCAGAATGAAGGCAAAGAACTACAACTAAAATCCGAACATGCTGCTGAAGGTAAAAGTACTAATCTGAGCAGCAAGGTTAGTGAAAGCACGCAAAAAACCTGGAATAAAACCAAAGAAGGTACAGAGAAAGGTTGGGATAAAACCAAAGAAGGCACAGAGAAAGGCTGGAATAAGACCAAAGAAGGCGCTTCCACGCTGAAAAAGAAAGTCAGCGAGTAACCTGCCATAGTAAGTAAATAAAAGACAACAGCGTTCTGGATTATGTGTCATTCCTTTTTAGGATAAATGACTGGAATGACACAGAATGTCTAACACTCCCGATTTATCTGGCGATCAGGGATGCCCCCAAAAAATGGAGTATGCCGATCCAGAACGGGCGGCTGGCGATGAGTCGCTTTATTATCGAGTTCGGTGACCGCCTGAGCGATCACCTTTACCAGGGTGGCAGTTACACAGAATTATTTACAGGATCTCAGACGGTGAAGATTCGAATTTCTTGTGCGTTAAACGCATTAAAAAAATCCCTGTTCAGGCTTTCCTCCACCACCATCACATCAATTTCACTGGCGTCGGCCACGAGATAACGCGCCACACCAGGCACTTTATCTGCGGTCAGGGCAACCACGACCTGATTGCTCTGTCGGATGACAACCTTCTTGAACGCGCAATCTTCAAAATCGAATCCCGTCAACCCGGTTTCCGGATTCATGGCACAGGCCCCGATGAATGTCTGATCGAAAATAATTCCCCGAAGCTGATCCAGCGCGGTGCTGCCCACACTCCCACCCGACACGTTCTGAATAAGCCCGCCAAGTATAATCGTTTCACTCCGGGTTCGTTTCATCAGCTCAACGGCAATTTCAGGGGAATTTGTCACGGCCGTCACCCGAATATCTTCCGGCAACGCTCTGGCAATCGCCAGATTGGTGGAACCTGAATCAATAAAAATACACGTATCAGGTTTCACCAGTTCTGCGCATTTCTGTGCGATCACATTTTTTTTTACCAGGTTCTGCTCTTTTCGACTTAAAAAACTGCCAGCATCCGGCAACTGAAGCACTGCGCCTCCGTACACTTTTTTGCAAACACCTTCCTTACTAAGTTCTTGTAAATCACGACGAATAGTGTGTTCAGACACCTTTAATTGTACCGCCAGTTCCACACAGATCACCCTTCCCTCTTGTTGCAGAATCTGGCGAATCAGGGCTTGTCGTTGATCCGGTAAAGCTGCATAATCGAGCATATTAATTCCTTGATAATGGCAATATCGAGCAATAATAATCATAATCACGCATTACCAATGAACCTGTCAACCCCTGTAACCTTATAAGAGGACTTCACCATGTCATCACGTCCAGATATCAGCTTCCTACATCACCTGGCGGCGTTGTCAGAAGACAGTACCCTGAAAAGCTATCGCCAGCGCCTTAATCTGGAGGTTGCAAATAAACCCAGGGAAGGATTCCGTTTTGATCCTGTTACTAATGCCGATCGTACGACAGAGAAACGCCTGAGGGAGCATATTACTGCGCAGTTTCCAAACCACGCCATTATGGGAGAAGAGTATGGCAGCGTCGGCCACCATGATTTTCAGTGGATTATTGATCCCATCGATGGCACCCGTCCCTTTTTGTGTGGGCTGCCGGTCTGGGGAACGTTGATAGGACTGACCCATAAAGGGCGTGCGGTAATGGGTATGATGAGCCAGCCCTTTACCGGCGAGCGTTTTTGGTCAGATGGCGAAAGCGCGTGGACCCGCGGTCCGCTTGGCGAAATACGCCTTCACACCCGGCAACATATTCAGTTGGATCAGGCTATTCTTCACGCCACTGCTCCTGAATCGGTCGCACTGTATAAGGGAAATCACTTCGACGATCTCAGTCGCCAGGTATTGATGACCCGCTACGGCGGAGAGTGTTACGCCATGGCAATGCTGGCAGCCGGCTTCATCGATATCTGCGTTGAGTATTCTATGCAGCCTTACGACATCGTAGCGCTTATCCCAATTATTGAAGCAGCCGGGGGGATTGTCACTACGCTTGATGGCGGCAGAGCCGAAAACGGCGGTGCCATTGTCGCCTGCGGCTCCAAAGTACTGCATGCCGAAGTCCTGCGTATCCTGAATGCGGCTTGACAAAGGAGGCATATGCACAATAAGGAATTGAGCGTCCCGCACACGTTAGGTGTTCTTTATTGCCCGGTTCATCACCGCCACCTGAGCGGTGATTGTCCCCTTTGCAAAAACCAACACTGGCGTGTGTGAAGCCAGCTATCTATCAAGGCTCGATTGAACCGCCGGGCAACCGGAGCGGTTCAATTCTGCCAAACTGGGTACAAGGGTCAGGGTGAAATAAAAAAAGGGCCACGTCAGAAGGTGGCCCGGATAACGATTAAGGCAGGACGGAGGGTTGATCTGCGCCCTCTTTCTCAACTTTCTGCTGAATCATATGTTCCCGTTTCAGCCCCATTTTCAGCGCCAGTGCGGAAGCAACATAGATGGAAGAAATGGTGCCGATAGAAATACCAATCAGCATGGTCAGCGAGAACCCTTCCAGTAAGGCGCCACCGAAAATGAACAGCATCAACACCACCATCAGTGTCGTGGCTGAGGTCATAATGGTACGGCTCAATGTCTGCGTCAGGGAAACGTTGATAATATCGTAGGGCGTACCGCGCCGAATTTTGCGGAAGTTCTCACGAATACGATCGGAAACCACAATACTGTCATTCAGCGAATAACCAATCACTGACATCAGTGAGGCAATGATGGTCAAGTCGATCTCAATATGGAACAGTGACAGTACACCTAGCGTAATGATCACATCGTGTGCCAGCGCCAGCACAGCCCCTAATGCCAGACGCCACTCAAAGCGAAAACCGACATAGATAAGGATGCAAATCAGGGCGACCAGCAACGCCATACCACCGGCCTGCGCCAGGTCGCTGCCGACACTCGGTCCGACAAACTCAATACGTTTAACCGTCGCATTTTGACCTGTCGCCTGATCAATTACCGTGACCACTTTATTGCCCAGTTCCTGCCCGGCATTACCCGCGTCAGGAGACAGACGCACCGCCACATCGCGGCTGCTGCCGAAATTCTGGACTTGCGGCTCCACGAAGCCTGCCTTTTCCAGTGATGCCCGTAGCGTATCAATATTTGCTGATTTTTCCAGCGTAATCTCAATGACGGTACCGCCGGTAAAATCCAAACCCCAGTTAAAGCCGCGCACCCCCATAATAATCACCGACGCGATCAACAACAGCCCGGAAAGGGTAAAGGCCAGCGTATCCCAGCGCATAAAATCATGCACTTTACGACCATAGTTCAATTGTTCAACACTATATTGCTGTGCCACAACGCACTCCTCAGATAGACAGCTTGTTGATGCGTTTACCGCCATATAACAGGTTAACGATGGCACGCGTACCGACAATCGCCGTGAACATGGATGTCATCACACCAATTGCCGTAGTAATGGCAAAGCCTTTGATCGAACCGGTACCCACAGCGTACAGAATGATCGCGGTAATCAGCGTCGTGACGTTCGCATCAACGATACTGGAGAACGCCCCTTTATACCCTTCATGAATCGCCTGTTGAACCGAACGCCCGTTTTTCAGCTCTTCCTTGATGCGTTCATTGATCAATACATTAGCATCGACAGCGACCGCCAGGGTCAACACAATACCGGCGATACCTGGCATGGTGAGCGTAGCCCCCGGCAGTAATGACATAATGCCCACAATCAGCACCAGGTTAGCCACCAGCGCCGTCGTCGCAATAACGCCAAATTTACGGTAATAAACCACCATAAACACAATCGAGGCTACCAGCCCCCACAAACATGCCGCCAGGCCCTGATCGATATTTTGCTGCCCCATGGTGGGGCCAATGGTCCGCTCTTCAACTATCTGGATAGGGGCAATCAACGCACCAGCTCGCAGCAATAAAGACAACTGACGAGCTTCGTTCGGGTTATCAATTCCTGTGATACGGAAACTGTTTCCGAGACGCGATTGAATATTCGCGATGTTGATCACCTCTTCCTGTTTTTCCAGGATCGCGCGGCCATTAGCCTCTTTTTTCCCACTGTCTTTGTACTCGACAAACAGGCTGGCCATCGGCTTACCAATATTGTCGCGGGTAAAATTGGACATGGTGTTGCCACCCGCGCTATCCAGTGAAATATTCACCTGCGGTTGGTTGTATTCATCCATGCTGGAAGTGGAGTCAGTAATATGATCACCGGTGAGGATAATACGCTTGTACAAGACAACGGGCTGACCATCGCGCGTCGATTTCACCTCAGAATCACCCGGCACACGCCCGCTCGCTGCGGCTGTGGCATCCACACTGGTGTTCACCAGCCGGAATTCCAGCGTAGCCGTTGCACCCAGAATCTCCTTGGCACGCGCGGTATCCTGGATACCAGGCAGTTCCACCACAATGCGATCAGATCCCTGACGCTGCACCAGCGGTTCAGCCACGCCCAGTTGGTTGACGCGATTACGTAAAATATTAATGTTCTGCTGGACCGCATATTCCCGCGCTTCACGCAGGCGTTCATCGCTCATCACCGCACGCAAGGCATTGCTGCCACTGCTGTCGATAACTAACTCGCGATGGCGGGTAGTCAGATAGCTCACCGCATCATCACGCGCCGCCGCATCACGGAAACGAATTTCTACGCCGTAGTTATCGATTTTACGCACGTTAGTGTAAGGAATGCCTTTATCACGCAGATCGCTACGCAGGCCGTCGGTATTCTGTTCCTGTAGTTTACCGAGCGCTGTATCCATATCGACTTCCATCAGGAAGTGAACACCGCCACGCAGATCCAGGCCCAGTTTCATTGGCTCAGCCGCCAGCATACTCAGCCATTTCGGCGTCGCCGGCGCGAGGTTAAGCGCCACAACGTAATTCTCGCCAAGCACCTTGATGATTGCTTCACGGGCGCGTAATTGCACATCCGTGTTGGCAAAACGCGCCATGATAGCGCCATTTTCCAGCGCAATGGATTTGCTCTGAATATTATCTTGTTGTAATGCGTTCTGGATCTGGACCAGCGTTTGCTCACTGGCCGCGCTTCCACGCGCACCAGTGACCTGAACAGCCGGATCCTCACCATAAAGGTTGGGAAGTGCATACAGCAAACCGACGACGACAACGACGATCAGCATGATGTATTTCCACAAAGGATAACGGTTTAACACGGTAGTTCCCTTAGGGAAAACAGATAATTACAGCGCCTTAATCGTACCTTTCGGTAGAACGGCAGCCACGAAATCACGTTTGACCACAACTTCAGTGGTATCGTTCAACGCTATAGCAACATAACCGGTTTCAGCCACTTTCGTCACTCGCCCCACCAGACCGCCGGTGGTCAGCACTTCATCACCTTTGGCAATGGAATCCATCAGTTTTTTGTGCTCTTTCGCACGCTTCTGCTGCGGACGCAGGATCATGAAATAGAATATCAGACCGAAAACCACCAGCATGATCACCAGAGAATAAGGACTCCCCTGAGACGGAGCACCGGCTGCTGCCGCTGCGTCAGAAATGAAAAAACTCATTAAATTTCCCTCATTGTTTAATTATCAGACGTTTAATGGCGGAACCGCCTTGCCCGTCCGTTGATAGAACTCGGTAATGAAACTCGTTAATTTACCCGCTTCAATAGCCTGACGTAAACCCGCCATCAAGCGTTGATAATAACGCAGATTGTGGAGCGTATTTAGTCGGGCGCCGAGAATTTCGTTACAGCGATCAAGATGATGCAAGTAAGCACGACTATAATGGCGGCAGGTATAACAATCACATTCAGCATCCAGCGGCGAAGTATCATCTTTATACTTCGCATTGCGGATTTTAACCACCCCATCGGTAACGAAAAGATGACCATTGCGTGCATTGCGTGTTGGCATCACGCAATCAAACATATCAATGCCGCGACGCACACCCTCCACTAAATCTTCCGGCTTGCCAACACCCATTAAATAACGCGGTTTGTCTGCCGGTATTTGCGGGCAAACATGTTCCAGAATCCGGTGCATATCGGCCTTTGGCTCACCAACCGCCAAACCGCCCACAGCGTACCCATCAAAGCCAATATCTACCAGTCCTTTGACGGAGACATCACGTAAATCTTCGTAAACACTGCCCTGGATAATACCAAACAACGCATTCTTATTCCCCAGGGCATCAAAACGATCACGGCTGCGTTTTGCCCAGCGTAGCGACATCTCCATTGATCGCTTCGCATAATCGTGATCCGCCGGGTATGGCGTACACTCATCAAAGATCATCACGATATCGGCGCCGAGATCATACTGAATCTCCATCGATTTTTCCGGATCGAGGAAAATCGCATCGCCATTGATCGGGTTGCGGAAATGCACACCCGCTTCGGTAATTTTCCGCAGGCTATCAAGACTGAAAACCTGAAAACCGCCGGAATCGGTGAGAATAGGTCCCTGCCATTGCATAAAATCATGCAGATCGCCGTGTAACTTCATGACAGCCTGACCAGGTCGTAGCCAGAGATGAAACGTATTGCCAAGAATAATCTGCGCGCCGGTGTCCTGCACCTCTTCCGGCGTCATGCCTTTTACCGTACCATAGGTGCCTACGGGCATAAACGCGGGGGTTTCCACCACACCGCGATCAAAAATCAGACGGCCACGACGGGCGTCGCCATCTTGTGTCATGAGTTCGAACTTCACATTGCCTCCACCAGAGAAACAGTCTGATGTTTGATAAAAAGGAGCGCATTCTAACAACCATGTAAGCCGCGACACAAGCCAACCCCCCTGCATCGTGAAGGACGGCGGGTATATACAGCAATGTATGGAATGAGTGCATAACAACTGAATAGTTAATACATCGTTATAATTAAAAGGGTCTGCTTCGCGGGACAAAGATGCATGCTAACCGTGTTAACGGTCACATGCTGGCACTGTTTTATATTGAAATAACAGGATAAATCCTGTTTCGTCAGTGACGTATTATCTCAACATTCAGGTTTGTCTGTTGTCTCGCAGGCGGGCTAACCTGCCCTGATCGATAACCCCGGGTATCGGACCACCTGAATCAGGTGCCAACATGTTCCACTGGCGCCTCGGGATTGCGAGTAATGAACATCGCATCACCGTAACTGAAAAAACGGTACTGCTGCGCCACCGCTTCCCGATAGGCATGCATGGTGTGACGATAACCGGCAAATGCGGCCACCAGCATGATCAGGGTTGATTCCGGCAGATGAAAATTGGTTACCAGCGCGTCGATCACTTGATAGTGATAGCCGGGATAGATAAAAATTTTCGTGTCGCCAAAGAAAGGGGCGAGCAGTGCTGATGAGCTGGCCTGCGCCGCACTTTCCAGCGAGCGCACCGAAGTGGTGCCCACCGCAATAACCCGCTTGCCGCGCGCTTTGCAGGCCAGTACCGCATCCACCACCGTCTGTGGGACTTCCGCGTACTCGGCATGCATGACATGATCTTCAATCTGATCAACACGTACCGGTTGAAAAGTACCCGCGCCAACATGGAGCGTGACGAACGCCATCTCCACCCCTTTCTTGCGCAGGGCCGCCAGTAGCGGCTCATCGAAATGCAGGCCTGCCGTCGGCGCTGCTACCGCTCCGGGACGCTGGTTGTACACTGTCTGATAACGTTCACGATCAACCTCATCATCAGGACGATCAATATAGGGTGGAAGCGGTATATGACCGGCGGTATTTAAGATATCAAGCGCCGGGCGATCATCCTGAAATTCAATTTCAAACAATGTGTCGTGCCGCGCCACCATCACGGCATGAATATGTTCATCATCGCCCAGCAACAGCGCCGTACCGGCTTTTGGCGACTTCGACGAACGGACATGGGCCAGCACCCGCTTATCATCCAGTATGCGTTCAACCAGCACTTCAATTTTACCGCCACTGACTTTGCGGCCAAACATGCGGGCCGGGATAACACGCGTATTGTTAAACACCAGCAAATCACCCGCAGTGAGTTTATCGACCAAATCGGTGAAAACCCCCGTTTGTAATGCCCCGCTCACCCCATCAAGCGACAACAAACGGCAACCGCTGCGCTGTGCGGGCGGATAGTGAGCAATCAACGACTCAGGTAACTCAAAGGAAAAATCAGCAACACGCATGGTTCACTTCTTTCGGGTAAGAAACAGGCGGCATAGTTTAGCGGAAAAGCCATCAATTCTGAACAATTGGCTTTGGAAAGCACGAAAATCACTTATAATGGCGGCATGAATTTTCTCGCTCATCTCCATCTGGCTTCGCTGGCTAACAGTTCCTTATTAGGTAATCTGATGGCCGATTTTGTGCGTGGCAATCCGCACGATGCGTGGTCGCCCGCCGTTGCCGAGGGCATTTTATTGCATCGTCGCATCGATGTCCTCACCGACTCCTTGCCAGAGGTGCGGCTTGCCCGCCGTCACTTTCGTGATGAAACATACCGGGTTGCCCCCATCGCGCTGGATGTCATTTGGGATCACTTCCTTGCATTGCACTGGGACACATTGCAGCCAGATATCGCCTTACCGACTTTTTTGGCCAGTGCACAATTGCAGATCCTCCCCAACATCGCCAATACGCCGGCGCATTTCCAGAACCTGAACCGCTCTTTATGGCAGGAGCGCTGGATGGAACGTTACGCGGAAGCGCCATATTTACAACACGTTCTGCGGGCGATGGCGTTGCGGCGCCCACGGCTGGCGGCGCTGAGCGCGACGTATCAGGACTTTGTGGACAATTATCATCACTTTTCGGCGATATTTACCCAGTTTTACCCCCGGATGATGGCGCAGGCCAGGCAAAATACCTTGTAATATAATGCCACGGTTCACCGAACCCCGCCGATGAATTACCTGAGTAAACCGTGGCAGTGCTAATGTGCAATCCGGGCAAACCGACAGGCCAGTTTATCGCTAACATAAGGGTCTATCCCATTAGGCAAATTTTACTTGCCACTTTGGCCCTGGGCAGTGCTCAAAATCCTCACGAACTACGTGCACGCTCCGGTTTCTCCGTGCTGTCCATGTCCACATTGACGGCGACAATAATACCTACGGGGCCAGGCTCTAAGACCTGTTCATTTTGTCGATCCGGATCAATATTCATCCGAACATCAATAATTCGTACGTTTTTTATGGTCAGTCGCTTTAAAAAACGGTTAAATGGCCGGGAAAAATCGCCTCAGATTATTATTGGAATTGATTAATAGAAAAGGGAGTTTTATCAATGCAGGACCAAATTACCCACTGGCTGGATCAATTTGATCTGCCCTATGCCTCTGTGGCCGCTATGTTTATCGTGCCGGGCATCATCCTGGTTATCTCATTCGTTGTTCATGCTATTTTGCATCGTGCGCTACTGCCCTTTCTCCGGCGGAGAGCGGAGCGCAGCACGCATTTGTTGCTGCATTCTCTCATACAGCACAAGCTGTTCAATCGTGCCGCTCAACTATTACAGGGCATACTGCTCAATCTGCAAACGGAACTGTTCCTGAACAGCGGTGAGCGGCTTTACAGCATTTTGTCGGTCATCTCACAGGTATGGATTTTGCTGTTCCTGCTGCTGACCCTGTTTTCCCTGCTGGATGTTCTGCTAACCATTTCAGCAAAAAGTATCATTGCCGAACAAGTCCCGTTGCGTGGCATTTTCCAGAGCCTGAAGCTGATCGCCGCCATCATCGTCTGTATCATGGTGGTTTCGCTGCTGATGGGAAAATCCCCGCTGGTGCTAATTACCGGTTTGGGCGCCATGACTGCGGTACTGATGTTGGTGTTCAAAGATCCGATACTGGGTCTGGTCGCCGGCATTCAACTCTCAGCGAATAACATGCTGAAAATCAATGACTGGCTGGAAATGCCGAAGTATAACGCCGACGGCGCAGTAATAGACATCGGCCTGACGACGGTAAAAGTACGCAACTGGGATAACACCATCACCACCATTCCCACTTACGCGCTGATCTCTGACTCATTCAAAAACTGGCGCGCAATGTCGGAGTCCGGCGGACGTCGCATTAAACGCAGCATCAATATTGATTGCACCAGCATTCATTTTATGACCGGGGATCATCTGCAGGAGTTACGCAAAGCTCAACTGCTGACACCCTATATTGACAGCAAAAACCGTGAGGTCAGTGACTATAATGCACAACTTGATTGCGATATCAGTACACTACTCAATGGCCGACGGCTGACCAATATCGGGACGTTCCGCATCTGGCTGGAGACCTGGCTTAAAAACCATAACGACATCCATAAAGGCATGACGCTGATGGTACGCCAACTGGCGCCGACCCCGGAAGGTTTACCCATTGAGATCTACGCATTTACCAATACGGCGGAATGGCTAAAGTACGAAAATATCCAGTCAGACATTTTTGACTATATTTTTGCCATCATTCCTGTTTTTGGCTTGCGCGTGCACCAGACGCCAACCGGCAATGATATGCGTCGTATCGGATTGATCCCGCAGTAAAAAAACGCGGGTCGCCCATTTAAGGCGACCCGCGTTGCTTTGATGAAACCGGTGGTGGCTGCCCGCTGCCGGGTTTCAGGTTTTATTTCGCCGCGTCAGCCTGTATCCCACCAACAGCAATATAATCCAGAGGCCGCCCACCCACAGCGAAATACGCGTATCCGGGAAATAACCGATCAAGCCAATGATAAATAACAAAAACAAAATACCGAACCCGGCGGTAAACACACCGCCCGGCAGAGGGAATTTCACCTGCCGACTCGCTTCTTTTCCCAGCTGGCAGCGCGAAGCAATCAACGAAGCCAAAATCATGACCCACACCCAGACGGTCGCAAAGGTTGCCAGCGAGGCAATCACCAGAAAGACTTTCTTCGGAATCAGATAGTTAAGATACACCGCCGCCAGCATCGCTATCATCATGACCAGCACGGTCATCCACGGAATACCCTGCGTCGAAACGCGCTGGAAAATCCGGGGAGCATGGCCTTGTCCGGCCATACCGTGCAACATCCGTCCGACCCCGAAAACATCGCTGTTAATGGCCGATAACGAGGCGGTAATCACCACGACATTCAGTAAAGAGGCAGCGAAAACGATACCTAAATGCTGGAAAGTCACCACAAATGGGCTACCCGCTGTACCTACCTGGTTCCAGGGATAAAGGGACATGATCACAAACAAGGTACCAACATAGAAAACCAGGATACGCCATGGTACCGAATTAATGGCGCGCGGAATGGATTTTTCCGGATTACTGGCTTCCCCGGCGGTGATCCCAATAATTTCAATCCCGCCATAGGCAAACATCACCATCTGCAGCGACAACAGCATCCCCAGCACCCCATGAGGGAAAAAGCCACCATTGCGCCACAAATTACTGATGCCAGTAGGCTGCCCACCATTGCCGATACCCCAGAAAATCATGCCAAAACCGACGATGATCATCGCGATAATGGCAGCAACTTTAAAAAAGGAGAACCAGAATTCCACTTCCCCAAATACACTGACACTCAACAGATTGATGGCGCCAATAATCAGTACCACGCTGAGTACCCAGATCCAGTGCGGCACCTCAGGAAACCAGACACCCATATAAAAACCAAATGCCGTTACATCGGCAATCGCGACAATCAGGATCTCGAAGCAATATGTCCAGCCGGTGAGGTAGCCTGCCAGCGGCCCGAGATAATCCTCGGCATAACGCGAAAACGAGCCTGATTGCGGATTGTTCACCGACATCTCACCCAGCGCACGCATAATAATATATGCCACTACCCCGCCGATAATGTAGGCCAGCAAGACACTCGGCCCGGCCATTCTTATGGCATCGGCAGAACCATAAAAAAGCCCGGTGCCGATCGCCGATCCCAACGCCATAAAACGGATATGGCGCGTGCTCAGCCCGCGTCGAAGCGTATGTGTCTTTTGCATGACGGTGTATCCCTGTTAAATGGAAAAACCACGGGGATGCCCGTGGTTACCGTAAAACCTGTAACATTATGAGTGCGCTGCGACGTGCTGACGTCCGCGGACACGATCATAGACGGCGACCAGCAACAACATCACCAATGATGGCGGCAACCAGGACAACCCTTGAGCCGCCAACGGCAAATGCTGAATAACATCGGGCAGTTGCCGGTTAAAAGGGGAAGATTTAACACCATCAATTATACCGAACAGCAGGCTAGTCAGCATAACCGGGGCAATGATATGTCTACTGTTGCGCCACCAGCCGAGGGTGAAACTCAGAATGATCAGCACAATGCACGGCGGATAGATAGCTTTCAGCACCGGACCAGAAATCGCAATCAACTGGTCGAGGCCAAGATTGGACACCACCATCGAGAACAGCCCCAGGAAAAGCACCAGGGTACGGTAGGAAAATGGCAGGTACTGGGCAAAAAATTCAGCGCAAGCACAGGTCAGACCGACTGCCGTAACGATACAGGCAATAAAAATCAGCGTCGCCAAAAAGAGGCTGCCCATGCCGCCAAACGTCTGTTGCACGTAGGCATGCAGAATCAAAGCGCCATTGGCGCTTTGGTTGACAATCGCACCACTGCCGGAGCCCAGTCTGAACAAACTGAGATACACCAATGTCAGCCCGACACCCGCGATCAGCCCCGCCAGCACCGTATAGCGCATAAGCAAACGCGCATCTTCCACGCCACGTGAGCGCGCCGCGTTGACGATAACAATGCCAAAAACCAGCGCCCCCAGGGTATCCATGGTCAGATACCCTTCAACAAAACCACCAGAGAACGCCGCAGACTGATAAGCGTCCGTTGCCGGTATTATGTCGCCCGCCGGCCACAATAATGCCGCTACGCCAAGCATAGCTAACGCCACAATTTTCAGTGGCGCCAGAAAATGCCCCACCGTATCCAGTAACTTTCCAGGATAGAGTGAAATACCAACGACCAGAATGAAATAAAACAGGCTATAGATAAATAATGTTTCTTTGGTCGTCCCCATCAGTGGGGCAATTCCTACAGCAAAAGAAACGACGGCGGTACGTGGCGTGGCGAACAACGGCCCGACCACCAGATAACACACGGTGGCTAACAGCAAGCCCGCGCCTTTACCAATGGGAGAGCTCAGGGTGTCAATGCCGCCGCCAACCCGCGCCAGCGCAATAATGGCTATCACCGGCAAGCCAACGGCGGTGATCAAAAAACCCAGTGCCGCGGACCAAACATGCTCCCCGGCCTGAATGCCAACCATTGGCGGAAAAATAATATTACCGGCGCCAACAAACAGCGCAAAGGTCATGAAACCCAGCGCGAGAATATCCTTAGGTGCTAAATGATGTGTCATAAAAACTGTGTTGCCTGCGACTGATGGTGGTGGAAGTTGTGTTTTAGGTTGCCGCCCCTACCACGCAAAAGTAGTGTACGTTCAGACAAGGCAGAGCAATATGCTTATTGATGGCTTGATACGCAGGTGATTTAAGCTAATTTTCTTCTGTTCGCAGAAGGATAGCGGTGACAATGGCGCTAAGTAAAACGTTTATAGCGAGCAAAGGCAATACAGGACGGCAAAAGCAGAATCATATAATACAAAAATAAAAAAAATTAGAATTTAACTTCAGCCAATCATCACATAACGCTACATGATGTGCCATTTCTGCCCATCGAGTGATGCATTTCTCACCAAATGAACAAATTTACGAAAAAGGCGCATTCTCCTGCGCCTTTTTCCACCCGACAACCCGTCGTCAGTTACCACAACGCTTTAGCGATATCCACCACCAGACGGTCTTTGGCCCATTGTTGGGCATCCGTCAGGCTATTCCCTTCCTCCGTCGAGGCAAAACCACATTGTGGGCTAAGGCAAATTTGATTAATGTCGACAAATTTAGCCGCTTCCTCAATGCGTGCTTTCACGACTTCCGGATCTTCCAGGGTTCCATTTTTAGTGGTGATCAGCCCTAACACCACCTGCTGGTTACCCGGTTTAACAAAGCGCAATGGCTCAAATCCACCAGAACGATCATTATCATATTCAAGGAAAAACGCGTCGACATTCACAGTGCCAAACAGCACTTCCGCCACTGGCTCATAGCCTCCTTCAGAAATCCATGTTGAGCGGAAATTACCGCGACAAACATGCAAACCGACGGTTAAATCAGCGGGCTTATTTTCAAGCGCTTTATTCAGTACCCTGGCATAAATATGGGCCAGTTGTTCCGGATCATCTCCGCGTTCACGGATTTGACGTTTTTGATCTTCTGAACAGAGATACGCCCAGACGGTGTCATCAAGTTGCAAATAACGGCAGCCAGCCGCATAGAAGGCGGCTATCGCATCACGATAGGTTTGCGCCAGATCATCGAAATATTGCTCAAGATCAGGGTAAACAGTGGCATCAATCACCTTGCGGCCACCACGAAAATGCAGCACGCTCGGGCTGGGGATGGTCATTTTCGCTACCGCATCGCCACTGATACTGTTCAGATAACGGAAATCGTCCAGCATCGGATGATCGCCAAAACCCAGTTTACCAATCACCCGCACCCCATGCGCTTTCGTCTGCACGCCGTTAAACTGGATGCCTTGCTCTGAATCATAAACCTCGACACCTTGTAAACCGTTGAAGAAATCAAAGTGCCACCAGGCGCGGCGAAACTCACCGTCAGTCACCACCTTCAGACCACTTGCACGTTGCTGCGTGACCACCTCATGAATCGCTTCATCTTCGACATGTCGGAGCGCAATAGCATCAATATCGCCCGCAGCAAACTGCTCACGCGCACGTTTGATGGTTAAAGGACGCAAAAAACTGCCAACAATGTCGGCACGAAAAGGGGCGGTCAATCTTTGCATAGCGTTCAACTCCTGGAGATGGCGCAGGGCGCATAATTTACGGATGAAATAATTGCAGTACGTTATTTGGACATCCGGACGTCTAAAAAGAAAAAGTGTGGCATGAATGAATTTCAGCCGCAATGGAGTAAATTTCATCGTACATGAAAAAAAATCATGTTCCGTGGTAACCCTGCTCCGATGGCAACCACCTCTACTGTTCAGATTGCGTTTTCGTCACGTTCGCGGTGTGTCTCTGGCGATTCAGCGCTCACCACCAATCCCTGTGGTAAGGTAAAGCTAAAACACGTCTCTTTATTCGGCATACTGCTAATCTCAAGCCTGGCATTATGGTGACTCAGCACATGTTTAACGATGGCCAGGCCGAGACCGCTGCCGCCAGTCGCGCGCGAACGGGCCTTATCAACACGATAAAAGCGCTCTGTCAGGCGCGGAATATGTTCCGCTGCAATACCGGGGCCATTGTCTTTGACACAAAACTGCGCGCCTTGTGGGCCGCGCAACCAACTAACGTCAATCTGTGTCCCGGCCGGCGTATGATTCACCGCGTTATACACCAGGTTAGAGATAGCACTGCGCATCTGCTCATCATTACCAAACACCCGCAAATGCGGATCAGTATGGAAATGAATGGCATGACGACCATTGCTGAGCGTTTCCGCTTCACGCTGCAGCACATGCAACATCGCCGGCACATCAACAGTTTCCGATAAATCAATGGCCGGGGCGGCTTCAATACGCGACAATGTCAGCAATTGTTTTACCAGGCTGTCCATACGCCGTGTCTGCTCCTGCATGGTGTGCAACACTTTTTCCCTCGCGTGCTCCTCCAGCACAGAATCATTCATCATTTCCAGATATCCCTGCAGCACCGTCAGCGGAGTACGTAGTTCATGACTGACATTGGCAAAAAAGTGACGTCGCGCACCTTCAAGTTGATGCATTTGTGTCACATCACGCGCCACCAGCAGCCATTGTCCTTCGCTGTAAGGCATCACACGAAACTCCATATGGCGCTGATTATTCATCACCAGCGTGAGCGGACGGGTAAAATCACGTTGCCGCAAATAGCGGGAAAACTCCGGATAGCGCAGTAAATTGAGGATATTTTGCCCGTTATCCTCCGGCCAACGTAAACCAAGGTGCTGTTGCGCCAGGCCGTTACACCAGAAAATAGTGCCTTCCTCGGTGGTCAATACCACCGCATCCGGCAACGATTCTGCGCCACTGCGAAAACGCTTGATCTGATTACCCAGTTCGCGCCGCCGCCGCCGATTACGCAACTGCATCTGGTTGAGGCCGTAAAACAACGGTTCCCAACTGGCGCTACCCGTGGGTGGCGTCATAGTGCGATCAACCCATAGCCAGTGGGACAGCCGCAACAAATTCCAGAAATGCCAGAATAATAAACCACACACCGACACCAACAGCAACCAGGGTAAATAACCGACCAACAGGCCAATAACCAGTGCTGGCAGACAAGCCAATACCAGTTCCAGAGATAATCTTTTCCAGGAAAGGCGTTCCAGCACGTTGTCGACTCCGATCAGTAGCGCGCCGAGAAACGATACCCTGTTCCCCGTACTGTTTGCACCATGCGATCATGCCCGGAAGCTTCCAGTGCTTTACGCAAACGGCGGATATGCACATCAACCGTGCGATCTTCCACATAGACATTGGTGCCCCAAACGTGATTCAGTAGCTGTTCGCGACTATAAACCCGCTCAGGATGCGTCATAAAGAAGTGCAGCAGTTTATATTCGGTCGGCCCCATATCCAGTGGCGTCGTTGCTGACATCACACGATGAGAGGAAGGATCAAGGCTGAGTCCTTGCATTTCGATCATCTCCTCCACCGCCATCGGTGAAATGCGCCGCATGACTGCTTTAATCCGCGCCACCAGTTCTTTCGGCGAAAAAGGCTTGGTAATGTAATCGTCGGCCCCCACCTCCAGCCCGCGAACCCGATCTTCTTCTTCACCACGGGCGGTGAGCATCATCACCGGAATATCGCGCGTCATCGCCTCACGTTTAAGATGCTTAATAAACTGAATACCGCTACCGCCCGGCAACATCCAGTCAAGAAGAACCAAATCGGGCCAGGGTTCCGTCAACTGACTGATGGCGCTGTCATAATCTTCCGCTTCAATCGGTTGATAATCATTTTGTTCAAGCACGAAACACAACATTTCCCGAATCGGGGCTTCATCTTCGACGACCAGAATGCGCTTAGCCATTATTGCTCCTGCCTGTATTGCGGCGTGTCATGGGGATCAGCGGCGACATTATGCGTCAGTTTTATGACATATTTATGAAAAATGCACGGGTCGACAAGCCATTACATAACATGTTTGTGAGACAGCTTCCTGCATTTCTCCGCCCCTTTTTTACTGCGCTGGTTATAATCGGCACTGCATACCGCTTGAGCCTGGAGTTTTTATGCGTTTTATCCACACCGCTGACTGGCATCTGGGGCAGTTTTTTTACACCAAAAGCCGTGCGCCTGAACATCAGGCTTTTCTTGAGTGGCTCATTGCCCGCGTTGAGCAATATCAGGTGGATGCGGTCATTGTCGCCGGTGATATTTTCGATACCGGCTCACCGCCCAGTTATGCCCGCGAGCTTTACAACCGCTTCGTGGTGCAGTTGCAACAAACCGGTTGCCAACTCGTGGTCATCGGGGGAAATCATGATTCTGTCGCTACCCTTAATGAGTCGCGCGAACTGCTGGCTTGCCTGAATACCCGGGTGATTGCCGCGGCCAGTGATAATCTTGCCGACGAGGTCTTGCCACTCAATGATCGCCAGGGCAATCCGGCGGCGTTGCTCTGCGCTATCCCTTTTTTACGCCCACGCGATATCGTGCACAGCCAGGCCGGACAATCTGGTCGTGAGAAGCAACAGAGCCTGTTGGATGCCATTGCTGACCACTACCAGCGCTGCTATCAACTGGCTGTGGCACACCGCGAGGCGCTTAACCTACCCTTGCCGATTATCGCCACAGGCCATCTGACGACCGTTGGTATCAGTAAGAGTGATGCCGAGCGCGATATTTATATCGGTACGCTGGACGCATTTCCCGCTCAGGCCTTTCCCCCAGCCGACTATATTGCCCTTGGCCATATCCATCGTGCGCAACGTATCGCCAACTGTGAGCATATTCGCTACAGCGGTTCGCCCATCCCACTCAGTTTTGATGAAGCCGATAAAACCAAAAGCGTCTTCCTGGTAGAGTTCAACCAAACACAATTGATGACAGTGACGCCTCTGTTGATCCCGCTTTTCCAGCCGTTGCAAACACTGAAAGGCTCACTGGAGTCTATCGAACAACAGCTTCGTCAGTTCGCTGTCGATGGTGATGGTGATGGAAAGAATGTGTGGCTGGATATTGAGATCACCACCCCGAGCTATATCAGCGATTTGCAGCACCATATTCAGACACTGACCGCCGATTTGCCCGTTGAGGTGTTACTGTTGCGCCGTAGTCGCGAACGTCATACCAACGCAATTGAAAACCAACACCATGAAACACTTAGCGAACTGAGCGTGGAAGAGGTTTTTGAACGACGACTGGCGCAGGAAAACGACCTGAGTGATGAACCAGACATCGCACGCCTGCAACGCGCACGCCATCTATTTTTCACCACGCTCGACGCCATTCGCCATGAGGAACAGGCATGAAAATCCTGACACTACGCCTAAAAAACCTCAACTCGTTAAAAGGCGAATGGAAAATCGATTTTACGGCGGAACCCTTCGCCAGCAATGGCTTGTTTGCCATTACTGGCGCTACGGGTGCCGGTAAAACCACGCTGCTTGATGCCATTTGTCTGGCGCTCTACCATGAAACATCGCGGTTGGGGAAAATATCACAGGCGCAAAATGAACTGATCAGCCGCGATACCGCAGAATGTCTGGCTGAGGTGGAGTTTGAGGTCAAAGGTGAAGCATGGCGCGCCTTCTGGAGCCAGAACCGGGCTCGTGGCGCTATCGATGGCAACCTGCAGGCGCCGCGGGTGGAACTGGTGCGCTGCGCTGATAATGTGATTGTCGCTGACAAGGTAAAAGATAAGCTGGAGATGTTGACTGCCCTTACCGGGCTTGACTTTGATCGGTTTACCAAATCAATGATGTTGTCACAAGGCCAGTTCGCCGCGTTTCTGCATGCCAATGCCGGTGAGCGGGCTGAACTACTGGAAGAACTGACCGGCACAGAAATCTATGGGCGGCTTTCAGCGGAGATCTTCGAGAAACATAAAAATGCCCATATCGCCCTCGACCATCTACGGGCGCAGGCCTCAGCGATTGCATTACTGGATGAAACTACCCGCCAGGCGCTACAACAACAGTCAGAACAATTGATTACCGGGGAGCACGTGCTTACCCAAACACTGAATGAAACCCAGCAACGGCAACAATGGCAGGCACACTGGCAACGTCTGCAACAGGATGAACTGCAATCACAACACACATGGCAGCAGGCTGAAACCGCATGGCACGCGGCGGAGTCAGACCGGATACGGCTGGCACGGGCCGAACCGGCGGAAAAAATGCGCCCTCTGTGGTCACAGTGCCATCAATATCAACACGACATTGAGCAACTTCAGGCGCAACAACAGCAACTGGTCAGACAGCAGCAGCAAGCACAGGTAGAGTTACAGGAACTGACAACGCAACAACAACGAGCAGAAAACACACGCCAGCATGTCGCGCAACAACGTCAGCAACACGAAACGCTGATCAACGACACGATAATCCCGCTTGATCTGCATATCACTACGTTACAGCAACAGGAGCAGCAACAGGTGAAAGCGTTGACTGAGCATGTTGCTTTACAGCAACAACGGCAAGCCCGTCAGCAACAGTTGCACACCTCCCTTGCCTCTCTGGAACAACAACAACACACGCACCAGCAATGGCGTCAACAGCATGCCGCTGTTGCCCGGTGGGGAGAATCACTCCTGTTATGGCGCGAGCAATTTTCCCGGCAGCAACAAAGCGAGCAAACACTCACCGCATTACAACAACGGCAGCAACAGCTTGAGCGTCAACTGACTGAGCAAACAACCATTCTGGCGCAACTGGCCACGCAAACCGACACACAACAATCACAGCAAGACACAGCCCGGCAACAATGGCAACAGGCGGAGCAAGCACTCACCACGCTACAACAACAACAACAACAACCCGAACAGCAACAACGCAACCTGTTGAGTTTACTGATGCAGCAACGCCACGGGCGCAATACGCTCGCCCGGTTAGCCCCGCAATTTCTGCAACTCGCTCAACGCCAGCACACACTGCATACCCGCGTGGCAGAATGTCGGCAACAGCAGCAACAGAAACGGCAACAGGCTGATACTCAGCACCAGGCATGGCGTGAAAAACAGCAGCATCGCATTGACCTCGAAAAACGCGTAACACTGGAAAAACGCATCGTCAGCCTTGAACATGAACGCGCACAATTGATAGCCGGGCAACCTTGCCCATTGTGCGGAGCATGCGAACATCCGGCGGTGGCGGAGTATCAGGCATTGTCGTTATCGGATAACCAACAGCGGCTGGAACAATTACGTCAGGAAGAAGATCAATGGCGCGTACAGGATGTCGCCAGTCACGAGCAACTTAACGCGTTAGAAACGCAACTGGCGCAATGGCAACAGGAACTGCACGCGCTGGCGCAGGAAAATAGCGCGTTGCAACAACAGTGGCAAACCGTGACCACCGGACTGGCAGTGACGCTGGACCCGTTACAGCCGGAAGAGGTTGAAAACTGGCTACGACAGCAGGAACAGCAAGAGGTGACGGCACAACAACATATACAGAAAATTGATGGCGCAACCCGCACCAGCCAACAAATGAAAGCGCAGTGGAATGACAGCCAGCAGGCATTACAAAAACAACAAATGACGCAGCAACTGGCGCAACAACAATGGCAAAACCTGCAACAATCGCTCACTGATACACACCAACAATGGCAGCACGAAAGCACACAGGCAGCACAGCAACGCGATGCGCTAAGCACCGAACTGGCGCGACATCAATTGGTTTTACCTGCCAGCGCAGCACTCGACACCTGGCTTCAGATGCGCCAGTCTGAATGGCAGCACTGGCAACAAAGCGAGCAGTCACTTGCAGACATAGCGCCAAAATTGGCCGCATTACAGAGTCAACAAGATGCACTACGTGACGAACTGGCGACATTACAGCACGATATTCAGACCGGAGAAAATGCCAGAACCAGTACACAACAGCAACGCATTATGCTGCAACAACAACGCCAGCAGTTATTTGGCGATCGTAGCGTCAGTGAGGTCCGCCAGCAACTGCAGCAACACGTCATACAGGCGGAAGAAAGCTGCCAGCAGATTCAGCAATGCTGGCAAACCCTGCAAAATCAGTTAAATACCCTGCAAGGGCAACATCACGCCGTGAGTGCCCAATGTACATCAGTACAAAACCGGTTACATGAAACACAGCAAGAGTTTGCCGATGCCCTGCAACACAGTCCCTTTGCCGATGAAACGATGTTCCATGCCGCATTATTGCCGGATGAAGAAGCCCTGTCGCTGAAAACGCATTTGCATACGCTGGAGCAACGGCTGCAACAGGCGCTGATAATGAAACAGCAAGCCATACAAGCCTTGCAGCGCCATCAGACACAACAACCTGCGTCGCTGCCTGAAGACCCGGAGCCACTGGCAGAAAAACTGACACGCCTGCAACAACAGATCCGCGAAAATGCCCAACAACAAGGCCAGATACGTCAGCAACTCACCAGCGACCATAAACTCCGCGAACAACAACAAACCCTGTTGCAACAGATTCGCGTCAGTGAAGAAAACGAAGCCGACTGGGGATATCTCAATGCGTTGATTGGCTCCCGAACCGGAGATAAATTCCGCAAATTTGCGCAAGGTCTGACGCTTGAACACCTTGTCTGGCTGGCAAATAATCAGCTTGCACGTTTACATGGCCGTTATTTGTTACAACGCAAATCGCAGGAAGCACTGGAACTTCAGGTGGTCGATACCTGGCAGGCCGATGCAACGCGTGATACACGCACGCTGTCAGGAGGCGAAAGTTTTCTGGTGAGCCTGGCGCTGGCGCTGGCCCTTTCCGACCTGGTGAGCCACAAGACCCGGATCGAATCACTGTTTCTTGATGAGGGTTTTGGCACGCTGGATGCCAACACGCTGGATATCGCGCTGGATGCGCTGGATGCACTTAACGCCAGCGGTAAAATCATCGGTGTCATCAGCCATGTGGAAGCGATGAAAGAGCGAATTCCGGTGCAAATCAACGTGCGTAAGGTTAATGGCCTCGGTTATAGTCGGCTGGAACTGCCGTTTTCAGGATAATCGTACTGTTATCGTTGCCGGGTTTACGTTACCGTGCAACGATACATCTTACCTTACCACAGTGAAACGGATGACCGCGTCTGCCCTGATATTACCGTGTGCGTTAAGCATCTTACTGTTGGTTGGCTGTCACGCCAGGCCGCCAACCACACCGGTGAACCTGCCGGACTTTGCCGCCGGTTGTCCAACGGAAACGCTAAACGCGACACAGATTTGTCGCTGGCGTAATGAGGTCGCCTGGCGTGTACAGACCAATTTCGAACATGCTGCCCATTATAAAGGACAGCATTGCGATATAGTGATTACCTACACGCCACCGCAGTATTACCGCGTCTTTCGCACGCTGGGTGATGAAGCCCTTTGTCTGAAAGCGTGGGAAACCCTCAGTAGCACGCCGCATTTGCCGATCCCGCCCAATGGAGCGCCACACGACATGATCGTCAGCTTCCGGCCACGTTGACCTTAGCTGGCAACAGCATGCTGACGCCACTGACGCGGGCTAATACCAAACCAACGGCGAAACGCGCGCGAGAATGCGCTCACTTCAGAATATCCCAGCAGCAGCGCCATTTCCGAGATCGGTAATTGTTTTTGCTGCAGATAATGTTTTGCCATCTCACAGCGCACCTGATCAACCAACAGCGTAAAACGCAATCCTTCATCGCGCAGACGACGTTGTAAAGACCAACTCGACAGCCCCATTTTTTCCGCCACCATCTCCAGCACCGGTTCCCCTTGCATTAGCATCAAATGCACGTGCGAACGCGCCTGATCAATGATGTTTTGTGACGATGACGTGCAGTTCAGACGGCGAATCGCATCCTGTACCACCGTCAATAATATTGGATCGTTTTCTGGCATCGTGCGTGCCAGGTCGCGTTTGGGGAGCAGCAATGAATTGAACGGTTGATCGAAATAGACTGGTGCGTCAAACACTTTGCAGTGTTCATGCCATTGTTCAGGCCGGGGATGTTCAAAATGGACTTCGCGTGGCGCCCAGTGCTTACCGTTAACATGGCGAATCAAATTCATCAACATACCCAGCGTCAATTCCGCGTCCTGACGACGGCACAGGATAGCACCGTGCCGCACCTGATAGTCCAGCCGCCAGCAGTCGCCTTTGTCAACCAGGCGGGTCAATGTGTCATGCTGATGAAAAGGAAACGCGTTCACGACATTATGCAGTGCCTGCTCAAGTGTTGCGGAGCACAATCCGACATAGCCAATCAGGCCTAATGACTGTGGTTTAAACTGTTTACCGTAGTGCAAACCAAAGTTATCAAAACCTGAATAGCGGGCTGCCATCTCCATTACGCGGCAATAATTGACCAGGCCAAGGCTCAGCGTCGGACTGGCCAATAATTCAGGATCGATACCACTGACGCCAAAAATACGATCAACATCACCGCCTTTATCACAGATAAAGTCACTCAGCCCTGACGCCGCCGCTGCCAGTACGCCACGGTTACTGGTGAAGCCTGCGGATATCACGCGCGCCAAAGCAGGTTGTCTCGTCATCAGGTTTTCCATCATTGCCTCGATTTACGCACCAGAAAAGAAGGAACCACCTTTACAGACAGCAATATTCATACCAGTCACAAGCGCAATGAAAATCAGGCGATTATTGATGCGAAACGCAGGCAAAGCACTCAGAGCGCGCAAGCCTGCGCAGTAATGGTGCATGTCAGGCGCCGACAGGCCATTCGCTGGTTTCAAGGTAACGCCGACACAACCGAACAGAATGATCCGCCCAGTGTGGTCCGAGACTTTGCGCCATCGCAGTTTCCGCATGCGAGCCCACCCAAGCCAGTAACTGGATCCGTCGCTGGATCAACAACGTGGGCAATAGCGCGATCGCTTCATCACTGAGGTGCGCAACTTGTTCATAACCGTGGATCCAGTGTTCAATCCACTCTGCCGCCCGCGGATGGTGTTCGACAAAACTGATCGCCGCTGCAAGATCATGCAGATACCAACCAAAACCACAATCATCAAAATCGATTACCCGTGTTTCACCGTGATGAAGCAACAGGTTAGTCAGGCGTAAATCGGCATGAATTAAGCCATAGCGATCCGTTCCCTTGCCATACCCGACCAGCTCATATCCGACTCGCTCAATCACCTGAGCCACAATCGCCCGATCAGACACCCGTAAATTCGGCGCGTCCTGCCAGTGGCCCCAGTGACTCTGCGGACTGACCATAGTGTGATGATCCCAGATAATACGCTGAAACCCTTCCGGTTTTTGCCAGTGGCGGCTGTGCTGATGTAATCGTGCGGTAATGTGTCCTAACTGCTGAAACGCCCGCGGATCGACATCCGTGGTCGGCATCTCCCCCTCAATCCAGTGAAAAAGCACCGCATAACGGACCTGGCCATCCGCCAGTGTCAGCGTTTGTACCGTTTCTCCGCGGCTATCGTACACAGCTTCCGGTACCTCAATGCCGGTTTCTCGTAACGCATTCAACCACAGTAATTCACTGTGAATATCAGCCTTTTGATGGTAGCCGCCACGATGCAGGCGCAATGCATAGCGCTGACTACCGGTAACCAGCAAAAATGTGGCATTTTCTGAACGACATAACAACGTTAGTTTTCCTTGTAACACAGCCGGGTAGCGAGCCAGCGCCCGCTGCGCCAGGGCGGTCAATGTCGGGTTATCCAGGGTGTCGTATTGTTTGGCACTCATAAATCAGGCTCCTGCGATGACAAAACAGTCATCAGCATGTGATGGCGGTGTTGTCTCTGGCTTGACCGTAGAGGACCCAATGTTGACCGTAGTGTATAGCCAGCCTTTTTTTAGCCGCAAAATTGACAATAAATGACTGGACTCACTATGCCAGCGTCAAGTTTTCCCGATGAAAGCCACGGCATTATCCCCCCAGCGTCGCGTAAACATGCACCTTGGCGCGGTATCCAACCTCGAACTATCGATTCATTACGGGGATTACAATATGACGAGCAAGCTAAAGCCCACATTGGGCGCAATACATCTGTGGGGCATTGCGGTAGGTCTGGTTATTTCCGGCGAATATTTTGGCTGGAGTTATGGTTGGGGCGTTGCCGGCACCCTGGGCTTTTTAATTACCACCGCCTTGATTGCCACCATGTATACCTGTTTTATTTTCTCGTTCACTGAACTGACGACGTCCATCCCACATGCCGGTGGGCCATTTGCCTACAGCCGTCGGGCCTTTGGTGAAACGGGTGGTCTGATCGCCGGCCTTGCTACCTTGGTTGAATTTGTCTTTGCGCCTCCGGCGATTGCCATGGCGATTGGTGCCTATCTCAATGTGCAATACCCGGATCTAAACCCTAAATATGCCGCCGTAGGCGCCTATCTGGTGTTTATGGGCCTTAATATTCTTGGCGTCAAACTGGCCGCCATGTTTGAGCTGTTGGTGACAGTATTAGCCGTGCTTGAACTGCTGGTATTTATGGGCGTGGTTTCGCCTGGCTTCAGTCTGAGTAATTTCGCCACCCACGGATGGTCAGGCAGTGATACCTTCAGCATGTCGGCAGTTTCCGGTATCTTTGCCGCTATTCCTTTTGCTATCTGGTTTTTTCTCGCTATTGAAGGCGCAGCAATGGCCGCCGAGGAAGCAAAAGATCCAAAACGCACCATCCCCAAAGCTTATATCAGCGGTATTTTGACCCTGGTGGTACTGGCGATTGGCGTGATGTTGCTGGCCGGGGGTGCCGGTGACTGGCGAAAACTGTCCGACATTAATGATCCACTGCCACAGGCCATGAAAATGATTGTTGGCGAACATTCCAACTGGATGCATATGCTGGTGTGGATTGGTTTGTTTGGCCTGATAGCCAGCTTCCATGGCATTATTCTCGGCTATTCGCGTCAGTTTTTTGCGCTATCACGTGCGGGTTATCTACCGCCGGCACTGGCGCAACTGTCGCGTTTTCAAACACCTCATCGCGCCATTATTGCTGGTGGGGTGATCGGTATCGCCGCCATTTTCAGTGATGGCTGGATTAATTTGCAGGGAATGAGCCTGACCGCCGCGATGATCACTATGGCGGTATTTGGTGCCATAGTGATGTATCTGATGAGTATGTTAAGTCTGTTCCGCCTGCGTCGTATCGCGCCGGCAATGGAGCGAACCTTTCATGCCCCGGGCTACCCGATAATACCGGCCATTGCGTTAGTGTTATCAGTGGTTTGTTTGCTGGCGATGCTCTGGTTTAACCCGGTTATTGGTGGCTTGTTTGTGGCATTGATGATCATAGGCTATGGCTACTTCCTGATGACCAAAGCTCAACGCGCCAACGCGCCCGAAGACCCTATGCTGTTGGGTCGGGAATAATTGTAGCAACGCAGCCGAGCTGCCCGCAAAGCGGGTAGCTTTAAGCCCCGGAGCGCGGCCATAACCAGGCCGCCCCGCGTACCCCACTGGAATCACCGTGTTGTGCGGCAACAATCGGCGTTTCACATTCATGACCGAAGACCCAGGATTTGATCAATTGCGGTAATGTCTGATAGAGGCGCCCGACATTGCTCATCCCGCCACCTAACACAATCATATCCGGATCAAGCATATTTACCACGCTGGCCAGCGACTTTGCCAACCGCCGTTCATAACGCGCAAGCGCCAGCTCTGCGAGTGGATCCTGCTGCGACAGCCGGGTCATAATCTCCTTGCCGTTGCGTACATGGCCTCCCAAACGCTGATAATCTGTTTCGAAACCGGTACCGGACACGAAGGTTTCGATGCATCCCTGCTGACCACAATAGCAAGGCACCTCGGCGCGATAACGCAGTTCATCTTCATCCATCCAGGGTAGTGGATTGTGACCCCATTCACCGGCATTGCCATTGCCGCCAATCCTCGACTGGCCATTGATTGCCACTCCCGCCCCGGAGCCGGTACCAATAATCACCGCAAACACCACGTCTTTTCCGGCGGCGGCACCATCCACCGCTTCGGAGACCGCCAGACAGTTAGCGTCATTCGCAATACGCACTTCGCGCTGTAACATGCGCGCCAAATCGTTATCCAGCGGTTGACCATTAAGCCAGGTGGAGTTGGCATTTTTCACTTTCCGGGTATAAGGCGAAAGCGTACCGGGAATACCAATACCGACACTGCCCTTCGACCCGGTTTCCTCTTCTGCCCGCAAAACTAAGTTGACAATAGTGCGCAGTGTTTGCGCATAGTCCTCGCGCGGGGTTGGTTCGCGATGACGAAACAGGGTATCTCCCGTGTCAGATAACGCGATAACCTCTGTTTTAGTACCGCCTAAATCAATGCCTATCCGCATGTTTTCTTATCCATTCTATGTTCTGATACGGGTTACATTAAAAGCGTGATCGAGGAAAGGCAATGACCTCGTACGGATGTTTCGCTATCATGCGCGCTGAATTTAAGACTTGTGCGCAATGGCGCACCCGGCAAAGGGAAACACCATGTTGTGGTTTAAGAATTTGATGATCTATCGTCTGAATCGTGACATTCCACTGTCCGCAGATGAGCTGGAAAAGCAACTCGCCGCTTTTTCCTTTACCCCTTGTGGTAGCCAGGATATGGCAAAAACCGGTTGGGTGGCGCCAATGGGTGGACATAGCACCGCGCTCACGCATGTTAATCAGGGACAAATCCTGATCGCCGCCCGCAAGGAAGAGAAAATCCTGCCTGCTCCGGTGATCAAACAAGCCCTGGACGCTAAAATTGAGAAACTCGAAACAGAACAACAGCGCAAGTTAAAAAAGACAGAAAAAGATGCGTTAAAGGATGAAATCCTGCATAGCCTGTTGCCACGTGCATTTAGCCGCTTCAGCCAGACCGCATTGTGGCTTGATAGTGTTAATAATTTGATTATGGTTGACAGCGCCAGCGCCAAAAAAGCGGAAGATACTTTAGCGCTGTTGCGTAAAAGCATGGGATCACTGCCCGTGGTGCCACTGGTGCTGGAAAAACCCATTGAACTGACGCTAACGGAATGGGTGCGCTCAGGTGACCTGCCGCAAGGTTTTGCCTTAATGGATGAAGCCGAACTAAAAGCGACACTGGAAGAAGGTGGCGTGATCCAGTGTAAAAAACAGGATCTGGTATGTGATGAGATAGCCAACCACATTGAAGCCGGCAAACGGGTGACCCGACTGGCGCTGGACTGGCAAGAACGGGTGCAGTTGGTCCTCTCTGAGGATGGCAGCGTTAAACGGCTAAAATTCGCTGAAACCCTGCGTGAAAAAAATGATGATATCGACCGCGAAGATGTGGCACAACGTTTCGATGCCGATTTTATTCTGATGACGGGCGAACTGGCTGCGCTGATCAGTAATCTGGTGAGCGCACTCGGTGGTGAAGCGCCGCGTTAAGCAAATGTACGCCGCCGTGTGCTGCATGGACGAGCATAACCCTATTGCTGACGGCGAGGCTCAGGGAGGAGCCCGGTAACCTCGTCAGGGCACTGACGACACAAAAGATGACGAGCATCTGCGATAAGTGATACTCGTCACCGAGCCCGTCAGGGAGCAGTAATCCCATCCGGGCTAACGATAATTACAGATAGCGACACAAATAGGATGCGGATTCTGATACCTGCAGAAAAAACTCACTGTTACCCGGCACATTAAATACCGCACCGGCTTCACAAATTCGCCACTCAGTTTCATTCGGCAACAGGACGTTCATTACACCACTGATCACCGTCATCTCTTCCGGTTGTCCGGTCCCGAAGGTATATTCCCCGGCCGCCATCACACCCACGCTGGCCCGTCCGGTCTCTGAGCTGGTAAAACCAATTGACTTCACTTTCCCATCGAAGTATTCGCTAACATTCAGCATGAAATGCCCTCACAACCCAAAATGGAGACGCAGTGTAGAGGTTAATAACCTCATCTGTCACGTGAAATTCGCTGCCGTCCCGCAGCGGAAAAACACGCTGGTATAACGGGGGAACAGACGGTTAACCCGCACGCGCCAGAGAAAGTGTTTCCAATATCTGTTGCACAATCTTCTCGGGTTGTTGCGTGGCATCAATCACATAATGCGCCGCCTGCAAATACAACGCGGCGCGTTGCGACAATACCTCGGCCATTTCATCGGCAATGGGTCGCCCGGTCAGCGTTGGTCGCTGCGTTGCTTCCGGTTTGGCCGTCAAACGCGCCACCAGTATCTCCACCCCGACATTAAGATAAATCACGCGCCCATGCTCACGCATGTAATGGCGATTCACGTCAGCCAGCACCATCCCGCCACCCGTGGCGATCACCGTCGAGGGCGCCGTGACAGCCAGTAACGCAGCGGTCTCGCGGACCCGGAAGCCATGCCACCCTTCTGACGCGACAATGTCGGCCACCGTCTGTTGGGTTGCCTGTTGAAGATAATGATCCGTATCGCTGAACGCATAATCCAGCGCATGAGAAAGTGCGCGGCCAATGGTCGTTTTGCCACATCCGCGAGCACCGATCAAAAAGAGGGGTAACGCCATAACATGCACATCCTCAGCCATGTTTGCGCCGTGCACACAGTGCAACAGACAATGAAAACAGATCAACGTTGCGTCGCATAATACCGATAATTTTTTCAACGAACCAGACGTAACAAACATTTTACCTGGGCTACCCTAAACCCCCCATCTCGTCCGTTAAAATAAACGCGCCAATCGATTGTGCACGACAATGGGGATATGGCTAAGCAAATGTTCACTGGCAACATTTTCTTACTGCGCAATGATTGAATTCCCTTGCGCAACCCCCAGAATCATTACGTCTGCCGTTTATGGAGGTTACCATGCAGAGTGAAGAACAACAGTTAATTGAACGCCTGTTTAGTCGATTACAACAGGCCGGGCACCAGGCAGGTCCACGTGACGCAGCGGCTGAAACCCTGATCCAACAACAATTGCGGCAACAACCTGACGCCCCTTATTACATGACGCAAGCGCTCCTGGTGCAGGAAGCGGCGATGAAAAAACTGACTACGCGCATCAGCGAGCTGGAAAATAGCCTGAAGCAAGCCGCACAACCGCAGCATGGCGGTTTTCTCTCCAGTTTGTTCGGCGATAGCCAGCCAACGCAAACGCCCCCAGGCGGGCAGGCAACCAACAGTGCGCCCGCGCCAGCTTATCCGGCCCAGGCTCCCGCTATGCCACGAGGAACAAGCTTTCTCGGCGGTGCGTTACAAACCGCTGTCGGGGTGGCAGGCGGCATGGCGATGGCGGAAATGCTGACGCAGTTGTTCCATTCTTCGCAACCGCAAGAGATCGTCAAGATCATTAACGCACCGTCGACATCGGAGTTGCAGGATAACGATAACGATACGTTTTTGCCGCAGGATACCGGGTTTTCACAGGATTACACCGACAATAATGTCGGTAGCGATGGATCCGATGATGACTTCAGTAACGATGACAATTTTATCTAAGCATTAAACATGACGCGCTGACATCAGCGCGCCTGATTATCGACCCAGTAACCATTTATCCAGCTCACTGGCGAATTGTTGCCGATCACGTTGATGCAATGTCGGCGGACCACCGGTTTGCACCCCGCTGGCGCGCAGGGTGTCCATAAAATCACGCATCGTCAGCCGCTCGCGAATTGTTGCTTCGCTATAACGTTCGCCACGTGGATTCAGCGCACAAGCACCTTTGGCCAGGACCTCAGCCGCCAGAGGGATATCAGCCGTAATGACCAAATCACCGGCAACCGCTCGCCGCACAATTTCATTGTCCGCCACGTCAAATCCCGCAGCGACACGCACTGTACGAATAAAGCGTGATGCAGGTATGCTCAGAGACTGATTGGCGACCAGAATCACCTCAATCTGTGTGCGCTCAGCAGCACGATACAGGATATCTTTAATCACTTTCGGACACGCATCTGCATCCACCCATATTGGCATTGTCATTCCTGTCAGCGCGGGATAATGACAGAAAGTTTGCCGTGCTTTTCCAGAATGTCAATTCAGCTTTATTTTGCTGCTCGTTTACTGCGGATCTTTATCTGCAAGGTCTTTTTTGCGCACTGCCCCACGACGTTATTGTTCATCTGCACCTCAAAACCACCGGTGAATAATGATCGTGGCGCTAAAGGCTGGATTACGCGCGAGAATGTCGTAAGCTGGTTAATGACCAAAATGGAACATAAACAGGAAACATGATGCTGGAGAAAAAAATAGGGTTTATCGGTGGTGGCAATATGGCGAAGGCCATTATCGGTGGTCTGATCGCCAGCGGTCAGATCAATGCCGCCAACATCTGGGTGTTTGATCGCAAACCAGCCACGAATCAGGCGTTAGCGGCGCAATATGGCCTTATCCCGGCGCAAAGCGCAGCCGAGATGGCGCAACAGGTTGATATTTTGTTTGCCGCAGTGAAACCCAATGTGATTCTGAAAGTGTTAAAAGAGCTGGCGGGCAATCTGAAAAAAAATGCGCTGGTGGTTTCCATTGCGGCTGGCGTGACGCTTGATTCGCTGGCCGTCGCACTGGGACATGACCGTAAAATTGTCCGGGCGATGCCGAACACACCCGCGCTGGTCAATGAAGGGATGACCTCAGTTACGCCGAATGTGCTGGTTACACAGGAAGAAACCGACGAAATCGTGGCTATCTTCAATAGCTTCGGGAGCGCGGCAGTGGTAACAGAATACCTGATCCATTCCGTTGTCGGCGTGAGCGGTTCCGCCCCTGCTTATGTATTTATGTTCATTGAAGCGATGGCCGATGCCGCGGTACTCGGCGGTATGCCCCGTGCGCAAGCCTACCGGTTTGCTGCCCAGGCGGTAAAAGGTTCAGCGCAAATGGTGCTGGAAACCGGCAAACACCCTGCCGAACTGAAAGATATGGTATGTTCACCCGGCGGCACCACCATTGAAGCAGTCAAAGTGCTGGAAGAGAAAGGTTTCCGTGCCGCAGTCATTGCCGCTATGGAAACCTGCATGGCGAAATCCGCCGCGTTAAGTAAAACCTGAACATGGGGTAGTAATACATTAACAGGGTGAATCACTGTGCGTACCGACGTCATAGCGACAGCACATCTCTGGCCGATATTTACCCGGATTGTCGCCAAACAAGGCTGGTGATCTGCGGTGATGCGGGAAACAAGGAATAGCGATCCCGGGCAAGGAAATCGTTGCCCGGGCAGTTAATTAACTTTTTTTCAGGCACTGGCTCATAAATGCTTTACGTTCATCACCCTTGAGCGTTTTATTACTGGCCTGTGTATTACAGGTTTTCATTTTCGTCTGTTGCGAGTTCCCGGTTGTCGTACTGTCTTTACGCAAACAGGTACTCATAAACGCTTTACGCGCATCACCTTTTAACGACTGGTTACTGGCCTGCTGATTACATGTTGTCATTTTCTGTTGTTGCGGTGTTTTATCCGCGGCGCTGAGATTACCACTGACCAGTAGCGCCATAACTGCCATTATGATCACCTGAACTTTCATACATTCCTTTCCTGAATTGTTGATTACGTCACGCTGATAATGACATGTCTGTGTAATTTCGGCGAGTCCTGATAATAACTACCTCCGCCAAGTAACTAAACTGCTGCGGTGCTATTGGTAAAGTAACTCGAGCGGCAGAACAGCAACAAACATACCTGCCTCAAGAGGTTAAACACATTGATGATTAAAATGAACAAACGCCACCGGTCGCGGTGGCGAAATAGATGACGGGTGTTCTGGCTATATACCCTGAGCACCTCAGACCCGGGAATTAATGACGTGGCTGATTGAGGATTTCTTCAATATGCGCATGCAACAGTAATGCATCTTGTTCACTGATATCATCTGAGACATGATGTATTGCATTCTCTATATCAGAAATAATTCCGTCACGTTGCGTTTCTTCCATTTTACTCAGAATAGCAGTGACCACGATTTTTAACGCTTCGACCTGAGTAACCAGTTGTTGTGACTCTTCCTCTTTCTCCGCCAGTCTAATCAGTAATTCTGCAATGAATTGTTTCATGCGAACATCTCAAAGAGATAAAGTTTGACGTTAACACTGAAAAAATTAAAAGAGTAGCGTTTTTCATTACGCCATTCTTCAGCGATGCAAAAGCTGTAATATATCTCCATAGATTTCGCATTGCAGAACACCGCAAATTCGCGTTAATTCATCGGTAAGTCAGGTGAAGAGGTAGTAATAATGAAGGAAACAATAAGAGCCTGGCCCAGTAGGTCTTATTGTCGCAGTCAATTTGGATACGGACAGCGCAGAGAGACCGGAGCGTACATGTAGTACGTGAGGATTTCGCGCACTGCCCAGGGCCAAAGTGGCAAGTAAAATTTGCCTGATGGGATAGGCTCTACGTATATGCCCAGGTAATGTCGAAGATGCAGACAACCCCTTGCATCCAGAAGACGCCGGATATACATCCAGGGGCATCTCCCTTGCCCCTGGTCAACGCGTTAACGCGGCCCGCCCCCATGTTGGCCACCGCCACCGCCACCGCCACCGCCATGTCCACCCCAACCGCCGCCGCCACCTGGTGGCGGGAACAAACAACCGCTCAACATGTTAATCAGAGCAATTACCGTAATAACTTTAATAATACGACGCATAAACCGAACCTCATTATGACGATTTCATGCCGAGTGTATGCGCTGGCGGATTACACGACAATACAGAATATTCTGCTAACCTCACCTGTTCATACCAGGTAACTACTTTTAACGATTTACTGGCAAAAACCATGCACGATACCGCACAGGCTGATGCGTGTCGGCATCAGGGGGGCATGAAACGCGGCTCGCCACATCGGTTACAGAGCACACACCTGGTGACGCTGTTCACCCGCAAACACAGAGCTTATCGTCACCAGGCAGATAATCAGACGGGGTCACAACCTTATGCCACCCGGTGCGATGTTTTACCTTTACGATAAAAACGCATGAGTTGTAACGTATTAACTAACACCACAATCGCCGTACCAACAAATACCCAACGAAACCCCATAATGGCAGAAATCCCGCCCCCCATAAGTGGACCCGCGACATTACCGAGATACATAAAGGATTGATTATAGCCAAAAATTCGACCAGTTACCTGATCGCTGGAGTAGCGAAGCAGCAAGGTTTGTACTGCAGGCAGCATTGCGCCATCGGCAAAACCCAGCAAAAAACGCAGAACACCGAGTTGCATCGCACTGGTCACGAAATACATCGCCAGAAAGAGCACCACTGAGGTAAACAAGGTTGCCAATAGAATACGTTCCGCACCGATGCGGTCGCCCAACTTACCGAGTCGCGGGGCAGAAAACAATGCTGAAATACCGGGAACCGCAGCAATAAATCCGCTGATAAACGCCAGGTTATGCACACCGGGATCCAACTGGCGGACAAACAACGTCAGGATTGGACCGACAGAGCCATTACACAGTTGAATCACCAGAGTGGTAAAAAATAAACTCACCACAAGAGCAGGATTACTCAGTGATTTAAACACCGCTTTTCCACTTAATTCGTCACATTTCTTCACCCGTTTATTACCGGTATCTTTGATCAGGAATAATGTGACGAGAAAACTGACCAACAACAGCGCGGAAGTCACCAGGAAAACGGCTCGCAGTCCCACCCAATCGGCCAGTACGCCTCCCAACATCGGACCGGCAATCACCCCCGATATTTGTGCGGTGGCGACGATACTCAACGCCCAGCCACTACGCTCACGTGGGACTTGCGCGGCAACCAGCGCCATCGCGTTAGGAATATAACCAGAGGTTAACCCCATCAATGCACGTAATAAAAAAAGCTGCCAAACACTCGTCACAAAGGCCTGTAGCAAAATCACAGCCCCCATACCGAAGGAAGCCCGCAATAACATTAACTTGCGACCTTTACGATCAGCCAGACTTCCCCAAACAGGAGAAACCACCGCTGAAACCATAAAGGTGACACTGAACGTGAGACCAGACCAAAGCGTCAGCGCGCTATGCGTTGTAACACCGAGCTGTTCGATATAGAGCGGGAGAAAAGGCAAGATTTGGCTGATCGCCATGCCGGTGAAAAAGCAACCGAACCAGATGGAAATAAGATTAATCTTCCAGGATTCCATGATATTACGCACAACGCCTCGAATGATTCCCGCAGCACGACAGTCTAACAACAGGCCGTAAAGGGTATGTAGCAAATATTGGCACGTCTGGCGTTTCAGACTATTTAACTACGGAGATCTTTTCAGTCACAAGAAAAATGCGCAACATCATAGAATGACAGTGAAAAAAGTCATCCGACATAAGGCAAAAAAACGTCCATCGTGTTCCCGCACAATGACGGGTGATTTTATTCTTGTGCTGGCAGTACAGCACATTCGTGCTGCGGGGATAAAACGCAAAAACCCGCCATTAAGGCGGGTTTTTTACTGGCTTTTAACTCCGTATGATTACGCAGTTAACTGGCCAAAGCAGGCTTAGCGAACGACAACGTTTGCAGCAGCCGGGCCTTTCTGACCATTTTCAATGGTAAACTCAACATTCTGGCCTTCTTCTAACGACTTAAAACCTTCGTTTTGAATGGCAGAGAAGTGTACAAACACATCTTTGCTGCCGTCGGCCGGAGAAATGAAACCGAAACCTTTCTCAGCGTTAAACCATTTTACTAAACCAGTCATTTTGTTAGACATTTGTCTATCCTTCATTCAATTGCAAGCCACTCAGGGCAGAAAAGGGTTTGTTTACAGAAGTTATGAGGCACTCAAAAAGGAGTCACGAAGAAGAGATATCTGAGATAGCGCTTGAACTGGAGACTGCTTTACTAAAACTGCTCGCATAATCGGCTCTGCTTTACAAACCGATGACGCATTTACTCATATAAATACCTGGCGTGCAAGTATTATTTATCGCAGCAAGCCGTTGCGACAGGAATATGTCATTCTCAATACCTCACTTCAGCCGCGCGCGCCTAATTCCACCAACAATGCCTGCGTCGCAAGCCCGGGAATGCGATCTTTACGACGCACGATGGATACGGGTAATTCAGGCAGCCCGGCGTAGATACCCCACTCAACCGGGTTGAGCAATGGGAGCGCGCCATTTGCTACATCGGCTGCGGCAATATGCCATGGCAAACGTCCCCACCCTAATGCCGCCAGAAGGAGACGCCGTTTTGCATCAAGATCCGTCACCCGCCAAACATCAAGTGACGCGATACTGCGTTGTCCCCGATCCTCAAGATCCCGGTCACCGTCATTTAAAACAATCTGTGTATAGCCCCGGACATCGTCGGAATGCAAGCCCTCTGTTTTTTCGCCAGTGGATGTTCAGCCGCACTGACAGCCACAAGCCTGACGGGCTCGATAGCAGTAACAAACACCGCTTAATTCGGAGGAAAAAAGTCGATGAGCAAACCGGTGGCTCCCGCGCTCACTTTCAGCGTAACCTCAGGTACCAAAATAATGCCGACTCATGGCGCTGTGCGTTCAGTGCACGATACCGTGGGTGATCGATACCCCCGAGTTCAAAACCCAGTTTTGCATAGAACAAACAAGCCGCCACATTATTTGACTGTGTTTCCAGCATCAGGCCGGAAAGCGTTCGCTCACGTGCCCAGCGGATCGCTGCGACCATCAATGCCTTTCCGCAGCCGCAACGGCGCAGAGAGCGTTCAACCGCAATATCCTCGACCAGCGCCAGTCCATTCCAGTGTCGGCTGACCGCCAGATAACCTGCCGGTTGTTCTCTCTGCCGGGTGGCAAACAACTGCTATCAATGCTGTCTAAATAGACATAACATTGCTGTGGTTTATTAAAATGATTTTTTTGATACGGCATTACCACATGTAAACTCTCCGCTACCGGGCGGCCAAATTACGCCTGTACTTCGGCGGTAACCGCGAAACTGAAATCGAGCGCCGCCAGCGAGTTAATAAATCCATTGCTGGCAGGCGTAACCTGCACCTCATCACTGGCCAGACTCATCATGCCTGTCATCCATTCAGAGAAAATGCCGGGGGTTGATTTTACCTGCTAACCACCAGAACGACGGCTTGAGTGGCACAGGTATTTCATTACCGCAAACATAATGCGATAGACAGGAAAACCAGGGCCGTTTTCAGCGCAAAACGCCCGTCTCTGCATACTCTGAAGGCGGCACGAATAGCGCAAATAATCCTTTGTTAGCGACTATCCTTTTCCAGGATTAACCGTAGGGTATCATGATGGAGTTTATTATCTTTATTGGCTTCGCAATACTGATAACCGGTGTTGCTATCAGACTACGCTGAACACTGGCACAGTACTGGCGATGCGCGCTTCAACAAGGCATACACACAGGCTATCTGCCTGATTTTATCGTCTGCGCCGCCGCGCTTGTCGCTCGACAGTCTGCTACACGGTTGCTACTATTTCGTACTGTTTCTTCCCGCAGAGCCGCTGATATGCGCCCAGCCCCCGGCAAAATCACCCAGTCACTGTTTTATCTCAGTAGTTTCGCTATTTACTATCTTATCACTCTATTGATCACCCGACTTCCTGACGTGACCGCCCTGCGGGTAAACGGCTTGCTGGTCCCGGTATTGTGTCTGTTTGAATTTGCTGTCCTTTATCCGATCTATCGTTTTTACCGTACACGATACAATGATATTCCGACCGGGCGGCTGCGTCTGAAGCCCACCCTGGTGTTTATCGGCCTGTTATTGCTGATGATGGTGGTGCAAAGCAAGTTTATGCAGCCGGAGCAATGGCTGGAAAATCAGGCACAATCCACACGCTATAGCGTGCTAATATTGCTCTTCTCGGCAACAATTCTGGCGCCGGTATTTGAAGAAATTCTGTTTCGTGGTTTCCTGTTGCAAGGTTTTCTACTGTGGGTACCGCAACGCCGTTTTGCCTGCATGTTACTCACCTCACTGCTGTTTTCCGCTATGCATACGCAGTACCTGCACTGGCAAACCTTTGTTATTCTGACACTCTTTTCACTCTTGCTTTGTTATGCCCGACTGCGTTCAAACAGCCTGGCATTGCCCATTTTTCTCCATATGATCAACAATCTGATCGCGCTGTTGCCCGCACTGTATTATGTCTGGCGAGTCTGAAATCGCGCTAATCACGCCAGTTTTTTTCTTATTGCAGCATGCAACCGAAATGCTTTACTGGCTGACGGCTGATGCTCTAACGCCATCTGGATCGAAAGACCGCATCAAATACTACATTTTATGGCCCGGATCACATCATCCATCGATAAGCACTGCTAGATAATCACTGAGCATTTACTGTAAACTCTGATTATACTGCTGTCAGAAATTCAGAATAATCTGTCATTTTTTGAATTTTCTCAGAGCCAACAATAAGTTAATGCCCCATACATCGCGAAGTGAATCAGTCACCTGTACGGTAAAAAGGACATAAAAATGAAATGCCACCAGGACATCAGAGGTATTGCCGTTTTTTTGCTGGCAACGGCATCGCTGTTATCGGCATGGCATTGCCAGGCAGAAACCGTCACCCTTCCGCTTTCTCAAGAGCAAGACGGTGGTGACCAGGGACGCGCCTGTATTTATGTTCATCAAGGGAAAGCCGAATATCGACTGGTCAAATCACAAGAAAAATGCCAGCCGGAAATCACCATCGAGAAGGAAAAAACCTGATACAAAGCGCCCGGATAATGAGAGTATCAACATTGTCTGAGGTCTTTTCATCAAGCGTAATCCTCTGCTATCCACCTTACAGGAAGTCGGCAAGCGAACACATTCCGCGGCGCTTAACGCATCAGCGCCACGGGGTGAATAGCAACCGCCGACGCACCAGCAACCAGAAGTAGCGTGCGGAGATCACTTATTCCCGCCCCGGTTGACTACACTGAATAAAAGAAAGGAAAGCACAAACGTCCGTTATACAGAGACTGTGATGAAAGGAGTTAATTATGTTGATTGGTTTTGTTCTTTTAGTGAGCGCGTGCGGCCATGATGCATGTGATGCATTACCGGTGTCTGAACGGATCTATCCTACCCGGGGAGAATGCGAAAAAATGGCTGATCGTATTCACCTGCGTCGGCCAGATGTCGTACTCATTTGCGGTGAGGTACATCGTTAATACATAGACGGGGTTGATTTTTGATCGCAGACAGGTCAAAATATATACTGATTTTACATTATTACTTGTTGTTGTGAATCCCATGAAAACACAAAAAAACCGTCGTCCGAATGGCCGATGGGTTTATTATATTTTAGATGAAGGTATCCTTTGGCCTTGCCCGGTACGCTGGGAGTGGGAAGGAAGTTACGGTGGTTGGCTGCCCTTTTACTACTCCCCCAGCTTCGAATTCGTGGCTGGCGACCCGGCGAAAGCCCAGCGGGTGACAAAAGGCACAATGAAAATACGCCGTAATACACGGGAGTGTGAAATCGTTTAAATCCCCTTGCCTGCGGCGCAAAGCGGTAGAACTGCCTGACGACAACCGTTTTTCTACAGTTTGCCATCAGGCGCAAGGGTTATTTTAACCAAAGGTAAAGGCGTAAGCCGATACTCCCGCATCAAGAAATTCAATACTGAAAGTATGCTCACCACGGTTAGCGGGTTGACGAATTAACTGATACAGGCGCTGATCGGTCACGGTCCCTGATCCATCGGCGGCAACATCAGTACCGTGCATATTGCCCGGTGCTTTACCATCCAGCAATACGATAAAGCGAACCGCCTTGCCTGCGCGATCTGGCCCCAGAACCAAATGCAAATCTCGCCCATGAAACTGATAAACAATCCGTCCGTTGCGGTTGTTCAGGGTGACGCTTTCCGGTCCAACCGTCCAGCGCCCCGTCAGCCCCCAGGCATTCACTGGCAATGCGGCCGGAAGCTGATAATCAACAGGCGCATCGGCGATGGATTTACCCACAAAGTTTTCTGCGCGCAGATATCCGAGGTAAGTTTCTGGCGAAACCGCGCCCTGATTACTGGCAGCCTGCGCCACACCTTGCCCCTGAACCTGGCTAATGGCGCTATCGACACTTTTCGCCCCGGCTTCGCGCAATAATTGCTGAATCACCTGTTCCGAACGGGCATATTCACCTTCACCAAAATGCTCATAGCGGAGATGGCCTTTAGCATCAATAAAGTAGTGTGCAGGCCAGTACTGGTTGTCAAACGCCCGCCAGATGCGGTAGTCATTATCAATGGCAATCGGATAGTTAATTCCCAGTTTTTTTGCCGCATTAACCACATTGCTGATATCGCGCTCAAAAGCAAATTCCGGGGAATGAACGCCAATCACCACCAGCCCCTGATCATGATATTTATCGGCCCAGGCTTTGACATACGGTAAAGCGCGCAGGCAGTTGATACAGGAATACGTCCAGAAATCAATCAGCACCACCTTACCGCGCAACGACGCCACGTTCAGTGGGGGAGAATTCAGCCACCGGACTGCACCGGCCAGTGACGGCATCTCGCCTTCATCATGAAGGGGAGGAACAGATCCCGTTACCGCCGATGCCGTTGCCGCAGCGGTGGAATTGTTGCGTTGTCGATGACCGGAGGAAGTAAAGCGATCCACTAACTTTTGTTCAAAACCCCCGGTTGATGAAGTTGAAATCCGCGCCAGTACGCCGGTATCCAGCCCCAGAGAAATCGCCACCACCCCCACCAGCATCATGCCGCCCAGTATTCGACGGATCCACTCGCCCGCCCCCAAAGAACGTTTCATGATACGGAACACCTTACCACCGATAAGCAATGCCAGCGTCAGTGACGTTGCCGCACCAGCCGCATAAGCCAGCAACAGTAGCGTGGACCCAATGTTCGCCCCCTGCAAGGCTGCGCCAGTCAGCACCAAACCGAGGATCGGCCCGGCACAAGGCGCCCACAATAACCCGGTCGCAATACCGAGTAAAAATGAGGAACCTATCTGCGGCTGCTGTCCCACGGCAACAGTGGCGTTTAGCCAGTTACCCGCGGAGACCAGCGGGTGCATAACCCGTTCAGCAAGTCGCGGGAACAATAATGTGATGCCAAACAAGGCCATCAATGCCAGTGCCAGCCAGCGACCATATTGGTTCGCCGAGACCACCCAGCCGCCCCCTACCGCAGCGAGGGCCGCCACCAGGGTAAAGGTGATCGCCATCCCAGCCAGTAACGGCAAACCGGCACGCAGAAAAGAACGATCCGCACGAGCAAAAACAAAAGGCAATACCGGTAATATGCACGGGCTGGCGATAGTCAGGATACCACCAAGATAAGCGAGAATAAGCACCAGCATGGATAACCCCTTTAACCCAAAAAGCAACGCCAGGCGTTTATGTGACGTGCCATCGCGTCAATATTGTCCCACCTCATCAATATCATGAGGCCGGGTACTCTGTTGGCACAGTATGCGCCAGGTGCCTGACCCACGCAGTATGTAATAGTGCGCTGATCAACAGCCTTGCCCCTTTTTGACAATGGCGGGCAGTAAATGCACCATAACAGGGCAAAACCTTTCGCACTTATCGGGAGAGCCGCGTCAGCAGCGGCCTGCCGTATGGCACAAAGATTGCTACCTGATGAGAGCCTCGCTTTTTTATACGCAGAGGCACTTATTAGATAATAAAATAGAGGTCACCTGCATGGCACACTTCACATTAAGACAACTCAAGTATTTTGTAATGGTGGTTGAATATAGCAGTATTGCCGAAGCTTCTCGCCATCTGCACATCGCACAACCTTCGATCTCAACAGCCATAAAAAGCCTGGAGGAGAGTTTCGATTTGCAACTTTTTATCCGCCATCATGCACAAGGTGTTTCCTTAACCCCCAGTGGCCGTCGGTTTTATGAAAAAGCCGCCGAATTGTTGCGCATGTCCTATCTCTTCGAACAAAACACACGAGCCGATAATGACTTAGTCTCTGGCACAATATCGGTTGGTTGCTTCGAAACGGCGGCGCCACTCTACATGCCGAAGTTAATCACTGGCTTCAAAAAACTCTACCCGGATATTGAGATACAAATTTATGATGGCGAACAGCATGAATTGACGCATGGCCTACATCGGGGTCGTTTTGATATGGCCATCCTGTATCAACATGAGCTGGATAACAGTATTCAGACTGAACCACTCAACGCACCGCAAAAACCCTATGCGTTACTGCCTGCCGATCACCCCCTGGCATTGGCCAGCAGTGTCAGCCTCGCGGCATTGAGCAAAGAACCGATGATATTGCTGGATGTCGTCCCCAGCCGTAACTACTTTATCGATATATTCAAAGAAAAAGGCCTGAAACCCAATATCGCCTTCAGTTCGCCTTCCATCGAAATGGTACGTTGTATGGTTGGGCAAGGATTTGGCTTTTCGGTACTGGTTACGCGCCCATTTCCGGACTTCACCTATGACGGTAAGCGCGTCAAACGCGTGGATATCAGCGATGAGGTGAGTGGTTCCTGTCTGGTGATGGCTCATCTGCGTCATGCCGAACCGACTCGCCCAACACGCCTGTTTATGGATTACTGCCGCACACAAGAATTAACGCCAGAACACCTGAATAAACGGGAACTGCCCCTGTTGTCGGTGGTGTAAGTGCGACTGGCTGACCTGATTGCCCTGCCGCTGTTGTGGTATCAACGGCATCGCACTGTCGCTGCATGATAAATTCACCAGACTGATGAGTCTGATTCATGGCTCAGGCCCACGGTTTACTCGCGTGATGGCAGCACAATCGCTGCGCTTTTCTGCGGGTCAAACGCAGGCGATGTCACATTCCGCCTCGACACCGCCCAATCAACCAGAGATAACGAGACACGATACCGGCTAAGCACCCGGCGCAGGTTTTTGCAACGTGAGCACCATGCGGCAAGCGCACACGTTATGCCGTCTCTGTCGGGATCACGGCAATCACATCAATTTCCACCAGCCATTGTGGTTGTGCCAGCCCGGAGACCACCAATCCAGTCGAGATTGGGAAAACCCCTTTCAACCACTTACCCACGACCTGGTAAACCGGTTCACGATAGCGCGGATCAATAATATATGTTGTCGTTTTAACAATATGGCTGAGATCGCTACCGGCTTCCTCCAGCAACTGTTTAATATTTTTCATCGCCTGCTCGGCTTGTTGTGCTGCATCGCCCAGTCCGATCAGCTTGCCGTCAAAATCAGTGCCGACTTGCCCGCGTACATACACGGTATTGCCCGCGCGGACCGCCTGGCAGAGATCATTATTCAGCGTCTGATTAGGGTAAGTGTCTTTGGTGTTAAACATGCGGATGCGGGTGTGGGTCGGTTTACTCATCAATGATTCCTTAGTACATAACAGAAAAAGCAGCTTGTCGGCGCATGATATTTCCTGGCCACCACGCTGATTAACGCGCAAAATCAAGCGATCGCCAGCCACTGTTCATTCCTGGCAGGCTGTATCAGGCCCATTTTCTATGGGAAACACAGCAAAAATAAATAACGATTTTTCTCTTAAGACCCTAAGAAAAAACGTACATTAAAGAAGGCTCGTTTTTTTCAGGCTACAGTATAGAAAAATACGCATTTATCTTTTTTTTACTTCTGCGCAGGATGCCCGCTACATTTAAGCACTGAGGGCACCACTATGCATCCCACATTACCTGGTCATCCATCTGCTCTGTCCCGCAATGCATTTATCCGCGCGCTGGAGCACTGTGTTACCGGTGTCGCTATTATCGCAACGGACGGGCCTGCCGGAAAATTTGGCGCCATCGTCAGTGCCATGAATTCAGTATCGGCCGAACCACCGTTGCTGATGATATGCATACCACACCATGAAAATATATTTCATGTCGTTGATAATAATAAATATTTTAGTGTGAACGTGCTGGCCGAAGATCAAAAAGAGGTCGCAAAGATGTTTGCTGGTCATATCAAAACAGATGACTGCTTTGCACAGGCTCACTGGGCAAACGGTTATCATGGCATACCGTTGCTAAGCCGCGCGCTTGCCAGTTTTATTTGCCAACTGCACAACCAGTTTGAACTGGGCAACCATACCGTCCTGGCCGGCGAAGTTCTGGACGTGAAAACCCGTCCCGTTTTACCGCTGGCCTACCAGGCACAGCAATATGTGCTGGTGCAACGTGATGCTCACTAAGGTCATAGCCCAGCTTTTGACTATGGACTACGTCGGAAAATATGAATTTAACTCCTGACCCGCACGTGGAAGAAATAGATCATCCAATAAGAATCATCGCAAACCCGCACCGGAGAAACAAAATGCATTCACATCTGCCGCTGACCAAAGTCGCACTCAAATTGGCTTTCTGTTCGGCTGTATTAACCTCAGCCACCCTGGCGCATGCCAGCCTCATTGTCCCGGGAAAATTAACCGTCGGCACTGACATGACCTTTCCGCCCTATGAGTATTTAGACGGTAAAACCCCGGCCGGATTTGATATTGAATTCATGAACGGCGTGGCACAGGAAATGAAGCTTCAGCCGCACTACGTCGACACCCGCTTCACCAGCCTGATCCCCGGCCTGCAGGCCAAGCGCTATGACGTCATCGCCTCCGCGCTGTTCATTACGCCGGAACGGGAAAAAGTGATCGACCTGGTTCCTTATCTGAAAACCGGCGAATCGCTCTTTACACTGAGCAGTAGTTCTTTTAAACCAAAGAAACCAGAAGATTTATGCGGCCATACCGTGGGTTCCATGCAAGGCACTTACTGGCTGGAAAAACTGCATGCCTTATCCAGTGATTATTGTGTCAAACAAGGACTGAAACCGATTCAGGTCAGCGAATACTCGACCGATCCACAAACCACTCAGGCTTTGCTGGCGCATGCGGTCGAAGTGCAAATGACCGATGCCTCCGTTGCCAATGCCGTAGTGACCCGGATGAAAGGCCGTCTGGTGTTGACCTCAGATACGCTGCTTTACCCGGTGCTGGTCGGCCTTGGCGTCAGTAAAGATAATCCGGAATTCAAACAACAACTCACTGACGGCATTGCCGCGTTCAAAACCAGCGGACACTATGCCGATTTATTGAAAAAATACAGTCTGGCCGAACCCACTGACGCTGATATTCAGGCGATGAAAAAATAATAACCTTGCCGGGGAACGCTGTAATGACTTTTGACTGGAATTATATGTTGAGTCTGCTGAGCGATGCAGATTTCTGGCTAGCCACCTGGACCGTAATCAAACTGAGTGTGCTAAGTTGGGGCATCAGCATTATACTCGGTTTTATTCTGGCATTGTGCCAACAAGCCACTCATCCCTTGTTGAACATTCCAGCCAGAGGCTATATCTGGCTTTTCCGCAGCCTGCCGCTGCTGGTGCTGTTGATTTTCGTCTATAACTTGCCACAGGCGATGCCGTCGTCTTCGGTGCTGTTGAGCGATCCCTTTTATGCCGGACTGATCGCGCTGGTCCTGAGTGAAACCGCGTATATCGCCGAGATTCATCGCGGGGGATTGCTGTCGATTCCGAAAGGGCAACGTGAAGCGGCGCGGGCGCTGGGCCTGCGCTTCACCGGCATTCAATGGCGGGTGATCATCCCACAAGCTATTCGTGTCGCACTCCCCTCGCTGGCCAATGAATACATTTCTATTGTTAAACTCAGTTCGCTGGTATCGGTTATCTCGCTGACGGAAATTTTGATGGTTGGCCAACGCCTCTACTCGCAAAATTTTTTGGTGATGGAAACCATGGCCGCGGTCGCATTTTATTATGTGTTTATCGTTACGGTATTCGATTTCCTGCTAAAAAGCCTGGAACGCTATTTAGATGTGACACAACGGAAAAACGCCCGCAGTATTGATCCGGCGTTGCTCGAGCTGGCGCTACAACCCTCGCCGGTTGTGCCACGCACCACGACAGACAACTCGATTCCGGCGCTGCAAGCGACACGATTACACAAAGCCTATAACAATGTTGAAGTGCTTGGGGCAGTCAGTGTACAGATCAGGCAAGGCGAAGTGGTCTCCGTCATTGGTCCTTCTGGCTCGGGTAAGACGACGTTGATCCGCTTATTGAATGGTCTTGAGCAAATCGATAATGGCGAAATCCTGATTAACGGACAGCCTTTTATCCAGTTAAAGAAACAAGGTGAACAAAAGCCGCGTTTTGTCGAACACCCGAAACACCGTCTCAACATCGGCATGGTATTTCAGAGTTTTAATCTGTTCCCCCACCTGACGGTCATGAATAATCTGCTGCTGGCCCCGCGTTACCACAAACTGGCGCCCAACAGCGAACTGAAACGTCAGGCCTGCTCGCTACTGCAAAAAGTCGGGATGCTGGAACACGTGTATAAATATCCTCATCAGCTTTCTGGTGGGCAACAACAACGGGTTGCCATTGCCCGGGCGTTAATGATGCGTCCGCAAATCATGCTGTTTGATGAACCCACCTCCGCGCTCGATCCGGAAAAAGTGAATGAAGTACTGCAGGTGATCGAGGCGCTGGCGCAGGAAGGCATCACCATGTTGATTGTGACCCACGAAATGAACTTTGCATTCAAAGTGTCGGATCGCATTATCTTTATGGAAAAAGGGCGGGTGGTCTGTGATGATACCCCGCAAAGGTTACGCGATGGCCGGCATCCGCGCGTTGAAGCATTTTTGAAAGATGTTTCACTGGCTTAACCCTCTATTTCCATCAAATCCGCGTTGCTGAAAAGGGCAACGCGAATTATTTACCCGGTAAATATACTGTTCTTTCCCGGCTTATTCAGTTATATTTCATTGCCCTGGACATAAACTCCCCGTTCACCAACAAATACTCCTGTACTCACATCACTACTCAATAGCTTTTTCCTTGTGTCAGCCTAAATAAAAACTAATTTATTTTCCTGTTTCAATGCGTAATGTAATTATTGAACAAGGAAACCAGGCACCGAACCGCGCAATAATTCGCATTGCCGGAAAGTAGCATGTGTAAGAATCCCGATATGTTTACGCGGGTAAGTAATTCCGGTACACAGATACCGGCGACCTGAAGGATGACGGATATAACATCATTTCACGAGGGTATACATGATAACGCAATGTGACGTCGATAAGTTCCATCAGGATGGCTATTTGGTTGTCGAAAACGTCTTGTCGCCACCCGAAATCACCGCGCTGCAAAACGATTTTGAACAATGGATCATGGAAAGTCGTTCCCACACCAGCGCTTATGGCGCCACCCAGGATGGTCGTGCACGTTTTGATCTGGAAAGCGATCACCGCGCAGACCATCCATCCCTGCGCCGGGTCAGCTCCCCCACGGAAATCTCCCCCGCTTACTATCAGGCCGCATTCCAGTCACGGATGGCCACAATTGCCGCACAATTGATTGGCGGCAAGGGTATGCGTTTTCACCACAGTAAAATTAACTCCAAACTGCCGCATACCGCGACCCAGGTAAAATGGCATCAGGATTTCATGTTCACCCCGCACAGTAACGATGACATCATCACCGCGTTATTAATGGTCACTGAGGTGACGCCAGAAAATGGCCCGCTCAATGTGATTCCAGGCAGTCATAAAGGCCCACTGTATTCACACTGGCAAAATGAGCGTTTCAGTGGCGCAGTGGATGACACAGTGATCGCGCAGTATTGCCAACAACCGCTGTCCTGTTTTGGCCCTGCCGGATCGGTTTGCTTTATGCATACGCGCTTATTGCACGCCTCCAGCCCCAATGAGACCGAACTGCCACGGACGATGTTTATCAGTGTCTATGCCGCAGAAGACGCGCTGCCATTTGGCGAAAACCCGCTGCCCAGCGAACATGCCGGGCAAATGGTAAAAGGTCGCGAGAGCGGTCTGGTGCGTTGCACACCTAATCATGTGCGTTTACCACAGAAACCCCGTGGCGCATCGTTTTTTGTCCAGCAAGCCGGACAAGAAACCGCTGGAGCCTGAAGTACGCACGACGCGATTATGGTCGTCGTCAATGCAGTAACCTAAAAGATGTCAGGTATTATCACTGTGGAGGTTTTATGAAACTGTCCGTGCGTATTTTCTCACCGTGTAAATCTGTTCTATTATTGACGGCAAGCATGCTGTTATTTTCTTCATTTAATGCCTCAGCCGAATTTATGCAAAAAGGGAAAATAATTGCTGGTTCAGATTTAACTTTTTTCCCTTATGAGTATATGGAAAATAATCAACCAGCCGGATTTGATGTGGAATTACTGAATGGATTAGCCGAGGTTATCGGGCGCAAAGCAGAAAATATTGACACCCGTTTTCCAAATTTAATTACCGGATTACAAGGGGGGCGTTTCGATATTCTTAACTCATCAATGTATATTACGGCTGAACGAGTAAAAGTGATCGATATGATCCCTTACCTTAAAAGTGGTGAATCCATTCTGGCGCTGAAAGGCAGCGATTATCAACCCAAACGGGCAGAAGACTTTTGCGGCCATAAAATTGGTTCAATGGGGGCAACCTCCTGGTTGCAACAGTTACGTAAGTTGTCGGATGAATATTGTGTGAAAAATGGCCTCAAGCCAATCATGCTCAGTGAATACACCACCGATCCACAAACCACCCAGGCGTTGCTCGCCCATGCGGTCGAAGCCCAAATCACTGATGCAGCGGTCGCTCGCGGCGCGGTTGAAAAACTGGGCAACCGAATTGTGATTTCCTCTGATACTCTGCTCTATCCGGTACTTAACGGCTTTGGGGTAAAAAAGGGCAACAGCGAAGTGAAACAGGCAATCACTGACGCTATCGCTACCTTCAGTAAGACAGAGAAATATGCCGCCTTGCTAAAAAAATACCATTTTCAACCACCTACGGCGGAAGATATCAGCACCCTGATGCCCACCCCGTAATTACCGATCACCGGGCGCTGACCACGCTGTCAGCGCCTTATTCTGTAACCCATCAAACCAGGCATAACGATGGCACTGACACCTGAAGAAAAAATCCGCATCGATCTGGCCGCGACCTTTCGCATCATCGCCAAACTGGGGATGCACGAGGCGGTCGCCAACCATTTTAGCGCAGCAATTTCCGCTGACGGCAAACAATTTTTACTGAATCCTAAATGGCGCCATTTCTCGCGAATGCGCGCCAGCGACCTGTTGTTACTGCATGCCGATGATGATAGCGCAGGACAGCGTCCCGATGTGGATGCCACCGCCTGGGCCATTCATGGCCAGATCCATCAAAAACTGCCGCAGGTACGTGTGGTACTGCATCTGCACCCTATTTACACTACCACCATCGCCTGCCTTGACGATCCAACCATTCTGCCCATTGATCAAAATACCGCGCGTTATTTCAATCGGGTGGCGGTGGATAGCCTGTATGGCGGCATGGCGGATACCCTCGCTGAAGGAGCGCGCCTGACGGCACTGTTACAGGGCCACAGCCGTTTATTGATGGGTAATCACGGCGTGATGGTCACCGCGCCTGATATTGGTGAAGCCTTTGATGATATCTGGACCCTGGAACGAGCCTGCCAGATTCTGGTCAATGCCTATGCCACCGGAAGGCCATTGCGTGTTCTTGCTGCGGAGGTCGCAGAGAAAACAGCCACTGACTGGGAGAAAATCAGTGACTTTTCCCGGCGCCATTTTGAAGAGATGAAATCCCTGTTATTACAGGAAGATCCCTCTTTTGCCGATTGATTCAACACACACAGGAGGTTGCTCCTGTGTTTTGTTGTTCTACAACGTCTGAACCAGTGATTCACGCGTGATTTCGGCCACGGAACGGGCGCCGGTTAACGTCATGGCAACCCGCATCTCTTTCTCGATAAGATCAAGCAGATTGGTCACCCCGGCTTCGCCTGCGGCGGCCAGCGCATAAACAAAAGCCTGGGTAGCGCCATACTGCAGGTTGGCGTCATGGTCGCTGAGCATTAGCTTTTCCACCATAAATATGGTGAGCATGCCCCGCATACCATAGAACGCAAAACGCTCCCACATCTCAGACAGGAACAGGTACCAGAG
>JAATFO010000114.1 GCA_015655145.1 Enterobacterales bacterium | reverse complement strand
TTGCTCGAACGCATCGGTCACAGACCACCAGTGGAAGCCGAAAAAGCCTATTATGCTTCCAGAACAAAAAATAATCTGGCAGCCTGAGCTTCCTGTCTTAACTTTCTCCAGGATTACCGGGGCGGTTCAGCTGGCGATTCAGTACTGCAATATCATTCTCTGAAAAACGTCCCGCATAGAACTGCAGCTTACTGTATGCCTGGAAACACTCGACATAACTCCGTAACAACGCCAGCCGCGCCTGATACGCCTGGCGCTCAGCCTGCAAAGCGTCCGTGTTAGTCCGTTCACCACCAGCTACACTTCGACGCATCGCCTGTACCAATGCTTCACTCTCACTGACGCTCTGCTGTAGGATCCGAATATGGCCAGGACTGGTGGTAATGACACGATAATATTTCTCTAACATATTCCCGGTATTGTTTCTGGTGTATTCCAGCTCGTATTGTGCCTGCTCGCGGCGACTGTAAGCCTGACGTACTGTATAGAAGCTGGATCCACCATTGAACAATGGGATCGAAACCTGTAAACCTATCGTGTTGTTGTTGTAATTGCGCCCCATGTTATCAATGTCATCCGAGTCAATATGCTCACGTGAAACAAAGGTGCTAATCTTAGGCAGAAACTCGCCTCTGGCGCGTTCAATCGTCAGATCGTTATATTTCACGCTGAGTCTTGCGGCCAGCATCTGCGGATTTTGCTCGTAGGCGTCAGACAACAGAGCAGGAAGAGAAAACCGTTGTAGTGGCAGTAATCCCTTTTGCAGGTTGATCGCCATCAGCTGTTGCACCTGCACTGGGCCACCAAGCAGAGTACTGAGTTCGCCCATGCGGTCACCCAAATCGTTTTCATTTTTCACCAACTCCGACTCGGTATCGCTGATCTGCGAACGAGTTCCCAGGACGTCGATACGGGTACCTTCGCCTTGTGCAATCCGTCGTTGATTGTCCCGCAGCATATCCTGATAAATATGTAACTGGTCACGCGTCAGTTGTAGAGAATCTCGAGCCAGTATGGCGTTGAAATAGGTATCAATCAGCGTCACGGCCTCTTGTTGCACCTTTAACCGGTACTGCACATCAGCATATTCCGCCCGGATACGCCCCATTCTATAGGTGCTGATGGCGGAGTAATCAAACAGTGTTTGCTCAATGCTGATCCCGGCACGTTTACCGTAGAACTTCTCCTTTACTGTGTAGTGGCCGTCAGATATGGCGCTTTGTGTCACTTTCTCCGCTAAGTGGGTTTGGTTACGCAGATAGGTGATGGATGCCTGCGGTAACAGTGCTGCGCGCGCGATATTGCTCTCATCCCGGCCGGCATCACGTTCTGCCGCCGCCGCATTGACCTGCGGATCATGATAAAGCATGCGCTCATACGCCTGCGCCAGATCGAGGGGTTGGATCGGGTTTGATCGCGCCGAGGTCGCCAGTAAAAGTAGCACTACCAGGGCAAAAGACTGCCAGCGGGTACTCAGACATGATCCCCGGGTTTTGCATCCTTTCATTTAATTCTCCGTCATCGCCATGCGGGTACGATCGCGCAGGGGTTTCAGTAAGTAACTCATCATGGTGCGCTCGCCAGTTTTAACAAAAGCGATGACCGGCATTCCGGGCTGTAGACGTTTGCCAGGCAACACCTCGCGCCCGTGCAACGCATCCACATCAATCTCAACGTAGTAGTAAGGTTCGCCCTGCGGGACTTCCAGGCGATCGGCGGAAACCATACGCACAGTGCCGGGAACTTTCGGCGTGCTGGCAACATTAAACGCCATAAACTCCAGATCCACCTGTTGCCCCGCATGGACTTTATCGACTGACGCCACGGGAAGGCGCGCTTCGATCTGTAACGGCCGATCTCGTGGGACAATTGCCATCAACTTGTCACCTGCGTTGACCACGCCGCCTTCAGTGAAAACTTTTACGTCCGCCACAATCCCGTTGGCCGGCGCCACAATCCGCGTATTACTCACTTCATACTGCGCACTATCCAGGCGTGACTGCAGATCAGCGGTACGTGTGCGTGTATCCGCCAGCGCATTACGCAGATCTTTCTGGTAGTTACCTCGCTGTTCGAGTAACCGTTGCTGCGATTCCAGAAGCTGCCCTTCCAGACTGGCTAGTTTTCCCTGTTGATCGGCAAGAGAGCCATTCAGTTGCATATACTGGCGTTCGCTCTCCAGCAGGCGATTGCGCGCCAACAGGCCGTCATCTGCCAGTTGGCGCTGATCGGCGAGCTGATGTTCAAATACGCCACGCTGTTGCTGGATTGCTTTCAAACCCCGATGCAGACTGTCGAGCTGAAAGCGAGTACCACGCATTACCGCTTCCAGCGCGTCAAGCGTGGCTTTTTGCGTACTGCGGCGACTGTCAAAGAGTTGTTGCTGGGTTTGAATAATCCCGGTTAACTGGGGGGAGCTCGCGTCATGCAGACGAGCGTCGAAAGGAATTTGCGCCATCCCATCACGCTCAGCCGCCAGCCGGTTCTCACTGGCCAGGCTGCTGAGATACTGGAAACGCAGGGAATCCAGTTGATTAGCGGGTAGATTGGGCTCCAGCTCCACCAGTAATTCACCCGCATGCACTTCATCACCTTCCGCCACCAAAATGTGTTTTACCCGACCGCTGGCGACAGGCTGCACCGCCTTGCTGTTACCACTGACGATAACTTTTCCTTCCAGCGGTAAACCGGCATCCAGCGGGGCCAACGATGCCCAGGCGAGGAAGCCCATGACCCCGAGCAGCACAATCAGCCAGCCGATACGCACATAGTAGCGATTGTCCACCGACAGCAGATCGTCAACTGCATCGTTCACATCACCTTCCGGGGTCCGTGGAATAACGGATTGATGACTCATACCCCCTCCAGGCGTTGTGTGAAATCAGCGGTACCGGTACGATTTAGTGGCTTCACGCGGTGAGTCACCGCGGGTTGCCGGGCGGCGGACACCGGCGGTTGAGTTGCCATGCCGCGTTGGATACGTTGCATTACCTCTGGCAGTGGGCCGAAGTCGGCCTGGGTACCGGTATGCAGCACCAGTAACTTATCCGCCAGCTGCAGGATCGCCGGTTTGTGAGTCACGATGACCAGCGTAATACCAGCCTGTTTAATGCGACCGATAACCTGCGTCAGTATGGCATCGCCCGCCTCATCAAGGTTGGCATTGGGTTCATCAAGCACTAACAGGCGTGGCTCATCGTACAGCGCGCGCGCCAGAGCTACACGCTGGCGTTGACCGCCGGACAGGCCCATGCCGTTTTCACCCAGCCGGGTCTGATAACCATCAGCGAGTTGCAAAATCAGCTCATGCACGCCGGCCATCTGCGCGGCGGCGACCACTTTGCTGTCATCCGGTTCACCGAAACGGGCAATATTCTCGCTTATCGTCCCGGCAAACAGCTGTACATCCTGCGGCACGTAGCCCACCATGGCACCGAGCGTTTCCGATCGCCATTGATCCAGTGGCACATTATCGAGCCGGACATTACCGCGTAACGGTGGCCAGGCATTCACCAGACAACGGGCCAATGTGGTTTTACCCGCGCCAGAAGAACCAATCACGACCAGCGTTTCACCGGCTGGCAGCGTAAAATCGATACCACGCAAGATGGGTTGTATCTGGGCGGGTGCCGCTGTCGTCAGCCCTTCAACCTTTAGCATGCCTTCCGGACGGGGGAAATCCATTCCGGTTTCCAGTGGTGGAAAGTCAGACAATAGCTGACTCAAACGACGTTCAGCTTCTTTCACACTGTTCCACTGGCGTGACGCGCCGATCAACTGATCAACAGGCGTCAACGCGCGGCCCAGCAGAATGGAACCGGCGATCATCATTCCGGCAGTCATCTGATGTTGCAATACCAGCCAGGCGCCCAGCCCCAGCGCCAGTGACTGAATGGTCATGCGTAGCCCTTTGTTCCAGCCCTGAATAGCAGACATACGGGCACTGGCGAGGTTTTGTTCACGGACATAGCCGAGGTGTTGCCTGGCCCATCGTTGACGCAGATTTGCCAGCATCCCCATCCCAGCGATGACCTCGGCATTACGCAGATTAGCAGCGGCATCCCGACGGGAGGCGATCGCCAGTGATCCGGCTTTTTGCAGATGCGCGCGGGTCATCCGCTCATTCAGCAAACCCACCCCGATCAATACCAGGGTTCCCGCCAGGGCAAAACTGCCCAGCAGCGGATGGAACAAAAACATCACCAGTAAATAAACCGGAGACCAGGGCGCATCGAACAGGGCAAACAATGACTGACCGGTAGCGAACTGACGTAATTGCTGGAGATCTTCCAGCGGCTGAGCCGCGTTGAGTTTACCTGTTTTCAGGTTGGCGCTGAATGCGGCATCATAGATGCGCGGCGCCAGGATACGATCAAAACCGGTACTCAGTCGCAGCACGACCAGGCTGCGAACCCATTCCAGCGCGCCCATAAAGGCATACATCATCACCACCATCAACGACAACATCAGTAAGGTCATCGCGTTACCGGATGTCAGTACCCGATCATACACCTGCAACATATAGAGTGCCGGCGCCAACATCAGCAAATTGATAACCCCGGAAAAAACACCAATATGCACAAAACTGCGTTTATAACTCAGTAGTGCGCAAGCCAGTTCGCTGCGGGTGGGATCTGCCTGCCAGGAAGGGCCTGTTGTCATTGTATTCCTGCCTTTTGTTGTTCCCGTTGCAGCAGGGAAAGCCAATGCGACCTGCATTTCTGTTTGCAGGCGATGTCGCAAACCACTAAGGTCCGCGGTTGCCGGAAAGTGGGGCAAAGCGTGAGCCCGCTTGCCCCGCGGTTGACCGGGCGAATACATCAAGACTTCCCGCTAAAAAAATGTTGATGTTTACCCGTCAGTTACCTCAGGTTTTCTGGCATCCTGTTAAGCTGCATGCAGCAACTCGTGGGTCGTTTCCGCTTGCGCCACCGCGGTGGTAGTGACGCCGCTGGCGCTGCTTGCCTGGTCGTAATAGGTGATTGATACGCCGGAACCCGCTAGCGCCGTTTGAATCTGCGCGTAGCTGTCGGTGATATCAGAACCTTTAGATTCCAGATATTTATCCAGCACGTATTCAAACGCCTGGGTATTGGTGTTGTCGAAGGTCAGGTCGTAAATGATCGCCGCGTTCAGCGAACTGCTATCAATATATGCGGCATTTGACAGAATGCTGGCGAAGGTGCCGGTTACGGCAATCGCAGCATTGCCGTCTGCTACGCCAAACGAATTGTGGGCAACATAATCTACCGCCGTATTGAAGCCGGTTACCGTAATCAGCGGCGATGAACCATCAAACGTGGTCAGGTAGGCGGCTGATGGCGCGGCGCCATGATCGGCTTCTGGCGCCGTTCCCAACGTCAGGCTATTCAGCGTACCACTGGTGTTATACTCGTATTTGCCATTGCCATTGCTGTCAGTGGTTGTCCAGGTAAACCCGGCGCTGGATTGTATTACATACTTACTCCCCCCCAGCGCGTCATCCGTATGATCAATGCCCTGGCCGGTATAGGTGTAGAAAGGATAGGGACTGTAGGTGCCGGGTTGATAGCTGGCTGCGCCGCTATAGACGTTACCGTTCACCGCTTTGATCGTCCCCAGATAGTCTGGATTATTTGTGTCGATATTGTACTCGTCGAAATAGTCACGCCAGGTGGTCACATCAGATTGTAATGACATACTGCGTTCTCCTGTTAATACCTGCCAGGCGCCACCCTGGCCATCATTTTTCAGCTCCCATAGCCGAAGTAGCAAAGATTAAAAGCGGTATTCCAGATTGGCCGTTAACGTACGCCCGGGGTAAAAGTTGTAGCCCATGCTGGTCGGGGTGCCGTCCATCTGATTGGTCAGGTTGGCCAGGTAAACTCCCAGCTTCAGATCATCATTGACCCGGTAGTTGGCGAACAAATCCACTTTGATGGTTTTGGGCCAGAGATTGGCGGTAATCCAGCCATCGTGATCGGGGAGGGGTTCCTGTGAATTCAACTCAGCCTGATTAAACTCGCCCTGGGCATCTTTCACATACCAGTAGGCCGCACGCTGTCTGCCTCGATAGAGCAACGTCGCGCCTAACTCCAGTTTGCCGCTATAAGGGGTCAGCGCCGCAGTGATACTGCCGCGAATCGGTTCAACCAGACTGGTCTCCATCCAGTTCCAGCCGGAGTAGCAGTTCTTGCCACCGTGTCCGGTGCCGCGGGTATAGACCGTATTGCCATCACTGTCAGTACTTTCAACATAGTAATTCCCGCTGGGCGAGTTCCAACTGCACATTTTGTTGTTATGACGTAATGGCACGGTCAGGTTACTGCGGATATAAAACAGCGGTTGATGATAGGCGAGGTTAAATTCGAACCCCTGACGGATCACGGCGTTAAGGTTATTAACGCTGCCAACGCTTTGCCCGGTACTACCGGCGCCATTATAGATAAGGTCATCGCTCATCCATAAGGGACCGTAACCGATATAATCTTTGATCCGGTTGCGATAGAAGCCGATACCGGCATCAAAGGTATCCGAAGCGGTAAACAGGGCCGGACGGTGGTAATTGATGCCTAGTTGCAACGACAGGTTTTTTTCTGGTTTCAGATCAGGGTTGGCCAAAAAAGCCTGTCGCATCCAGGCGCCAGAGATATACATTTCACTGCTGGTGGGCGCCCGCTCGCCATAACCTAACGAGGCATAAGGGGTCAACCCGGTGTCTGGCAGAGTGTACTGTATCGCCAGATTGCCGGATTTCAGGTCATAGTGTTTCTGCTGATCGTCGGTAATATAGCGTATTGTTGAGGTAGACGTTTCTGACTCATCCATCTTATATTGCGAGCTGTCAGCGATTATTTTTGCACGCGCCATGGCCGTGGCCTCGCTGGAGGAATATCCCTGACTGATATAAAGTTTTTTGAGATTGGACAGGGTCTGTTTTGTGCCCGCTTTTGCGACATTGCCGCTGCGATAACGCGGCGAATAGATATCCATCGCTACCCGTTGAAAGCCTACGCCAGCGCTGATTTGCATCGGACTATCGTCATCGGTACTGAGGTTTAATGCCAGACTCTGGGTGGTGGTACGGGAGTTGGTGTCCCATTCCGGTACCATATAGGGATAGCCCATTGCCTGATAGACTTGTGCCCAATATTCTTCTTCGGACAGGCTATCCACGGTTTTCGTTTCCCGGCGCAGCTCCAGCCCGGCATCCAGCCGCCAGTTACCCACTACCGGCAAAGTGAAATGGCTGCTGTTCCCCAGTTTAATGCCGTTGGACTGGTTCTCGACGTTGTAGTGCAGATCTTCTCCCGCGGCGTAGGATCCCAGTATCCCTACCCATCCCTGATCTCTGCGCTGTTGTTCATGGTAGATCTGTATGTTCGGATTAATCAGCTCGGAAAAGGCCCCCTGATACTTCAGGCTGATCACCTGGCTGTCCAATTCATTTTTCACCGACCACGGGCTGCCATTCCATTCAGCTTCCGTACCATTGTTATAGGCTTTCACCGCTGGTTGCTGATCGCTTTCGAAACGTGAATGACTGGCCGAGGCAAACAACTCAAGGCTTTGTGAGTATTCATCGTTAAAAAAGTGGCGCAGCCGCAGCATTTGTGAATCGGCGGAACGCTCAGTGCCCTTCAGCGCGCCGGATTTCGCTGCCTGCTTGAGCCACTGCAGACGCTGCGGGGTCAGCATGCAGTTATTGAACCCGTCCTGATATCCGCCAGAAAGACCGTTGACATAGCCGTAACGGCAGTTCTCAGTGGCAGAGTAAGTGTTGTTTTGGTCATCACTGAACGCGAAATTGAACGCATTAAACTGGTTCAGCATCTCACCTTCATTAAAGTTACTGCCAACACTGTAGGCATCGTTTTTACTGCGGGAAGCGCCCAGCATGACATCCCAGCTATCATCTCGCCAGGCGAGGAAAGCGGCCCCGGAAGGTTTTTGCCCGTTACCATACTGGCTGAAGCCGGTGGAACCGCGCACCATACCGCCCAGGTTCTGGCCTGGGCGCAAAATATCATCCATATCCAGGTAGCGGAAATTAACGCTGCCGCCGAGGCTGCCCAGCGTACCGGTGGAGGTGTTAACACCACGACTGACATCTATAGATTGCAAAAATTGCGGTTCAACGTAGATCGACCCAGTCTGGCCAATATCTTTGGTGAAGGCGACAAAATTCTGCGAGAGCCCTTCCAACTGTTGGGAGACGCGACCATAACCCGCCACCCCCTGAATACCAATAGAGACATCAGGGCGGGCATACAGGCTATTCATTGAGGTACCTGAGATCTGATCCACAACGTCGCTCAGATGACTGGCGTTACGGCGCTCAATGTCTTTTTTGCTGGCGCCGGTGTTTGGGCCGGTTTTCGGCGCTGTCGCTGTCGGGGCGTTCTGTGAAACCGTTATGGTATTGGGAGAAGAGGAAGAATCAACAACCGGCGTTGTCTGTGAATCGTTAGCTGCATTTGCTTGCTGTACCAGCCCCTGTTCGCCGGGAAAAGAAATCAAAGCAAGAAATGTCATTTTTTTTTAGTGTTGTGCCATATCTGGCCTTTTTAAAATCCCAAATCATGTCGGTATCAGCCTGTTAAGAAAGGGAATTATCCTTTTATGATTATACGAATCATAATAATAATGATTTTTATTCAACTTTATTTCCGCATGCATCCAGCGTTGCGGTTCTGTGTACGGGGTTGATGGAAAATTTCAGCCGGTGATACACACCAAGGCCTGAACAATTATGTCAACAGGCCGGACGATTATTGAACACACTGTCTACTGGTGCCTGGATGCTATGAGAAGATGACGGTATCGACTACCTCATTTCAGGCAAAACTTGTCTATTCCAGTAAAAATTTACATCAGACTTACGAAATAATGACAAAAAAGGGTCTTTCCTCACTGAGGTAAATAGATTTTGTTGAGATTTAGTCAGTGAATTTTTTGGCGAGACATAAAAAGCGCCGTCAGATCGTCCGTTGAAGCAGGAACCCTCAATGGCAAGCCGGAACGTTAGAGTGAACCATTTGTGATGTGTGGTACTGACAAAATAGACAGGAATGACAATTCACTCATATTTGCCGTGATTAACGTCACAAACTCACCACGGCGACTAATAAGAGCCTGGCCCAGTAGGTCTTATTGTCGTCGTCAATGTGGACACGGACAGCGCGGAGAAACCAGCGCGTACACGTAGTACGTGAGGATTTCGCGCGCTGCCCAGGGCCAAAGTGGCAAGTAAAATTTGCCTGATGGGCCAGACACTAAATGTGTTAAACAAAATTTTCTGTTCTCGATACGGAAATGGCGATAAGCAGGGCACTGAATTCAGCATAACATTGCTTTTTTCAGGGTAAAATCACAAAAAAATCAGTCTATTAAAAAGACTTGTCATCAACAGACTGCCTGCTATTATCAATAATCATTATCATTTGCAACAAAATAATTATCGTGGTAACAACGTCCCCCGCGCCTGAAATCATAAGGCTTGCCAACGGTAACTTCATAAACTGACTCTGGGATAAAGGCTATGGCCGGCGCATCAAGGGGTACATATCAGGAAAAGCGACAAGATCCTGCGAACATCAAACAAAATATGGCGTCGTTCCCGGAAAACTGGGTACGTATCACCCGAGTGGATCATCCCCGGGAGGGCGTGAATATTTGTTGCATGAATGGCAGACCGGATTCAGCCCTGGAATTTCAGGTTGAAAGTGGCCCTTCGCTGTCGATGAGTATTCTAATGAGAGGGTGCATTGAAGCCGGTTTTGATAATGGCGACCAGTTTCGTATTGATGCTGGTTGTGTAAGCCTGCTCATCTCCGGCGAACAGACTTCAGGCTGGGACAGACTCACGCCCGAACTCGACTTTCAGCTGGTGAATATTCATCTGACACAGGAAGCGCTATACAGCATGACTGGTCTGAGTATAAATGATGTGCTCAAGTACATGAAATCTATCCTGTACAGGTTGTCGCATATTCATACCAGTGTGGCCATAATGCCAATCTTCAGTGGATTACACCGCCTGACGGCTGAAATTAGCCAGTGCAGTTATCTTGACAGTAAAGCAAGAAATATTTTCCTCTGTGCGAAAGTTAGCGAAGCAATTGCTGCCGTACTGGATAAATTTTCACGCGAACATGGCACCCCTTCTACGTTGTGCGCCGTTCCTTCTGACCGCCTGCGATTATTACAAGCCCGCGCCATGCTGGAAACGCGTTACCAGGAAGCCTGGAGCGTTCAGTCACTGTCCCAGGCAGTCGGACTCAACGAAAAACGATTGCAGGCAGGCTTCAATGCGCTTTACGGCGCCACTGTACATGAATCACTAACGCGGATCCGCCTGGACAGGGGACTGGCCATGCTCGCTTCAGGAACCAGCGTAACAGAAACTGCGCAGACAGTAGGATTTTCCAATGTCAGCCATTTCAGTAAGGTGTTTCGCAGTAAGTTTGGCATCTCCCCCAAACGCTGGACACACGGGCATTCACCTCTGGAATAAAGAACAAGACAGATGACGTTACGTTAGCGGTTTCAGCGACAGTGTGGTTTTAATCAACCACCTGGGTCACCTCAGTTAATGAGTTTACTTTACTTAACAGGGTGCTCGTTAAATCTGGGCAGGATCAGTGTCTATACCCAATAAACCTCAAATGCAGTTTTCAGCATCTGAAAGTGATCGTTGATTCTTGTACTCAACGAATCGGCTATATCCGGTCATGTTTGCTTAAAAAATACAGATATGGTATCCAGGAACTCGCGCGGATTGCTGAAATAACGGTTATTTCTCGCGTATTCATTCATTACTTTCCACATTCGCTCTATCGGATTCAGATTCGGGCTGTAGGGCGGCAGGTAATGCAATTTTATATTAACCACCTCAGCCCAGTCTTTCACCAACGCGGCATGATGATACCCCGCGACATCCAAAATAATGTGGAGTGGCTGGTTGTAATCCGGATAAACCTTACGTATTTCATTGAAAAATAGAGAGATATTATATTCATTAATGGTTTGATATTCACAGATAACCGGATGTGACAGTGCGTTGAGATTTAATGCGCCCACAGCATTGATGCGCGTCCGGCTTCCCGTTGTTTTCACGGTTTTACGCTCACCTTTGCGTATCCAGCCATCACTGAGTTTTGTGGCCTGAGTCGGGTGGACGGCATCAATGAAAAGGACGGGTTCATCTCCCACAGACTTTGTTAATTTTTACTAGTATTCGATGAATTGCCGCTGTTTTTTTCACTGAATTTATGGGGAGCCCCTGTCGGCTTTTTGTAGGAAAATCCTTTATGATGCCACCATTTATTCATTCCCGGAACAGCAAAGCGCAGCCCCCATATCTGAACAACAAAAGCAATAATCTCGCTGACAGGGTGAAATACATTGTTCGATAATCGACTGATTAAAAATGCAG
>JAATFO010000036.1 GCA_015655145.1 Enterobacterales bacterium | reverse complement strand
ATTCGCCGTGGCTGAATCCGATAGAACGGTAGTGGTTGTCGTTACACGAAACCGTAACGAGAAATCATCAGTGTCGGTATATGTGGCAATTACTGGAACGGGTAAATCAGTTTATGAATGCTGCTTCACCGTTCCCCGGAAATCGCCATGGGCTGGCTAAAGTGGAGCGGTAATATGAGAAGCTATTTAGTTTCAGCCCACCATAGATGGTGGCAAAAATAATAAATGGATATACCCTAAACCTCCGGCTATGCCGGAGGTTATTTATTGACTGCTAAAAAAAGCCCTGACGCGTATCAGGGCTTTTGCCGTAATGTATTCAATTAGCGGTAAGCATAGAGCGTACGCTGGCACAGTGCCGAGCGCACGCAATCATCCTTACTGAAACGCACAATGCCAATCATTTCATCTGGCTGGAAACGCGCCAACGCGTCACTCAGACCCGATGGCACATTCGGCGGCAAATCGCACTGGGTAATATCACCATTGACAATCACCGTCACGTTTTCTCCAAGGCGGGTAAGAAACATTTTCATTTGCACTGCGGTGACATTTTGCGCCTCATCCAGAATCACCACCGCATTTTCAAAGGTCCGTCCACGCATATAGGCAAAGGGCGCGATTTCCACCTTGCCAATTTCAGGACGCAGGCAGTATTGCATAAAGGAAGCGCCAAGACGTTTAACCAGAACGTCATAAACGGGTCGGAAATAAGGGGCAAACTTCTCTGAGATATCGCCAGGCAAAAAACCCAAATCCTCATCCGCCTGCAATACCGGACGGGTTACAATAATCCTGTCAACATCCTTATGTATCAGGGCCTCAGCGGCTTTTGCTGCGCTGATCCAGGTTTTACCACAACCCGCTTCACCGGTGGCAAATATCAATTGTTTCGTTTCTATGGCGTTGAGATAGTGCGCCTGGGCGTCATTTCTGGCTTCTATTGGACTTTGGTCTCGCGTATCCCGCGCCATACCAATGGCGTCCAGCCCACCCATCTGCACCAGCGAGGTGACCGATTCTTCTTCACGCTGACGATGGCTACGTGAATCACTACGAAGCACACGTCTTGCTTCACGACGCGCTTTGATCACTGCTTTCTGTCTTCCCATAGTGGCACCTTACAGTTGGTTTCATTTCCCGCATCTCACAAGATTGCGACGCGATTACGTGAACACTTTAGAGGTCGTGGCTTCCTTCTGAGCCTTATCCAGCCGTTGATAAAAGCACGCAAATACACCGGGGCGCATTCACGTACCAGAAAGTGAATAATGGATTGACTGAGCCGTTGGAAATAAAAGACGAAGAAAATAACGATGGGGGAGGAAATCCCTCGCAAAAAAAAGCGATAAAAACGGGGTTCACGTACATGTCCTTTAAAGGACTTTTCCATTCGCGATCTCCATAGTGAAGCTTAAACACATCTGACTACCGCTAACGTTTAAAATGCAACAAACTGCCGTCCGATTGCAACACTAATTTTACTTCATCACGGAACAAAGGCCGTATTCCCGCGCCGGGCAGCATGTAAAAAAAGCAATTAACTTGATAACACAATGAGATTTAACAAGTTAATTACAGTTTATTCATCCATGATCAGTCTGATATCTGCAGAAGGTCGCTGGCGCCATCACATCAATGGTTGAGTGCAGCGAGTAAAGCCAGTGATAACCAGAATCATCAACGCTACCCAGCGCCAGTTATTGCGATTTTCAACATTACCCGGCTCACGTTTACGGTTTAACCAACCCGTATTTTCCCATGTTGCAACCGCAGTCACATTTAACAAGGTTGCACAAGGTTGCAACATCAGTGATATTGCTGATTACAGATATCATTACGGAGTGTTGACGGTATGGCAACCACCACCATGGGCGTTAAACTGGATGAAGCCACGCGTGAGCGGCTCAGGCAGGCGGCGCAGAAAATCGACCGAACCCCACACTGGTTGATTAAACAGGCTATATTTACCTACCTTGCGCAACTGGAAGCGGGTGAGACGGCGCCAGATCACATTCCAGCCCCCTTTTCCCCTATCAACAACACGCCAACACGGGCAACCTCTTCCCTGCCATTTCTTGATTTTGCCGAACAGGTTTTGCCGCAATCAGTTTGCCGGTCGGCTATCACTGCCGCCTGGCGCCGTCCGGAAACCGAAGCGCTGCCGATGCTACTTGAACTGGCGCGCTTGCCCTCGCCACAGGCGGAGCAAGTCCGACAACTCGCGATTTCACTGGCTGCAAAGCTGAGAAATCAAAAGAAAACCAGCGGTCGGGCTGGAATGGTACAAAGTCTGTTACAGGAGTTTTCATTGTCGTCACAAGAAGGCGTGGCTCTGATGTGTCTGGCGGAAGCGCTGTTGCGCATACCCGATAAACCCACGCGAGATGCCTTAATTCGCGATAAAATTAGCCACGGCAACTGGCAATCACACCTGGGGCACAGTCCATCACTGTTCGTCAATGCGGCAAGTTGGGGGTTGCTGTTTACTGGCCGGCTGGTGTCCACCCACAATGAAACCAGCTTATCGCACGCACTTAACCGTATTATCAGCAAAAGCGGTGAACCGTTGATCCGTAAAGCGGTCGATATGACCATGCGTCTTATGGGGGAACAATTCGTCAGTGGCGAAACCATCGCTGTAGCGCTGGCCAATGCGCGTAAACGAGAAGAAAAAGGATTTTGTTACTCCTACGATATGCTGGGTGAAGCCGCCCTTACCGCTGACGATGCTCAAGCTTACTTTGCTGCCTATCAGCAAGCGATTCATGCCATTGGCAAAGCCTCTAATGATCGTGGTATTTATGAAGGTCCGGGGATTTCCATCAAACTGTCGGCATTACATCCGCGCTATAATCGGGCGCAATATCAGCGTGTGATGGACCAGCTTTATCCCAGCCTAAAATCCCTCACCATGCTGGCGCGAGCTTATGATATTGGTATAAATATTGATGCAGAAGAAGCCGATCGTCTGGAATTATCCCTGGATCTACTGGAAAAACTGTGCGCGGAGCCCGCACTGGCTGGCTGGAACGGTATTGGCTTTGTTATCCAGGCGTACCAAAAACGCTGCCCTTTTGTCATCGATTACTTAGCCGATCTGGCGCAACGCAGCCGTCGCCGTCTGATGATCCGTCTGGTGAAAGGCGCGTATTGGGATAGCGAAATCAAACGCGCGCAAGTTGAGGGCCTGGAAGGCTACCCGGTGTATACCCGCAAAGTGTATACCGATGTTGCTTATCTGGCCTGCGCCCGTAAGTTGTTATCCGTACCTAACCTGGTCTACCCGCAGTTCGCTACGCACAACGCTCAGACGCTGGCGGCTATCTACCAAATGGCGGGCAATAATTATTATCCTGGTCAGTATGAATTCCAGTGCCTGCATGGGATGGGCGAACCCTTGTATGAACAAGTGGTGGGTACCGTGGCCGATGGTAAACTGAATCGCCCATGCCGGATTTATGCTCCCGTCGGCAGTCATGAGACGCTGCTGGCTTATTTGGTCCGGCGATTGCTGGAAAACGGCGCTAATACCTCTTTCGTCAACAAAATTGCCGACACCTCATTGTCATTAGACGAGCTGGTTGCCGACCCGGCCGCAGTGGTTGAGCAATACGCCCTTAACGAAGGCACTGCCGGATTACCGCACCCCAAAATTCCCTTGCCACGTGACCTGTATGGCACCACACGACAAAACTCCGTGGGCATCGATCTGGCAAACGAGCACCGTCTGGCATCATTATCCAGTGCCTTACTGAATAGCGCCGCTCACCCCTGGCTGGCATACCCCATCATTGATGGCCCTTCTGATTATGGTGAAACCCGCTCAATACTGAACCCGGCCGATCCTCATGATAGTATCGGCCAGGTCCGCGAAGCCACGCCACAGGAAGTCAGCCTTGCGCTGAGTGCCACAGTCAGTGGCGGCGCTCTCTGGTTCGCCACCCCCTCCCAACAGCGGGCGACAATCCTTGAACAGGCCGCCCTGCGGATGGAAAGCCAGATGCAACAACTAATGGGCATTCTGATTCGCGAAGCAGGTAAAACCGTCAGCAATGCCATCGCTGAAGTGCGCGAAGCGGTCGATTTCCTGCGTTACTACGCCGCTCAGGTCCGCAATGACGTCGATAACGAAACACATCGACCGCTTGGCCCGGTGGTCTGTATCAGCCCATGGAACTTCCCGCTGGCGATTTTCACTGGCCAAATTGCCGCTGCGTTGGCGGCAGGAAACAGTGTGCTGGCTAAACCCGCAGAGCAAACACCATTGATTGCGGCACAAGCGATACACATTCTGCATGATGCCGGTGTGCCCCCGGGGGCGCTCCAGTTACTGCCTGGCCGTGGCGAAACCGTCGGCGCGCAACTGATGGCGGATGATCGCATTCGGGGAGTATTGTTCACCGGGTCCACTGCGGTGGCCCGTTTGCTGCAACATCAACTTGCTGGTCGTCTTGATCCGCAAGGTCGCCCGCTACCGTTGATTGCGGAGACTGGCGGCATTAATGTGATGATCGTTGATTCATCCGCACTGATCGAACAAGTTGTGACAGATGTTATTGCTTCGGCATTTGACAGTGCCGGACAGCGTTGCTCTGCCCTGCGGCTATTATGCCTTCAGCAAGAGGTCGCTGATTCCACTTTGCAGATGTTGCGGGGCGCGATGGCGGAATGTTGCATGGGTAATCCTGCGCATTTCACTACCGATATTGGTCCGGTGATCGACCGCGAAGCACAAGAACACATTGAGCAACACATCCAGTCTATGCGGGCAAAAGGGCTTAACATTCACCAGATGGCCCGTACCGACAGCACCGGAGAGGTTCAGGGCACGTTTGTCATGCCCACGCTGATCGAACTTAACCACATTGATGAACTGGATAAAGAAGTGTTTGGCCCGGTGTTGCATGTGGTGCGTTATGCCCGTAACGATTTGCCGCAACTGGTGGCGCAAATCAATGCTTCCGGCTATGGCCTGACGCTGGGTATCCATACCCGAATTGATGAAACCATCACGCTGGTGACTCAAAGCGCCAGGGTCGGTAATCTGTATGTAAACCGTAACATGGTCGGCGCCGTGGTCGGCGTACAGCCCTTCGGTGGTGAGGGACTTTCCGGCACCGGGCCGAAAGCCGGGGGGCCGCTGTATCTTTATCGTTTGCTTGCACACCGTCCGGATAATGCATTATGTACTACGCTGGCCCGTCAGGATGCACAGCAACCGACCGGGGTAATCTCGCACGCCCTCTTGCCTGAGCCGCACCGCATTCTGAGTGAATGGGCAAAAGATAAACCAGAGTTGGCGTCGCTCTGTCAGCATTTCCATGACTTCGCTCTGGCGGGCAGTGTGCGCCAGCTCCCGGGGCCGACAGGCGAACGCAACACCTATGCGCTGTTGCCACGGGAACGTGTGTTGTGTATTGCCGCGAATGATCGTGACGCCCTCACGCAACTGGCCGCAGTCACCCGTATCGGCAGCCGGGCATTGTGGCAAGATGATGAACAGCATCGCACGCTGGCGGCATCATTGCCCCCTGCAGTACAGGCATGCATTGATTGGGCCATTGACCCATTGTACAGTGATGAACCGTTTTCTGCGGCAATCTATCACGGGGACGCCGAGCCGCTCCGTACACTGAGTGAAAAGCTGGCCTGCCGGGCGGGGGCAATCATTTCCGTTCAGGGGTTTGCGTCGGGTGAAACCCATTTACGGCTGGATCATCTGCTGACCGAACGATCGCTGAGTATTAACACCGCCGCTGCGGGCGGGAATGCCAGCCTGATGAGCATGGGGTAAGCATCGCGTGGCCGATAAAAACCACGCCTGCCTCATACCATAGCGTAGCGGTCTTAAAAGCGCTTTACCGGAATGAAAGCATGCCAGGGAACGTCAAGCTTTCATTCCCCGCCAGATCCTGCCGGTTTACGACGCTTTAACGGCGTCAAGAAAAACAGTCATCGCGAAGGACATGTGTTTGTTATATGGGAAATAAAGGAATAACCCCGGCGATGTCAAGCCCCAGTCTTCCAACACACTCACCAGGGAACCATCATATAAATACGGCCACGCATGCAATTCAGGGACATAAAATACCCCGACTGTTGCAAGCGGCTTTCACCATCAATTGACTATTGTTGAGCGTCAGCGTTCCCGGAACATCCAGTGAAAAGGCTTCATCACCGCGGGAAAACTCCCACGCATAGCGTTTCCCGCCAGGAAGGCGCTGGCGTATGCATCGATGTTGCAGCAGATGCTGTGGGCGACTCAATGGGGGAGAAACGCGCAGGTATTCAGGAGAGGCGACCGTTAAAAAGCGCATTTCTTCGCTGATTCTGACCGCAACCATATCTTGTGGTATGTCTTCATACAGGCCTACGCCTGCATCGAACCCCTCCCTGATAATGTCGCTCAGTTTGTTATCAACAACTAAATCGAGTTCAATGCCCGGGTATTGCTGAACAAAATCCGGCACGACTTTCGCAATAAGAATACTCAGCGCCGCATCACTTCCATTGATACGTCCCCCCCCTCCCGGCATCTTCCCCATCGCCACTATGCTACCGATCGCATCGTCCGTTTCGTGTATCAGGGGCAGTACACGCAAGTAAAATTGTTAGCCGGTTTCAGTAAGTGTAACGCTTCGCATAGTTCACTGAAACAGGCGTACCTGCAACTGAGTCTCAAGCCCTTTAAGGGAATGGCTTAATGTCGATGGTTTCATACCCAGCAAATCTGATGCCCGGCGGAAATTTTTCTGTTCGGCAAGGGTGGTGAAAATCAGTAACTCGGTCCAGGAAGGTTTTTTCATTGCTGGTATATATTCACTAATACATGCGATCTAAGGGGTATTATCTTATCAGTAAAATGAAATTATGCTTGTTCATACATTCACGAAAGGAGCAATTTATGAGCAAGACATGGTTAATCACCAGGGCCTCTTTCGGGTTGGGACGCAAACTCACAGAGAAATTGTTACATCGAGGCGACCGTGTTATCGCAACAGTACGCCGTCCTGATACACTGCACGTATTAGCACACCAATACGAACAGAGTCTGCATGTGCTCTCGCTGGATCTGACCGACACGGCGGCTATTCGCTCAACCATCTTGCAGGCCTTTTCCTGGTCTGGTCCGGGAAGATTGATCGCATCATTAGCAATGCGGGTTATGGGTTATTCGGTGCTGCGGAAGAATTAAACGATCGGCAAATCGAGCATTAATTAGCGACAAATCTGACGGGCTCCATCCAGCTTATCCGCGCCGTGCTACCCTATTTACGCAACCCAGGGTGGTGGACGCATCATGCAGGTTTCGTCAGAAGGCGGTCAAATCGCTTATCCAAACTTCAGCCTTTATCACGCCTCTAAATGGGGTGTGGAGGGGTTTATTGAAGCAGTATCACAAGAGGTGGCAGAGTTCGGTATTGATTTCATTATTGCCGAACCCGGCCCAACAAAAACAAATTTTGCCACAGGTCTTGTTGAAGCCACCGCGATGGATTGTTATGAAAATACAGCTACCGGCCGAATGCGAAGCGCATTAAAATCCGGCGAGTTCAGGATAACAGGTGATGCGGATAAAACGGTAGATGCCATGATCGTGTGTGCCGATGACAAACACCCGCCGTTTCGTTTACCACTGGGCAGCACGGCATTTTTTAACATCCGCCAGGCACTGAAAAACCGACTCAACATCCTGCAACCTCTTGAAGGCATTGCTCGATCGGCGGATATATAAAAGAAGAGCTAATAATTGACAGACGGATACAGTCAGCCGCGTATCGACCATAAGCAAGTACACGGTGACTCAGCGACAACCTGCGCAAACCCTTTTAACTCAGTCTGAAGCAGGCACGCTTTGTTTTACCTTATCCTCAACATCTAACCGTACGCCAGCCCATTATTGATTAAGAAACTTATCGAGAAACAGCCGGGTTCGCGCATGTTGGGGATCACTAAACAGTGCTTTCGCCGGTCCCTGCTCAACAATTTTCCCTTGATCCATAAAGATCGCGCGATCAGCCACATCCCGGGCAAAACCCATTTCATGCGTGACAATCACCATGGTTCGCTTTTCTTCCGCTAATGCCCGGATGGTATTTAGCACCTCACTCACCAGTTCGGGATCGAGTGCTGAGGTTGGTTCATCAAACAAGATCACTTCCGGGCGCATCGCCAGTGCGCGAGCAATAGCAACTCGCTGTTGTTGTCCCCCGGATAAACGACGCGGATAACTGGCTTCTTTACCCGTTAATCCCACCTTTTCCAGCAATTTGCGCGCGCGGTCAATGGCCTCCGCTTTCGGCTCTCGCTTCACAATCACCGGTCCTTCAATGATGTTTTCCAGCACCGAGCGATGCGGAAACAGATTAAAGTTCTGGAAAACAAACCCGACTTGCTGACGCAAACGACGCACCCGGGTAGCCTGCTGGCTCATGGGCACCGCTGCATCAATCGTGATATCCCCCACCTGAATGGTGCCGCTTTGGGGAATTTCCAGCAAATTAATGCTGCGCAGCAAGGTGGTTTTTCCTGAGCCGCTGGGGCCAATAATCGCGACCACTTCGCCAGAGGCGACCTCCAGATCGATACCGTGCAATACCGTCAGACCGTTAAACTGCTTGACCAATTTACTGACCTTGATGGCACTCATTTTGACTCCTGATCCTGGCGATTAACACGATCTTCCAGCCAGTTTTGCAACGCGGATAATACGGTCGCCATTAGCCAGTAAATCAGTGACGCCGCCAGGTACATGGTGAACACTTCCAGCGTACGCGAGGTAATTAACTGCGCCTGACGAAACAACTCCGGCACCTGAATAGTGGCCGCCAGCGACGTATCTTTTACCAGACTGATAAAACTGTTGCCTAACGGCGGCAACGCGGTCCGTGCCGCCTGAGGAAGGATCACGCGATACAATGTCTGCCAGGGCGTCATTCCAATACTGGCCGCCGCCTCCCACTGACCACGTTCAATCGCTGCAATGGCGCCACGCAATGATTCGGAGGCATATGCGGCAGTATTCAGTGATAAACCAATCATCGCCGAGGGAATGGGATCAAGCTCAATACCGAATTGTGGCAAGCCATAATAAATCAGAAACAGTTGTGCGATCAGCGGGGTACCGCGAAAGACCGACACATAAAAACGCGCCAGCCACATGACAGGCCAGAGTGATGACAGGCGCATCAACGCCAGAATAAACCCCAGCACCAGGCCGAAAAACATGCCACCGATGCTCAGTTGTAGCGTGAAGATGGCGCCTTTGGCTAAAAATGGTGCTGAATCCAGCACCAGTTGCAGACTCTCATACATTATTTCGTTACATCCGCGCCAAACCATTTTTCAGCAAGCCGCGACAGTGAACCGTCTTGCTGCATTGCGGCAATCGCCTGGTTAATGGCGTTTAGCAGGTCTTCATTCCCTTTGCGCAATGCAACGCCCGATTCCTGACGGGAGAAGGCAGGCCCGGCAACCGCGAGAGTGCTGCCGGTTTTCTTCACTAAATCCAGCGCGGCCAGTCGATCCACCAGAATGGCATCCAGCCGGCCTGAACGCAGGTCCTGGTATTTGGTCGGATCGTCGTCATATGTGCGAATATCAACACCTTTGACATTATCACGTAACCATTGTTCGTAGTTTGAACCCAGCCCCACACCCACTTTTTTACCGGCTAAATCGCCCGCTTTGGTGATGCTGTTCGCGTTATCTTTGCGGGTTAGCGCCTGAATCCCCGAGAGGGTGTAAGGCGTGGAAAAATCATATTTCTTTTTACGCACCTCGGAAATGGTCACCTGATTGATCGCCACATCGATACGCGCGGAATCCAGCGACGCCAGCATGCCATCCCATTTGGTCGGTTTCAGGCTGGCTTTAACCCCCAGACGCTGAGCCAGGGCATCGGCAAACTCCACTTCGAAACCCGTCAGTTTACCTTTTTCATCCTGAAAGCTGAACGGCGGATAGGTTCCTTCCAGCCCGACGAATAATGTCCCGCGTTGTTTAACTTTATTCAGCAGATTTTCTGCCGCAAACGTTTTCACATTAAAACCAGCAACCAGCGCTAACGCCATTACACCCAGCATGGCCTGACGGCCTACCCGTGATAAATTCATAACTACCCCATTTATTGATGATTATTGTCAGCTTGTTATGTCCGCAAGGCCTTTCCCGGGCTGAACACCTTCAGCCAAAAACACAATGAATTAACCCGCGATCCGTCATCTTTCGTGTTGACGCCCGCTCGCGATTTACTGGCCGAACTCACCATCATTCGACTTGCCGCTTTACGGCAAGTGAACGAAATCCCGGGTCAGTTATCTGGAACGGTGAGTTGGCTACGTGAGTGTCGCCAACACTCCTGCATCTCGACGTTACCTGGGTATATATAACACGGTTTCACGATCCGGAATTATGCTGAAGGGTAATAAGCAAATAACGCAGGTGCGCCACCAGTATGAACGAATAATATCGGTCCTTCGCGGCAAAAACGCCGTTGCCGAATACCGTCGATCAACCCGGCCATCGCTTTGCCGGTGTAAACCGGGTCGAGGAAAATCCCTTCCAGACGCGCCAGCAATTTCACTGCCGCCATCCCCTCTTCATTGGGTGAACCATACTGCGGGGCAAAATAGTCATCCCATAATGTCACTGGCGCACTGACTTTCAGCGCCAATAACTGTGCCAGTTCATGGTTTAATTTCTCTACTTTAGGTTGCTGATCGGCCAGCTTGCGTGACACCGTCACACCAATCACCTCGGTCTGTGGTAATAACTGTTCAAGCCCAACGGCCAGACCCGACTGTGTACCGGCACTCCCCGATGCCACCACCACAGCGGAAAAATCAACCCGTCCTGCACTTTGCTGGGCAATCTCACGGGCACATTCAACATACCCTAACGCTCCCAGGGCATTCGAACCGCCGATGGGGATCACATACGGGCGAAACCCCTGCGCTTCAAGACGCATGGCCTGCTCCGCCAGTTGCGCATCTGGCGTCGCAAGCGCATCCACCATCACCACCTCGCAATCCATCAGTTTTAGTAATAAACGATTGCCGTTTCCGAGATAGTTTTCCGCCTGGGTATTAATGGGATTTTCCAGCAAGGCGACACATTTCAGTCCCAGTTTCGCCGCCACTGCGGCGGTCTGGCGGACATGGTTAGACTGAATAGCCCCCGCCGTCACTAATACATCCGCCCCCTGACGTAGCGCGTCAGCCGCCAGAAACTCCAGTTTTCTCAGTTTATTACCGCCCATCGCCATTGACATGACATCGTCACGTTTCATGAAAATATCACGCCCGAGGTAATCAGACAGCCGGGTGAGATGTTCCAGCGGCGTTGGCGCATCAATAAACGCCAGGCGGGGGTATTGGATCAGATTAGATAAGGGCAACACAGCCTCCACAACATGCACTGAATGATCCCTATAGTGTTACAGAAGTTATGTTGTCGATCCATATTGATATCAACCATCTATTGCCATGAGGCGGCATAACCCACGCTCATTGCCTGCTGGCAAGGTATGTCCTTTGATGTTAAGGGTAAAATTATGCGCCGCCATTCCCTATTCCGTCAGACTTACACCATACTTCATTTTCAAGTCTGATGAAAAAATGAGGCAAAAAACATGCCGAACACCACGTTGTTGCAGTTTTTTCACTGGTACTACCCAGACGGCGGCAAGCTTTGGCCTGAAGTTGCTGAGCGTGCCGCCTGGTTAGCTGATATCGGGATTACCGCAGTCTGGCTTCCTCCTGCTTATAAAGGCGACGCCGGGGGCTATTCTGTTGGCTACGACAGCTATGATTTATTTGATCTCGGCGAATTTGAACAAAAAGGCAGCCGCGCGACCAAATACGGAACCAAAGAACAATTGCTGACGGCGGTTGAGGCGTTAAAAAATCACCATCTTGGCGTACTGCTTGATGTCGTGCTTAACCATAAAATGGGGGCGGATGAAAAAGAAGCGGTCAAGGTCAATCGCGTCAACCCCGACAATCGTGAAGAGATCGATACCGGGATCATCGAGGCCGAAGCCTGGACCCGTTTTACCTTCCCGGCGCGCGCTGGCCAGTACTCGAAATTCATCTGGAATTACACCTGTTTTAGCGGCGTCGATCATATTGAACAGCCCGATGAACAAGGGGTATTCAAGATAATCAATGATTATAGCGGCGACGGCTGGAATGACCAGGTGGATGACGAACTTGGCAACTTTGACTATCTGATGGGCGCCAATATTGATTTCCGTAACCATGCGGTCACCGAGGAACTGAAGTACTGGGCGCGGTGGGTCATGGACGAGGTATACTGCACCGGCTTTCGCCTCGATGCGGTGAAACATATCCCCGCCTGGTTTTATAAAGAGTGGATTGAGCACATACAACAGGTTGCCGGACACGCGATGTTTATCGTTGCGGAATACTGGTCACACGATGTGGACAAACTGCAGCAATACATTGAACAGGTCGCTGGAAAAACGCAGTTATTCGATGCCCCTTTACAGATGAATTTTCATCTCGCGTCAAAACAAGGCGCCGCATATGATCTGAGCAAAATTTTTGACCATACCCTGGTTGCGCGCGATGCCTCTCATGCCGTCACCATTGTGGCAAACCATGACACCCAGCCGTTACAGTCGCTTGAAGCGCCCGTTGAACCCTGGTTTAAACCGCTGGCTTACGCGCTCATTCTTTTACGTGAACAAGGTGTACCCACTGTATTCTATCCTGATTTGTTTGGCGCCAGTTATCACGATGAAGGCGATGATGGCAACATTTACCCTATTGATATGCCAGTGATTCCTGCACTGGAATCACTCATACGCGCACGTCAGGGGTATGCCCATGGCAGACAAACCGATTATTTTGATCATCCCAATTGCGTGGCGTTCAGTCGCAGTGGCACTGATGAGCAGCCCGGTTGTGTGGTCATTATGTCAAATGGCGATGAGGGTGAAAAAGCGCTGGATCTGGGGGACGGCTTTGCCGGCAAACAGTGGCATGATTACCTTGGGCACCATACAGAAACCATCCACAGTGATGAGCATGGCCACGCTATATTCCGTTGCCACGCAGGCAGTGTCAGCGTTTGGATTTTATCATAATGCGACCAGCCCCCTCCCGCGCTTGCCCGGGAGGGCGTGAAATCCGGCTGAATAATGCGCTTATCAGGGAGATTCCGTGGTTTTGCTCCTGGCAAAGGTGGCGCGTAAAATCTGCGGTTCAATGTTTTGAATCACCCGGGCGTCGGGCTGTGCGGCCACTGCGCTAAGTGTCTGTTGACACTCGACCGTTGGCTGAGCGACCCGATGCAATGTCAAACCATCATAATGCAAAATATCGCCATCAACGTCTAACGGCATCACGCGCAATTGCTTATTCACATTGACATATTGCTTACTGATAATGGTCAGTTTTCCCGGTTTCGCTATCACGCGTTGCCACTGACGGCAATCCAGCGTGTCCCCCGATTGATCGATGATCAGGCTGCCGATCGCCTGTTCACTGATCAAACCGCTTTGCGGTCCGGTAGTTTGCCAGTTCCCTTGTAAACTGGCTGGTGCCGGCGTTTTTATCGCCTGGCTATAGTCAGTAATTTGCGTGCAACCACTGAGCACCAGCGCACTAAGAAGCATCCACTTGTTCATATTTCATTCCTAACATTAATGCGTGGCGAGTACGTTATAATTTTTACCGTCAACGACGCAAGACACATAATAAACAATGGCATGATCATCACCCTGTTTTCGCGATAACCGGGCACAGATATCCAACAAGACCGCATGGTTAGCCTGTTGCAACGAGACAGTGGACAACCATCGCGTTAAACTTAAGCCATGATATATTATGCAGATTAGCGATAATGAAAACACCCGAAGACTATTACACCCTCGCCCGCGCGATGTTTATATCCACCTACCCTGATTACCAGCAAGCGCTTGCCGATTTAACGCCGGAAGATGCCAGCCAGTACGGCATGACACTGGACTCGTTCAGAACACGTCAGGCTGACCGTCTCTATGCCGCCTGGCTGAGGGAGAAAAAACAAGACGCCATCCTGTTTTCAATTCAACTGGCAGAACCCGATAAATCCGTGGCGATTCAGGTTATTGAAGCCTATCTGAAGAGTCATGCCACTGCGCTCGGCATGAGCTGGGAAGAATTCTGCGTTAAACATGCACTGTGACAACGCGGCAAAAGGCAAGCAAGGCGCTCGCCTGCCCTTTGCCTCTGCAGATTTACTGAAAACAGTGCGTTCTGCGCCAGAAATATGTGCCCTGAATACAGTCAATGGCTCACGTAAGCATCGGCATGCCTGCACTTGTCGTCTTTCTGCAATGCAAGATTATTTGGGATGTGACATTTTGTACCCAGGTGAATACCCGCTTTATCTTGTGGCGGATAATTTTCTTCTTGCCGTAAACCTGGTCCTGATTTTGTAACGCAGCATCCTGCTTTAGTGGTTAGTTTTTGTCATCAATTCACCGCGCATTTTCTTAATTGCCAGGCCGATTTCAGGCGCCTCAGTATGATGCCCCCCCTTACAGCGAGCCTTTAACCAGTGAAGTCCTTGGGTTACTCTCTGACAAGCGTGATGGGTGGCGAAGTAATACACCCGCAATGCTGGCCAACTTCATTTGCTACAGATACTTAAGCACATAGAAACTATCCTTGCATTTTCCGAACCATCTTTATCAGAAAAACGATGAGGTAATTCTGATAGTGATGTTCTTATGCTAAAAATTATTCTTATTAATGAGGGCTTCGCGTATTTTAAAGATAGCAATACTGAAATCAATCACGCCAGGACGCTGATAGAAAAAAGCAACTCATTGTTATGTATTACTTTTAACACCAGTCCTATCTCTTTGCTGAAAAAAATTTTACAGCATTGTCAACCTGTCTCAATATGTTATACATTTAGGCTATAAATTATTTTAAGATTTTTCCTATCAGAAATATCTGTTTTGTGCGCGATAGTGAGAAAGTTCGCAAAAAGATATTAAATGCTATGCTAATGGGGGTGAGGTTGTCAGTGCGTCATTGATCAACACAACACGGTTATGTTCAGTCCACGTAACAGATGCTGACCCTGTGATTCAGTAAGGGTAAGAAAATGATGCTATTGCGACATTCACTGCATTTTGACCGTTTGCTTAAAACGGAACTGATTGAAGATACCGTGTATACACGCTAAATAATGTGTGTGAGCGCTAAACAGCGGGTCAGAGAGTCCCTGCGGTGCCTATACCGGTGAAGTGACGCAGAAGGCCATAAACCGCCAATGCGCAGCCATAGCGTGTAAGGTGACAGGTATAGATATTTTTTCCTTATAGCAAACGCGTATTCATCGTTGATTTAAACGGATAACAAATGGGTGAGGGGGCGCTAACATGCCAACGATTATTATGGATTCTTGTAGCTATACACGTCTGGGCTTAATGGATTACATGGCTTCAAGTGGAGTCAAAAAGAAAAATATATACTCCGTCAACGATATTGATCAACTTCATAGCCGGTGTCAACAAGTCAAACCCGGTGTTGTTTTCATTAATGAAGAGTGTTTCATCCACGAAGCCGATTCCAGCACACGGATCAGGAATATTATTTTCCAGCATCCGGAAACACTGTTTTTTATTTTCATGGCCATATCCAATATCCATTTTGAGGAATACCTCTATGTTCGTAAGAACTTGATTATTACATCAAAATCGATAAAGTCATCCACACTGGATATGCTACTTTCTACTTATTTCCAAAAAAGAATTAACACCACACATCGTTTTTCTTCTTCTCCCAGTATCCATCCACTAACCTTAAGCCAGACAGAATCGAATATGTTAAAAATGTGGATGTCAGGACATGACACCATTCAGATATCCGATAAAATGCAAATAAAAGCCAAGACCGTCTCATCACACAAAGGCAATATTAAGCGTAAAATAAAAACACATAACAAGCAGGTGATATATCATGTCGTACGCTTAGCCGATAATGTAACTTCAGGTATTTATGTCAATATAAGATAATAGCCCAGTAAAAAGTCGAGTAAATCGGCTTTTTACTTTCTGATTTTTCGTCCTGATTCTACATCAGGTTGCATGTATGCGGGCATTATTGATGGCATTTACCGCAACAACGGGTACTGCAGCGAGAATTGTTTAGCATCTATCAATCGCACGATTGAATTTGCCCGCCATTACTCATCGTGCAATTCAACAAAAATGCCATCTGAATGGTTGATTTCATTAAAAAACCAGATCCCCATCGGATAATCTTCCAACGATACCAGATACATAGTCCCTTCACTGAAATCTTCAACTGCCAGCACTGTGCCTGGACGACGTGACTCGCCATCTGTTTTTACCGTCACGCGATCATTCACTTTCATCCTGCTTCTCCCCTGGAACTTATGTGTCCAGTGTAATCGAAGATGGTGGCTCTCAGGAAGTGCTGGGACGGGACTTTATCCGCCAACGATACTTTGCCTGTTTGTCCCTGATGACGAACTTGAGTCTTTACGAGACTATGGCGGCATATTTTTTCGTTTTCTTAACTTTCCGCGACGAGATTTCTGACAAACATATCCCGTAAACTGTCCCGACTGCACCATCCCCATAGGGGCAGTTAACCTAGAAGTAACAAGGATTTTGCCCGCGCAGCGCGGGCTTTTTTTTACCCATTGCGGCCCCCTACTTGGGGTTTTGGTTGAGTAGACCTACCCAGTCGTCCAGATAGGCCCCTCCTCAGAACCGGACGTACGGAACTATCGCATCCGGCTCCCGACAGATCAGT
>JAATFO010000149.1 GCA_015655145.1 Enterobacterales bacterium | reverse complement strand
TGAGGAGTTTTACGTTTACGGACTTCTTGCCCTAACAGGATCCCGGTCATCTCAAAATTGGCGTTAGTGTTAGACATATATTCAAGCCTGTCTCTTATCTGGAGATACAGCTACTGTCTGGTGTTTCAGGGGGCCACATCAGCGGTTGCCGACAACGCCCTATCGCTGGCGATAAATGCTGAATATGGTCGTACGCAAAATCAACTGCATATCCATATCTCTTGTTTGCGGCCGGATATCCGCCAGCAACTGGATGCCCTTATGCCCTTGTTGAATCAACAATGGCGGGCAGAAAAGCTGGGTACTCACACATATTTGATCCGTACGTTATCGGCAGTAGAGCTGGCGCAGAAAAGCAGTTTTCTTCGTCTGGCGCAGGAAGTGCCCAGGGCCTCACGTGAGATGGGGAAATACGGTATGGCTCTGGCGCAATTGCCGGATGGCCGGTTAACCCTGATGGTGATAGCCAGCGACTGGCTGACACTCAACCGGGGTTCGGCGGAAGAGCTACAGGATCATCAATGTCGTATTCTGAAGACACGTTAAATCATTCGCACCGCAAAAAGACGACAAGCGTCGGGCTTATAATCAGCTTAAGCCGCGCGGTGTCCGGCAGGTGTGGCAACGGTGGAACAGATTTGAACGCTGTTTGCGAGGCTAAAGAATGCTGTTGACGGTATGACGAGTATTTTGGTCTGCCAGGGACGGGGGAATGCCCCGCCCCAACGGGATTATGCTGTTTTCGCTGCGGCGGCTGCTTTGACGATCACAGTGAAGGCATCGGCTTTCAGTGATGCACCGCCAACCAGGGCACCATCGATGTCTGGTTGAGCAAATAATTCCGCTGCATTTTTATCATTCACAGATCCACCGTATTGAATGATGACTTGTTCCGCTACTGCGGCATCCTTCTTCGCAATATGTGAGCGGATAAATTTATGCACTGCCTGGGCTTGTGCCGGCGTGGCCGATTTGCCGGTACCAATTGCCCAAATCGGTTCATAGGCGATAATGGCGTTGTTAAATGCCGCTGCGCCTTGCGTCTCCAGCACCGCGTCAATCTGACGAGCGCACACTTCTTCTGTTTTGCCGGCTTCGTTTTCCGCTTCAGTTTCACCAATGCAGAGTACGGGAATCAAGCCCGCCGTTTTCAGCACAGCGAACTTTTTCGCAACAAATTCGTCGCTTTCGTGGTGATAAGTTCGGCGTTCGGAGTGACCGATAATGATGTATTTTGCACCAATGTCTTTCAGCATATCGGCGGAGACTTCACCGGTGAACGCGCCTGATAAATTCACATCAACGTTTTGCGCGCCCAGGGCAATGTGACTGCCTGAAATGGCATGTTTTGCCTGATCCAGATACATCACGGGTGGTGCAATGACCACGCCACAACCGACAACAGTACTGAGCTCTTTACGCAAACCGTTGATCAGTTCACTGACCATATGTTTGCTGCCATTCAGTTTCCAGTTACCCATCACTAATGGATGTCGCATCATATTCCTCCACGCTTAACGTGATACGTTTAAAGTGCACTGCACTCAGGCAGTGATGTCAGTCAGCCAGTATAGAGATCAAAAACTGTAAAGGCTTTGCTTTTCGTCATTTTTACCCGTCTCTTCAGGGGGCCACCAGCGACAGTTTTATTGGTTCAACAGCGAATGTCATGCCTTTCTCGCCATTGTCGGCCACCACAAAGCGTAACGCGCCTTCGGTCTGGGAAAAATAGCGCAGTCCTTTACCTTTATTCAGTAATTCATTCATTCGTTTTGCGCTGTCCTGGGCAGACAGCATCGGTGTGAAGAATCGCAGCAGTGCGGTCATATAAGCCAGTGCTTTATCATGTGCGGGTTTCTCTTCCGGCCCCTGAATCGGTAACCAGGTGATCTGCAAAGTTTTTATTTTCCCGCTGTTCTGATCCAGTGCGGTGGAAGCATAGAGATTTTCATTGATCTTGCTGGCCGCACGCGTCAGATTGCTTTTTTCTTCGCGGTTATTGATTGCGCGGTATTCACTAAGTGGCAGATCAGGGTTCATCACATTGTATTTTTCGCGGAACTGAGCAATCGTCATGTCGAAAGTGGGCGCGCCAGCCAGTAAATAAGGGGCGGCAGACAGATGCTCAGCACGATCCGGTGTTATGGGATCGGCGCTGGCGGTCGTGAACAGCAATGCTAACAGTAAAATCCCTGACAGGCCGCCTAATGTAAAACCTGGCGCTCTCTTCATCGTATCCATCCTAAGCCGTAAAACATAGTCCACGATTAGACCGGTTTTTCCCTGTTAAAGTCAAAACTACCTGACATCATGGGGGGCTTCATCAGCGTGAAAACGCGTCTTTTGTCGATAAGCGGTGATTTTATCGTTGTGTGGGAGCGCAATGGGCTCTGGTCACCAGGATGTAAAGCTTATGCCCGGGCTGGTTTACCAGTAATGCTCGCTGGTCATGTGTCCCGGTTTACGCTGAAAATGTTTGCGCATGCCACGCGTCTCTTTTAGCAAAAGCTGGGTATCGCGCACCATTTGCGGATTACCGCATAGCATAATATGGCTGGTTTCCTTTTCCATCTTCAAACCTGTTGCCGTTTCCAACTGACCATTTTCGATCAGTGCCGGAATGCGTCCGGTAAGTGAGCCGGCGGCTTGTTCACGACTGACTACAGTTTGAATATGGAGTTTACCGCTATAACGTTGTTGCAGCTGTTGCATGAGCGGTAAGTAGCTGAGGTCAGCAGCGAAACGTGCCGCGTGTACCAGTACGATGTGGTCAAAACGCGCCAATCCTTTGCCTTCCTGCAATATAGACAGGTAAGGGCCAATGGCGGTGCCGGTTGCCAGCATCCATAACGTTTGGCATTCAGGGATCTCATCCAGTACAAAAAAACCCGCCGCGTCTTTGGCGATCATCATGTCATCACCCGGTTGTAGCGCATATAAACGCGGACTTAGTTTTCCTTGTGGGACCAGAACCAGGTAAAACTCAAGATTGTCATCGCCTGGCGCATTAACATAAGAGTATGCGCGTTGCACACGTTCACCCTCGATTTCCAGCGCAAGTTTGGCAAACTGGCCCGCAGTGAATGGGGCAACCGGGGCATGAACTGTGATGCTGAATAAGTTTTCTGTCCAGTTTTGCACTTTACTCACTTTTGCGTTGACCCATTCAGCCATTGATTTTCTCCTTATGGATTATTTTCATGTGATAAACGCTGACTGTACTTATCTTCGCCAGTGCGCGCCGATTTTGCCAGCCTGAGCAGGCGGTAAAGCTCGTATCGACAAATGTCACCAGACCTGTTTGTTCGTCAACTGACGGGATGACGGCTTTTACTTTTTATGCTGTTTTGCTGACAAAAACATTATTATAACTTATTGATTTTTAGTATAATAACATGATTTTTGTGATTGATTCTTTTGCCCCGGTTTTAGATGATATACGGATGTAAATTTTTATCTTTCCGATCCAGATAATGGATCGACTGAATCCGGCGGATCGTGCGTGATTTACCGCGGATCAACAGCGTTTCACTGCTGGCGAGATTGCCTTTACGCGTAATCCCTTGCAGTAAATCACCGCTGGTGATGCCGGTAGCCGCAAAAATCACATTATCATTCCGCGCCATCTCTTCCAGCCTCAGTACGGTATTGACCTCAATCCCCATGGCGGCGCAGCGTGCCTGTTCCTCTTCACCTGTTCGCCGGTTCGCTTCACTATCGCCTTTGACATGATGGCGTGCCAGCAGGCGGCTCTGCATGTCGCCATCCAGTGCCCGGATCGCGGCGGCTGAGATGACGCCTTCCGGCGCTCCGCCAATGCCATACAAAACATCGACCTCACTGTCAGGCAGGCAAGTAAGAATCGAGGCTGCAACGTCGCCGTCAGGGATGCTGAATACGCGAACGCCGAGTTGTTGCATTTGTTTTATGACCGCATCATGGCGCGGCTTCGCCAGCACAGTAACAGTTAACTCGGTGAGGGGTTTACCTAATGCGGTCGCCACATTGCGCAGATTACGTTCCAGTGGCAGGTTCAGATCAATATGTCCTTTTGCGCCAGGACCAACAATTAATTTCTCCATGTACATATCTGGGGCATGCAGAAAGCTGCCTTTGTCGCCAACCGCCAGTACCGCCAACGCATTGGCCTGGCCCATGGCTGTCATTCGTGTTCCCTCTATCGGGTCTACGGCGATATCAACAGCCTCACCGTGGCCGGTTCCGACTTTTTCACCAATATAGAGCATGGGTGCTTCATCGATTTCACCTTCACCAATGACTATCTGGCCATCAATATCGATATTATTCAGCACAATACGCATTGCCTGCACCGCTGCACCATCGGCGGCATTCTTATCGCCACGTCCTAACCATTTATAACCCGCCAGCGCGGCGGCTTCAGTAACGCGGGAAAATTCAATCGCCAGTTCTCGTTTCATGGTTTGTCTCAGGAAAAAGGATCAGGCGAGAAGTTTATCATAGCCAGCTCATGTGGGGAGAACCTTGCCCGTGGACAGGATATCCACGGGCAGGAGAACGTTAATCAGCCTGGTCTTCCCAGGCTTGCGCCCGACCGACCGCTTTCTTCCAGCCTGCGTAACGGTAATTTCGTTCTGTGGTTTCAATACCCGGGCGAAATTCACGCTCAATGATCGCTTTTGCCCGTACTTCGTCGAGATCTTTCCAGAACCCAACCGCCAGACCGGCGAGGTAAGCGGCGCCGAGCGCCGTCACTTCACGAACCGCCGGTCGCTCCACTCGCGTGCCCAGAATATCGGATTGAAATTGCATCAGGAAATTGTTGGCCACCGCGCCGCCATCAACCCGCAGTGACTGCAATCGGGTATTGGCATCGTTTTGCATGGCCTCTAATACATCGCGTGTTTGATAAGCGATAGACTCCAGGGTGGCGCGAATAATGTGATTCGCATTGGTACCGCGTGTCAGACCAAAAATTGCGCCACGGGCGTACGGATCCCAGTAGGGCGCGCCGAGGCCGGTAAATGCCGGCACCATATAAACCCCGTTGGTGTCTTTGACTTTCTGTGCGAAGTATTCAGAGTCGGCGGCATCATTGATTAACTTCATTTCATCACGCAACCACTGGATGGATGCGCCGCCGATAAAGACCGCGCCTTCCAGGGCATAATTGACTTCACCACGAGGACCACAAGCAATGGTGGTCAATAAGCCGTGGGTGGAGGTGACCGCTTCGGTGCCGGTGTTCATCAGCATAAAACAGCCTGTGCCATAGGTGTTTTTCGCCATCCCCGGTTGAACGCAGAGCTGACCATACAATGCTGCCTGCTGATCACCAGCGATACCGGCAACAGGGATGCGCGTGCCGCCCTTACCACCGATATTCGTTTGACCATACACTTCAGCGGATGATT
>JAATFO010000117.1 GCA_015655145.1 Enterobacterales bacterium | reverse complement strand
TTTGTGTTTGATAACGGGATTGGTAGTATGAAGCATGAGAGTTACCTCGTGTTTTGTATAAGGATTCGACACCCATATCAAAACCGGTAACTCTCAACCTTTCAAGGTTATGTGTCAGATCAAGTCGCGACTAATACAATTTAGTAGATGTTAGCAGAAATTACTCGATATTTTGAATCTGCTCGCGCATTTGCTCGATCAATACCTTTAATTCAATTGCTGATGTGGTGATGTCGGCATTAATTGATTTTGATGCCAGCGTGTTCGATTCACGGTTGAATTCCTGCATCATGAAATCAAGGCGGCGACCCACAGCTTCTTTCTTTTGCAGAATATTGTAAGTCTCCCTAACGTGTGCTTCCAGGCGATCCAGCTCCTCGGCAACATCAATGCGCTGCGCCATCATCACCAGCTCTTGCTCAAGACGGTTACTTTCAAGCTGAACTTCCGCTTCTTCCAGTTTAGCCACCAGACGTTCACGCTGCCATTTCAATACTTCTGGCATCCGCGCCCGGACGTTGATTACTTCATTGCTAACACCTTCCAGCCGTTGTTCAATCAGTGCCTTCAGTGCCGTTCCCTCGCTCTCGCGGGCGGTAATAAAGTCGTCAATGGTCGTATCCAGCGCCGCCAGTAATTCAACCGTGATAGCATCAAGATCTTGCTCCTGCGCTGACATCACACCAGGCCAGCGCAAAATATCCACCGGGTTGATTTCCCCCTCGTCACTTTGCATTTTTACCCAATTTGCCGCTTTTACCAGTTGTCTGGCTAACTGTTCGTTGAGGATCAGGTCAGTTTGCGTACTCGGGTCGGCATCAAAGCGCAGGTTGCACTCGATTTTGCCACGCGTCAGCCGCTGGCGAATTCGCTCGCGAATCACGGGCTCAAGGCTGCGAAATTGCTCTGGCAGACGAATATAAGTTTCGAGATAGCGTTGATTAACGGATCGTAGCTCCCAGGCTGCGCTGCCCCAGCTACCTTTGGTTTCACGACGGGCGTAGGCGGTCATGCTGCGAATCATGGTGCGTACTCGTTTTAAGGAAAGATAAATGAATTATAGCGATGCCGTCCCGGTCATGATAGGCATAAGTTGTTGATGTGAAAAAAAGCGGTGCACTGACAAGCCTCATTAAGCGATAACAAACGCCGGCTGGCTGCTTGCGTGTGATGTCGGTTAACCCTGGTTTGACGCGTTTTTATGTCATTGTACATCATGTCGTGATGCGACATCGTGACAGGCCGCACCAGCGACTTTTCGTGACAAAAAGGACCTCATGGACGGGTGTTGGTAGGCAGCGACACCCGAAGCCCGTATAATGCGCAGCCAATATGAGTAAGCCGGAGAAAAAACATGCGTCCAGCAGGCCGTAGTGCGCAACAAGTACGTCCCGTCACACTGACCCGTCACTACACCAAACACGCAGAAGGTTCCGTATTGGTTGAATTCGGCGATACCAAAGTGCTGTGCACCGCCACGATTGAAGACGGTGTGCCTCGTTTTCTGAAAGGGCAGGGACAAGGCTGGGTCACCGCTGAATATGGCATGTTGCCACGAGCGACCCACAGCCGTAATGCGCGTGAAGCGGCAAAAGGCAAACAAGGTGGGCGTACCCTGGAGATCCAGCGGTTGATCGCCCGCTCCCTGCGCGCCGCGATCGATCTGAAAGCCCTTGGTGAATACACTATTACGCTGGATTGCGATGTCTTGCAGGCAGATGGCGGCACCCGAACGGCCTCTATTACCGGCGCTTGTGTGGCGCTGGCGGATGCGTTGAATCATCTGGTGGCGGAAGGCAAGCTAAAAGCAAACCCGATGAAAGGCATGGTGGCCGCAATTTCAGTCGGTATCGTCAATAATGAAGCGGTGTGCGATCTTGAATATGTTGAGGATTCCGCCGCAGAAACTGACATGAATGTGGTGATGACCGAGGATGGTCGCATGATCGAAATACAGGGAACGGCCGAAGGCGAGCCTTTTAGTCACGAGGAGTTGTTGACTTTGCTGGCACTGGCGCGAGGCGGTATTGATATCCTGATTCAGGCACAGAAAGCTGCGCTGACAGAGGCGCCGAAAAAACCGTGATCGCGGGGCAGCGTGAGCGGTAGTGCAAGGCAAACGCGGGATAACCGTAAACCCACGGTGGTTTTTTAGACGATGTGTGAGGATAAACCGATGAAACCCTGGCAGCGACAGTTTATCGAATTCGCTCTGAGCAAACAGGTATTAAAATTTGGTGAATTTACGCTGAAATCGGGCCGTAAAAGCCCCTATTTCTTTAATGCCGGCCTGTTTAATACCGGTCGTGATCTGGCTTTGCTGGGGCGTTTCTACGCACAGGCACTGGTTGATGCGAAAATTGATTTCGACCTGGTGTTCGGCCCGGCTTACAAAGGGATCCCGATTGCCACCACCACGGCAGTGGCGCTGGCTGATCACCATGCCCGTGACGTGCCTTATTGCTTCAATCGCAAAGAAGCAAAAGATCACGGTGAGGGTGGTTTGCTGGTGGGTAGCCCGCTGCAAGGACGTGTCATGCTGGTGGATGATGTGATCACGGCCGGTACTGCCATTCGTGAATCGATGGACATCATTACCGCCAATGGCGCGACGCTGGCGGGCGTATTGATCTCTCTTGACCGTCAGGAGCGCGGGCGGATGGACATTTCCGCGATCCAGGAAGTTGAACGTGACTATCAGTGTACAGTAACAGCACTGATCACTCTGAAGGATATGATTGCGTATCTGGAAGAGAAACCGGCCATGGCGAACAACCTGGCGGCGGTGCGTGCTTACCAGAAAGAGTACGGTGTTTGATAATACGCATCAACTGGCGCCAGAGGTTTGCGCGTGAATAATCCGTTTTTTGCCGACAAAACCGCCAGCGCGACAGCCTGTGCACTACGACAGTTACAGGTGGAAGGGGTGATCGCCATACCCGCCAGTCATGCCCTTTTGCTGTTGATCGGTGTGCGTCCTGATACCCAGGGATGGCTGCGATTCGTACGGGTATTTCTTGCGCTGGTCGGAACGTTATCGTTGTCCTGTGGGGTGATTTTCTTTTTTGCCTGGAACTGGCAGGCATTACCGCGGCTGATGAAATTTGCGTTAATCGAAGGCGCCATTATTGCGCTAATGGTGCTGGTATGGTGGCGCTGGACTCGGATGGCGGCGCATTTGGCACTGATCGCGATCGGTTTGTTATTGGGCGTTTTGTTTGCCGTTTATGGACAAATCTACCAAACCGGCGCCGAAAGTTGGTTACTGTTCTGTAGCTGGTCTTTCAGCTTATTTCTGCTTGCGGTTTTTGCCCGGCTAACAGCATTGTGGTTTTTGTGTTGGCTGACGGCAAATGTGGCGTTTTTGCTGCGGCTGGATAGCATAGGGTTTGGCTATGGGGTTATCGGGCTGGATCTGCTGTATCAAGCCAGCCAGTTGATCGTGCTGGCGGCATGGTTTATCGGGGTTCGGCGCGCCGACTGGCTGTTTCGTATCATGGCTTTCTGGCTATTGGCGACATTAACGCTGGCAAGTAGCTACTGGATTTATGATGGGACGCCATGGGGTATTCTCAGCCTGGTGTTATGGCTGGGGACGTTAGCTCTCGGCTACCTGTTGTTTTACCGGCGTCAGCGTGATCTCTTCATTCTTACCAACGGATTATTCAGTATCGGCTTTTTCCTGGTCGCTGCCGCATCGCGCCTGTTCCTTCAGGTGGGTGTGATGGTGATGTTATCGGCGGGGCTGGTGGTGTTTTTCCTGTGCGCATATCAAGCCAGCCGCTGGCTGAAGCGATGGCGCCACGATGACATGCCGCAAGAAAATATCGCACAACAGGCCATGTTGCAGAAGGTGATGCAACAACTACAACTCTATGGCGTCATGCCAGAGCAGTGTATGCAACGCATCACGGCATTGCTCCACCGGCGGATGCCATGGTATGTCCATGTCGCCTTTATTCTCAGTGGGTGGTTTGCGGGTTGTCTGATCTTCTCCTGGTTGATTCTTGGTTTGCTGCTGTCTGTTGGTTTTGATTCCCTGGATAATCTGAACTTTTTACTGCTGGCGGTGGTTAGTGGCGTACCTGGCTGGTTTTTTTTACGGAAGTCAGCCGTGATTCTGCAACAAATCGGGCTGTCATGGGCCATCGCCAGCACACTGAGTCTGTGTAGCGCGGTGGTACTGGCGATGGGGGGGGCTGGCTGGGGAAGTGGGATACTGGACCTGCTGCTTTTGTTGGCGCTTGCGCTGCTGAACAGCGTATTTCGCAATCGTGTCTACCATTGCCTCAGTAGTGCTGTAATGGTGTTTTTACTGATTAATGGTCTGGCGTCTCTGTCGGTACTGAACACCGTATTCCCGGCACTGGTGGTGGCATGCATCACCTCGCTGTTAATGCTACTGGCCACAGATGATCGCTATGCCTGGCGTTACCGCGCGTGGCTTATCGGTATGATGGCGGGTCTGTTGCTGCTCTGTTTCTGTCATACCATGCCGTACAGTTGGTTAACGCAGGCTGGTGGGCTTCACCTGGTGCCGGTGAGTGGTTTTAATGAAGGTGTGGCGGCGGGTTTGCTCTTTCCCGCGCTGATTATCGGGCGCCGGGCTGAATTATCCCGTAGCTGGCCGGTGTTATATGGGGCCGCATTGCTGGCCGTGATCAGCCTTTTTGCCCCGGGCATTGCGCTTGCCAGTAGTGGAATATTACTGGCCCGTTATCATGGCAGTAAGGTGCTGCTGCTGGTGGCGGCCACATTATTAGTGCTTTATACCATTGATAATTATTACTTTGCTGGCATTTCACTGCTGGCGAAGTCACTGGTATTAGCCGGGAGCGGAGGCGCAGGATTGCTGCTCGCGCTGTGGGCACATCGTTGTCTGCATCGGGGTGCATATGCGTAAGTGTCTGTTGTTTATGGTGTTAGTCGGCATTTTGTTGCTGACCAATGGGTTAGTTTACCGCAACGAAAAATTGCTGGTTCAGGGCGACGTAGTGCGCCTGGCTCTGGCGCCGGTCGACCCACGCGCACTGATGCAGGGTGATTATATGGCGTTGAATTACGCCCTGAACCGCCACCTTTCTTTCCGGGACATCCCGCCGAATGGTCGCGTGATAGTAACACTAAATCAACAACGAGTGGCGGTTATGGCCGAGTGGGATCATGGCCAACCGTTAGCGCCGGATCAGCATTATTTGCAGATCCATCGTGGAAATCAGCAACTGAGTATTGGCAGTGATGCCTGGTTTTTCCAGGAAGGTCAGGGAGAATATTTCGCCCAGGCGCGCTATGGTGAGTTACGGGTGGCGCCTGACGGTACCGCACGGCTAACACATTTGCTGGATGGCCAGCTCAATTCGCTCACCGCGCCGTAATCATTTCAGATGAGTTGCGCTGCCAGCAATGGCCAGCGGGCGTCGAAGTCCGCCGTAGGGCGATAACGGAATTCAGAACGGACAAAACGCGACAGCATGCCTTCACAAAAGGCCAGCAATTGGCTCGCCAGTAGGGTTTCATCGGTGATAAAACCCTCGCCTTCACGCATTTTACGCTCACGCAGAACCTGGCGCAGCTGTGCTTCAATGCGTTCAAACAACTGATTAATCCGACCCTGCAGACGATCCTGTTCAAACATCAGTGCGTGACCGGTCAAAATACGCGTCAGGCCAGGGTTACGTTCACCAAAACCGAGCACCAGTTGCACAATCAGGCGCAAACGCGCCAGCGTCTCTTTTTCATCTTTTAAGATCAGGTTGATGCGAGTAATCAGCGTATCTTCAATAAACTCGATCAGGCTGTCAAACATCCGCATTTTGCTGGGAAAATGACGGTAAAGCGCAGCTTCGGAAACCCCGATATTTGCTGCAAGTTTGGCGGTAGTGATACGCTGACTACCATCACTGGATTCCAGCATTTGCGCCAGAGCCTGCAATATTTCTTCGCGACGATTCCTTTTCGCGCTCTTTCTTTCTGCCATGACTTAAAAGACCCTTGAAATTCACCATAAAAGGACAAAAACCCATGCAACATCCGTGAGAGAGGACTCACGGCTGGTAAGGCGTTAAATGATGGGTGTTGCAGAAGCGGTATGCTCGCCATACATCAAGTTGCATGTGCGTTGGCGGCGTTACTCGGCTCTTCCCTGAGCATCCTCTTCAGGAGGACACCGCCAGCCGTGATCAAATCTGTTCCGGACAGATTGCGTCATTTACCCGAATCACTTCGCGTCAAGCTCATCTGGATCCCTGTATTTGGCCTTCACGCAACGTGAAGGAGGTAAAATCTGTGGGGCGTTACTGGCGACCCGAATGACCAAAACCGCCCTCACCACGTACACTTGCGTCAAAATCTTCCACCAGGTTAAATTCGGCCTGTACCACAGGAACAAAGACTAATTGCGCAATACGATCGCCAGGCTGGATGGTAAAACTGTCCTGGCTGCGATTCCAGACGGAAACCATTAACTGACCCTGATAATCGGAATCGATCAGCCCCACCAGGTTGCCCAGTACAATACCATGTTTATGGCCTAAACCCGAGCGAGGAAGGATCACTGCGGCCAGTGTGGGGTCAGCAATGTGGATCGCTAAGCCGGTAGGTAATAGTTGCGTCGCACCGGGCGCCAGTTCCATCGCATCGTCCAGACAGGCGCGCAGATCAAGGCCCGCCGATCCCGAGGTTGCGTAGGTGGGCAATGGCAATGTTTTGCCAACGCGTGGATCAATAATTTTAACGTCGATTTTTTTCATCATAACAGCTGACAATCTCGTCTAATAATTGTTGGCCAAGGCGTTTCTTATCGCTGAGCGGCAAGATTTTCTCTCCTTCCGACCAAAAAAGGTGAAGAGCGTTGGTATCACTATTGAAACCTTGCCCGGTTTTTGACACATCGTTGGCGCAGATTAAATCCAGATTCTTCCGTACGCGTTTTTGTTGGGCATATTCTTCCACATTTTGAGTTTCAGCGGCAAATCCGACCACATAGGGACGCCCTTCGGTCATTGCGGCAACACCGGCCACAATATCGGGATTTTTTACCATGTTGATGGTGATGTTTTCACCTTGTTTTTTCATTTTCCCGCTGGCGATTTCTGCCGCCCGGTAGTCTGCCACGGCTGCGCTACTAATGAAAATATGCTGGCGTGTTATGTTTGCCATTACGGCGTGTTGCATCTCCAGTGCCGTGATGACGTCGATACGGTTAACCCATGGCGGTGTAGGTTGATTCACCGGACCGGCGATCAGGGTGACGCTGGCGCCCCGTGCGGCGGCGGCGGCGGCAATGGCGAAGCCCATTTTACCGGAACTGTGATTACTGATAAAGCGCACCGGGTCGAGCGCCTCTCGTGTTGGACCCGCAGTGATCATAATATTGAGATGTTGCAGATCGTTGACGGGAGACGCCCATTTTAGCGCATGATCAACGATTGTCAGCGGATCGAGCATGCGTCCCGGTCCAATATCGCCACAGGCCTGGCTACCGCTGTCAGGGCCCCAGATCATCACGCCGCGATCGGCCAGGATCTGTAGATTATGCTGGGTTGGCAACGCCCGGTACATTTGCTGATTCATGGCCGGTACGACGGCAATGGGCGCATCCGTGGCCAGGCACAGCGTGGTGACTAAATCATTGGCCATCCCGCAGGCCACCCGGGCGATCAAGTCTGCCGTGGCGGGTGCCAGAATGACCATATCGGCCCACTTCCCTAATTCGATATGGCCCATGGCGGCTTCAGCGGCGGGGTCGAGTAAATCATCGTACACCGGAAACCCGGAAACCGCTTGCAGGCTGAGCGGTGTAATAAACGCTTTGGCCGCTGCGGTCATGACCACACGCACCTTTGCGCCACGATCACGCAAACGGCGCACCAGCTCCGGGGTTTTGTACGCCGCAATTCCCCCGCTGATACCAAGAACAATATGTTTACCGGTTAATCCCATGATAATTCCGCCAGTATGGTGCCCAGGACGGCGCGTATCTCACGCCATAATGCGCTTATTTTATCACACTCTGATATGCATGCCCGTTACCATCTCGCCACCTTTGCGAAGTGCCTCGAAAATGGCGGTGTTGAGTCTGGTGGTGGTGGTGTTTGGCTGGCAAAGTAAGGTTTTCCTGAAGAGGTGATACCGTGAGTTGGGGAGTGCTTCCGCCACGTGAAAAACTGCACAAATATGGGGCCAGCGCATTAAATGATGCGGAATTGCTGGCCATTTTTTTGCGCACTGGCGCTGCGGGTAAGCATGTCATGGTGCTGGCGAGCCAGCTACTGGACGAGTTTGGGTCACTGTATCAGGTGATGACCGCAGAAAAGTCCGCATTTGCGGCGATTAAAGGCGTGGGAGATGCCAAGCTGGCGCAATTACATGCCATTGCTGAGTTGGGGCGGCGTTTCTTTGGCGCACAAATTGTGCGCGAGAACGTACTGGAAAACCCGCAGGTGACCCAGCACTTTTTACAAAGTGCATTGGCGCACCAGGAACGAGAGATTTTTATGGTGCTGTTTCTGGATAATCAACATCGGGTGATGAGTACGCAGAAAATGTTTGCCGGCAGTATTAATAGTGTGGAAGTGCATCCGCGTGAAATCGTGCGTGAGGCGTTGAAAGCCAATGCCGCTGCGATCATACTGGCGCATAATCATCCCTCGGGCAGTGCTGAGCCCAGTGCCGCTGATCGGGCGATTACGCAAAGAATAATGAAAGCCTGCCAACTGTTGGGAATTCGTTTGCTGGACCATCTGGTTATCGGCAAAGGCGAATTTGTTTCTTTTGCCGAGCGTGAGTGGCTATAGCAAAACCGGCCAGACCGGCGGGAAGGATGTTCATCATAGTGATCCCGGCATGCAGTTTTAGCGGCCGGGCAAGACGATTTTGTCCTGACTGGCGGGATCTTTCTCTGATCCGGGCTTGAGCACTGTCGCGACAGGGCGTATACTACGCCACCTTTGAGAATCTCGGGTTTGGCGTTAAGGCCTGCTCAGTGGGTTCACATGGAACTCGCCTGGATGGGCTAAAGGCCTGACGAGGCGGCCAAAACCTTATTTTTAAAGCTCGAGCTGATTTGATTTTTGGAGAATTGACATGTCACGAGTCTGCCAAGTAACTGGCAAGCGTCCGGTGAGCGGTAACAATCGTTCCCACGCAATGAACGCGACGAAACGCCGTTTCCTGCCGAACCTGCACTCACACCGTTTTTGGGTTGAGAATGAAAAGCGCTTTGTTACTCTGCGTGTATCTGCGAAAGGTATGCGTGTAATCGATAAGAAGGGTATTGATACGGTGTTAGCCGAAATCCGTGCCCGTGGTGAGAAGTACTGAGGAACTGAATCATGGCTAAAGGTGTTCGTGAGAAGATCAAGCTGGTTTCTTCTGCTGGTACAGGTCATTTCTATACCACAACGAAGAATAAGCGTACTAAACCGGAAAAACTGGAATTGAAGAAATATGATCCCGTTATCCGTCAGCATGTGCTCTATAAAGAAGCCAAAATCAAGTAATTGTGGCTTCTCAGGAAAAACCCGGCTTTGGCCGGGTTTTTCTGTTTTACGGCCCACAGAACGTAAGGAGATAGCATGCCTGAGTTACCGGAGGTAGAAACCAGCCGACGTGGCATTGAACCCCATCTGGCTGGCGAAACTATTTTGCACGCGATAATCCGTAATCCTCGTTTGCGTTGGCCGGTGTCTCGAGAGATTCAGATGCTGAGCGATCAACCCGTGTTGAGTGTGCAGCGGCGAGCAAAATATTTACTGCTGGAATTGCCCACCGGATGGGTCATCATCCATTTGGGAATGTCAGGCAGCTTACGTATCTTGCCGGAAGAGATGCCTGCGGCGAAACATGATCATATTGATTTGGTTATGGCGAATGGCAAGGTGCTGCGCTATACCGATCCGCGTCGTTTCGGTGCCTGGTTGTGGAGCGATAATTTGCAGCAGTGCCCGGTGCTGGCCCATCTCGGACCCGAGCCGCTGAGCGCTGAGTTTAATGGCGACTATCTGTTTGTTCAGTCACGCGGCAAACGTACGGCGATTAAACCGTGGCTGATGGATAATAAACGGGTTGTCGGGGTTGGTAATATCTATGCCAGTGAGTCGCTGTTTGCCGCCGGGATCTTGCCCCATCGCCCGGCGATGACACTCACTGCGGAAGAAGCCGTGCGGCTGGCGGATACCATTAAAGCGGTATTGCTGCGTTCTATTGAGCAAGGAGGAACAACGCTGAAAGACTTCCTGCAGTCGGACGGAAACCCTGGATACTTCGCGCAGGAGCTCCAGGTTTATGGTCGTGCCGGAGAGTGTTGCCGGGTGTGTGGCGCACCGATTGAAATGGCAAAGCAGGGCCAACGCAGCACATTTTTTTGTCGTACTTGCCAGCATTAAGGCGAGATGAGCGTCAGTAAACCGCCACAGCGAAAAGATTACAACTTCGCCAGTAAGGCGGTATAAACAGGTTCCGGCAGGAAATCTTTCACATCGCCGCCATGACGCGCCACCTCTTTTACCAGTGACGAAGAGATAAAAGAAAACGCCTCGGAAGGCATTAAAAATACGCTTTCCAGCGTCGGTAATAAATGGCGATTCATGTGTGCCAGTTGCAGTTCGTATTCGAAATCTGAGACCGCGCGTAAGCCGCGCACCAGCACGCTGGCGTGTTGTGCTTTGGCAAAATTCGCCATTAAATCACTAAAACCGATCACCTCCACATTCGGCAACTGCGCAGTGACGTGCTGCGCCAGCGCCACGCGTTCATCAAGGCTGAACATCGGTTTTTTGCTCGGGCTGGCGGCAACCGCCAGGATCACCTGATCAAACATCAGCGCAGCGCGGCTGACGATGTCCAGATGGCCGTTAGTCAGGGGATCGAATGTGCCCGGGTAGATAGCTTTGGTACTCATAAGCTCCCTTTTGAGGTTGACTGACTCAGTGCCCACAACGCGGTGTACTTATTGAAGGTATATTGTGCAGTAACCATCGCCAGTAGCCAACCCTGCTTACCATCAAGAAAGCCGGCGCGCAGGATTAGCGTTTTGATAAAGGCGCCAGTGGTATGGCTGAACACGGAAAAAATCCCGCAACGCTTGCCGAGCTGATAACGCTGATGAGCCCAGGCTTCCGCATAGGCTAATTGTTTGCGTTGGAAGGTGGAGAAATCCCGGCAGGTCAGATGTTGCAGATCGCCGGGTAAAGGTACCACCTGCGCATCGCGGGTATCGAGTGATTCATGCACCTGGAGATCATTATAGTGATAGTGACAGGGATAAAGGCGCAGTACACGATCAGGATACCAGCCGCTATGGCGCATATAACGGCCGAGAAACAGGTTGCGGCGGCTGATATTGTACACGGTATGCGGTTGCGCTGGTGATTCCAGTACCTGTTCAATCGCGGCCCGTAATGCAGGCGTAACCCGTTCATCCGCATCGATCATTAAAATCATGTCGCCGCTGGCGTAATGCTGCGCCAGCTGGCGCTGTTTGCCATAGCCCGGCCAGTGAGATGATTGATATACGTTCACGCCACACTGGCGGGCGATGTCCAGCGTGTTATCACTGCTACCTGAATCCAGCAGGATAATTTCATCCGCCCAACGGACGGATGCCAGGCAATCGGGGAGTAACCCGGCCTCATTTTTTGCAATCATCACCACTGAAAGTCGTTGACGAACAGGCATTTAGTGATTCCGTGGCGGTAAATAGGGTTCGAGTAATTGTAGCAGGCGCTGCAATGCCCCCTGATTTTGCCGCAGCACATCGACGGCATGGCGGCCATAGTAACGACGGTAATCATCATCAGTGAGCAAATTACCGATCTCTTTATCCAGAGAGGCGGCATCCGTCACGGTGATTAAACCACCAGCTTGTTGTAGCTTGCTACAGATATCTTTGAAGTTAAATGTATAGGGGCCCATAAGTACCGGGATAGCATGCGCCGCAGGCTCTAAAGGATTATGACCGCCGCGTTCCACCAGACTGCCGCCGACAAACGCCAGGTCGGCAATACCGTAAAGTAGCATCAGTTCTCCCATGGTATCGCCAATGACGACCTGGGTGCTGACTGAAGGGATCTCGCCACTGCTGCGCAGAATGAAACTGAATCGCCCTTTTTGCACCATTTCGCGTGCAGTATCAAAACGTTCAGGGTGACGCGGTACCAGAATGAGCAACAGATCGGGGAAACGCGCCAGAAGTTTACGGTGCGTATCCAGAATAATGCTCTCTTCCCCTTCATGGGTGCTGGTGGCGATCCATACCGGCCGATGCGGCGCCCACTGGCTTCGTAGTGTCACGGCCCTGGCCGCGAGTTCGGGGGTGACAGAAATATCAAATTTCAGGCTACCGGTAACTGTTAGCTGGGTGCGCTTTAATCCCAGATCAATGAAACGGGCGCCATCTTCTTCATTTTGCGCCGCAATAAGCGTGATACGTTGCAGCAACTGGCGCATAAAGTTGCCCAGTTTTTTATATCCTGCGGCCGAACGCGCGGAAAGACGGGCATTCGCAATCACCAGCGGAATGTGACGCGTGTACAGCGCTTTGATGATATTGGGCCACAGTTCGGTTTCCATGATGATCACCAGTTTAGGGTTGACAGTATCAAGAAAACGGTTGATGGCATCGGGTAAATCATACGGTAAATAGACATGATGCACGTCTTTGCCAAATGCCGATTGCGCACGTTCAGAACCGGTGGGCGTCATGGTGGTGACGGTAATCGGCAGGGTTGGGTAGCGGTGACGTAAGGCCCGGACCAGAGGGACCGCGGCCAGCGTTTCTCCTACCGAAACTGAATGCAACAAGATACCGCCGGGCAGCACTTTGCCAGCGCAAAAGCCATAGCGCTCCGCCCATCGTTTACGGTACGCGGGGGCTTTTCGGCCTCGCCACCAAAGGCGTAGCCAAATCAAAGGCTGAATGAGATAGAGCAAGGCGGTGTAAATTGTCGTCATAGCCTTCTTTACGACACAAGAGCGTCAAATGTAACCAAATTCAAAGAATGTGGCATGTTAGCAGATAACGGGCATGCGCTCATCTTACTTCATCGCGGCGGGTACAATACACGCTGATAAAGCGCATGTAATTGCGTGGCGAGATAGTGTGGGGTAAAAGGCAGAATTTTGTCTCTTGCCGCTTCACCCATGGTTGAATCGCGTGATATCGGTGTTATTGCCATGACGGCGGCCTGTAATTTTTTGATATCCAGCGCATCGCAAACAAAGCCTTCTTTGCCGGGAGAAATAAATTCGGCGCCGCCACATCCGGTGCTGGTGATCACGGGCAACGCACACGCCATGGCCTCCAGGATCACATTAGGGAAGGGATCATAAAGCGTCGGCAGTATCAGACCGTCTGCGGCATGGTAAAACGGTAACACCTGTTGCTGCATACCGACGAAACGTATTCGATGCAGGCAATTGAGCTGGCGCGCTAACTGTTGGTAATGGGATAGTCGCTTATCCTGACCTACCACAATTAAATAGCGATCGCTGTTGGCGATGGCCTGAATTGCCGCCTTGAGGCCCTTGCGCTCAAAACCAGACCCGACATAAATTAGCACGCAGGCCGATTGCGATAGCGATAATTGTTGGCGCGCGGTGTGGCGTTGCTCTTCCGTTGCTGGTTGAAAACGCCGGGCATCGATGGCGTTATAGATAAGCGTGATTTTTTCTTCGGGCAGTTGGAAGCAACGGATGATGTCCTGTTTCACCATGGCTGAGTTACAGATAACCTGTTTCAGGGAATCAGAGCCGAACATCGCCTCTTCCGCGCGCATCACATAACGATGATAAGGGCTCAGTGCGGCCCCCAGGCGCTGCCATGGCGACACAATACGCGCCCGTTGTTCCAGCCAGATACGGTGTACGCCATCGCCGGCACGAAAAATATCGCACCCGGCGATACGTTCATGACTTTGTACAATATCGAACTTTTCCCGTTGCCAGCAAGCGCGCGCGGCGTGGGCGAATCCGCGTTCGCGTGAAACACGACCCCATTTAGGCGGGTTACAGATGTGCAAATGCCAGTCAGGATTTGGCGTGCCTTGCCAGTGACGAGTAATGATATTGAGATCCAACTGTTCACTGCCCAGCGCTTCCAGCGCACGCGCGATAAAACGCTCTGCACCGCCATCCGGGCGATATTTCTGACGCACAACCGCCAGCCGTAACTTACTCATCCAGGGAGTTCCTTGCGGCAGCAATGACATCGTTAAGCGGTATGACGCCGAGATAGCGTTGCTGGGTTTGGGTGTTAATGGAATCCGGTGCTGGCAACGGGCCGTAATCACCTGCCCAAATCACCTGATTGTTATGTCCCCACGGACGCCAGTGTTGCAACTTGGTCGGGCCAAACAGAGCGATACAGGGCGTATCCAGTGCGGCGGCCATATGCATCGGTGCAGAATCAACGCCAATAAACAGCCGGGCGTGGTCGATCAATGCAGCCAGTTGCGGCAGTGATAACGCGCCAGCGATGGACACCACCCTTGGGTTTTTACACAACGATAAGATGTTTTCGACCATAGCCAGTTCTTTTTTATCCGGCGCCGCAGTGATCACCACAAAGCGATCCGAACGTGCCAGTTGATCCGCCAGCGCGGCCACTTTGTCATCATCCCAACATTTGAATACCCAACGTGAGGTGGGTTGAATGACAATATAGGGTTTATCGATGGCCTGTTGCTTCAGCACGTTTTGCGTGTGTGTCCAGTCATCCTCACGGTAGTGCATTGAGACGTTGATGCCTGTAACAGGGACGCCTAAGGGGGCAAGTGCTGACAGGTTTTGTTCTACCGTATGCAACGTATTGTGATTCGCGGTGGAAACCCGATAGTTGTGGCAATAATACCAGAAGAAATTACGGCGTTTGTTATAGGCAAAACCAATACGGACTGACGCACTGGAAATACGGGTAATCAGAGCGCTGCGCCATTGATCCGCCAGATTGATCACCACATCATAATGGCTGTGGCGAATGGCGGACAGCAGCGTGTACTCATGGTGCAACTGGTGCCATATTCCTTCATTTTTCCATTTACGGTCAATCACATGCAGTTGTCGAATAGCCGGATGTGCCTGTAACATCGGGCGCGTTTCCTTGTATAACAAGACATCGATATTCGCATCAGGATAATGCTGATGGAGCGCATTAATGACCGGCGTGGTCAGCAACATATCACCGTGATGACGTAATTTGATCAACAGAATGTTATGCGGCACAAAATTTGCGGGAATTGTGTTGGCCATACACCGACAGATCTCAAAGACAGGAAAATCAATTGTAGGCGAAACCGGCCAACGGGGAAAGTGGCGCGATGCTCACCGCCGGCGCCAGCGATAGAGGCGGCTGAGCCACAGCAATAACTGATACCATTGTTTAATCCCGCGCGCATTGCGCAACATGCGACGATGAGTTTGTGTGGCGAATACCTCGGCAATCATCGCCTGGCGTGCTTGCGCGTCAGGCTCGCGACGAATCGAATGACAGACGCTCAACGCTTCCTGTGTCACCTGATAGTGAAATTCAGTGTAGATTTTCACCTGGCCCTGATAACGCTGATTGATCTCCTCCAGCATACGCGCGATTTTTAAATAGTGACGTTGATATTCAACGTTGCGCTGACCGGTACGGCGGCGATTGCTAATCGACTGATCATGAATGAAATACCGATACAGAATGGTATCGGTATAACGTACCCGACGGGCATTAAGCATAAACTCGGTGGTCCAGGGGATATCCTGATGATGCAGACCAGGTTCAAACTGTAGCTGGCGGTCTTTAATCAGTGACAAACGGTAGATACCCAGCCAGACCACGTGCAAGTAACGATGTGTCGCCAGTGCTTTACTCAGCCACTGCGCACCACTCAGCACGCCAGTCGATGTCAGTCGATCCGTGGGAATAAGCGGTTTTACCGGCTGATCGCGGCTAAAAAATCGTTCTGCATTGCATTGCGCCGCGTCGAGATGGTCCTTTTCCGCCATCTCAACCAGTGTCTGGTACATTGCTGGCGATAAAGTATCATCGGCATCGGGGAAGGTGACATACTTCCCCTGCGCGACAGCCAGCCCGGCATTACGTGCCCGTGAAACGCCGCCGTTTTGTTGATGAATGACCCGGACATGTGGATAGCGTGCCGCATAGTCATCGGCTTGATGTTCGCAGCCATCAGTTGATCCATCATTAACGATCAGAATCTCCATATCTTGCAGCGTTTGCGCCAGCAGTGACTGCATAAAGCGCTCAAACAGATTACCGGCATTGTACATCGGGATAATGACGCTCAACAGCGGTGAAGGTGTTATGGTTTCAGGTTGTGGTGTCATGTTTAATAAATACAATTAGTTGTGCAGGCGTGCGGTGATAAACTGATGAATCTCATCAAGCCGGCGTTGATTAAGGGCGAAGAGTTGTTCAACCGGATGATTAAATTTATACAACGCAGCGAAAACAAACGATGAAGGCGCGATACCCTCCGGGCCAATTAATAATGCATCACCTAACGGACGTTGTTCTTCGACACAACACGGGCCATAAATCAGAATGACCGGAACATGCACGGCATCGGCAATATAGATATTGCCGGAGTCTGAGGCGATATAAAAATCCAGCATGCTGATTGCGTGAGGGACATTGTCCAGTGAGATTGCGCCAATCAGATCAATAATATTGTCACGCTTGCCCACCGTTTCACAGAACGTCTGCCAACGGGGCCGTTCATTTTCTGCCCCGAAGACATAAAACAGACAAGGTAAATCCGCCAGAGAATCAAACAACGTTTGCCAGATAGCGGGTGGAATGGTCTTTGCCTGGTTACCGGCTGAAATACTGATGCCGATTTTGATGCCATCCGTACGCTGTAATGCGGCAGGGACATCGCCTGACAGGTAGAGCGGTTGCGTAGCATGTTTCGGATAACTTTGCCGGGTGAACGACCGATCTGCCAGTTTCAGGTAGTTTTCCAGTGTCAACGTCTGTGTTTCATGCTGTACCACGCCAGTTGCGGTGGCATAGAACAACGCGTGATACCATTTTCGTCGGTAGTGCGAAATAAACTGTTTGTTGTTCGCGTTGCAACAGGCGGCATAAAACAGATTCGCATTGTTAGGGTGAAGCAGATAGACATTGTCATAGCGATTCATTAACAGCAGCGCCAGTTTGATTTTTCTGAGCACACCCACTTTGTACGCCTCGATGTACCAAATATGATCAAGCGTGGCATCATGCTGTGCCAGCGAAGACACGGTGCGACTGAGCAGGGCATCACTGTGTTGCAAATAGTTCAGTAATGGGGTGATATTGATGAAGTCGCCGATCTTCGCTGTCTGGATGACAAGGTTGCGGCCATGGTGGCAACGGAATAATTTCATTACCCATTTGACTGGCAGCAACAAAATAAAGAAGAAAATATAATTCACGCCGTTTCCTCAGTGACGGTGGCAATGTAATCAAACATCTTCTTCCCTGAAAATAGGATTACTTCTCATACGTGAGCATTATCAATTCGAATCGGCCAGTGCCAGATAACGCTGACAAATAGTGGAAATACCGTATTCATTGAGATTAATGTCATTTAAATTTAATGGGTTATGATAAATCTCATTGATCTTTTCTGCCAGAGATACATCATCCATTTCCGCCAGACCACGCGCTAAATCACCCTGCAAAATGGCCTCCGGTCCACCGGGACAACGTGTACAGACCACGGATGTCTGGCAGATCAGCGCCTCAACCAGCACATTCCCGAAGCCTTCGCTATCAGAACTTACAATCAGCATACGTGCATGCGCGATCCATGAATAGGGATTCTGGGTAAAACCTTTGAAAAGAATGCGATCAGCAACATGTAACTCCTGTGCGAGTTGCTTAAGCGCGGCAATTTGGGACGGGCTCCCCTGGCCAATCAGCACCAGCGGTACCGTCAGACCGCTTAGCGCATAAGCACGAATCAGACGATCATGCCGTTTGGCTTCATGAATCCGTCCGACATGCAGTAAATAGTCGCTGCCAGCCATGTCACACGGTGCCTGAGCCAGTTGGCGAATCTCATCGATATCAAAAGGATTAAAAATAACCTGTTCCCTCGCCGGTTCAACCTGGTAATAGCGCTTTAAATCGTCCAGCACATACTGTGAGACGCCGATAAGATTGCGATGTTGGTAAACATGCTGGATTTTTTTCCGCTTCAGCCACAGTGAAAACCCCTGACGATGCGCCAGATAGGAAGCGGAAAATACGCCATGAAGGCAGTACCAGGTTTTGTGCGCGATGAGCTGTTTGCTGCGGCGGACAATGCGATCGGTCTTATGCAGATGGGAGACCACCAGATCAAAAGCGCCGTTAAGACGTTCTGCCGCTGCAATCGTATGATCCAACTGTCGGGCACGGCGGCGAAGTTCAGTCAGTTTACGCCATGGCAGAGTACAGTTATCTTTCACCACCTGATAATCCAGTCCGGATGGTATGGCGTAATCACAGACGCTGCGTAGTGAAAACAGCGAAACCCGATGGCCCTGATCGAGGAATCCTTTTGCCAGGGTGAGCACCACTTTTTCTGCGCCGCCTCCCGGTAAACCGTCGATGACCATCAAAATGCGTTTTGACAATTTAATTACCCTTGTTGTAGAAATTGTCGTCAGCAAAAAGCGTAAAGCCGCTGCCTTTCGTACATCATAACCCATATCAGAGAGGCAAAAGCATGTTCTAATCAGTCTGCAACCGTATCTGGCAGACTCAACCCGGCGAAATAGTCTGCGATACCCGTCGTCCTTCCCGTGCAGGGTGCTGGCTGCATCTTGAAGGACGACGGGGACACCGGCACTGAGTGCGTTCGCTCATCTGTGCTTTGCGATAACACCGGTCATTCCGGGTATGTTAATCCTGTTATTGTTCTGCTGGCGCTGTATAACCCGCCATCTATCATCCTGACTGACGTGGTCTTTGTGCAACACGAAATATAACGGGCAGTGATTATTATCCCAGATAAACAAAGTTTAGCTTGCAATACCCCACACAAAAAGGTGATTTATCGAAATTAAATAATTTTGCGCCGATAAGGCTGGCTGCGTAACATAGCATCAGATTCTGTCGAGCGTTGGACGTGCGATGAACAAACCGGCTTTTCTGATCACCATTGATACAGAAGGTGATAACCTTTGGCGAAATCATCGCAATATCACCACGCATAACGCAAAATTTTTGCCACGCTTCCAGACATTGTGTGAGCAGTATGGTTTTAAGCCCACCTGGCTTACCAACTATGAAATGGCGATGGATCCGGTTTATATCGATTTTGCCCGTGATGTGATTGCCCGTGGTCAGGGAGAGGTGGGCATGCATCTGCATGCCTGGAATAGTCCGCCGGATTATCCTCTGACCGATGATGACTGGCGTTATCAGCCTTATTTGATCGAGTTTCCGCAGGCTATTCTGCGGGAAAAGGTGGCATTTATGACTGATCGACTGGAAGAGACCTTTCAGACGAAAATGCTGAGCCATCGTGCAGGCCGTTGGGCTTTTGATACCCACTATGCCAGAGTTCTGATGGCGCTGGGTTATCAGGTTGACTGTTCGGTCACGCCTCGTGTTAACTGGCGCTATGCGCCAGGTGCGCCGCAGGGCAAGGGCGGAACAGATTACACCGCGTTTCCGTCGACTGCGTACTTTATTGATCCTGATGATATCGCCCGTCGTGGTCATTCCTCGCTACTCGAAGTGCCGATGAGTACACAGTATAAACATTCGCCGTTAATGAACAGTCTTAAACAGGGTTATGATCGTTTGCGTGGTAAACATCGCAGCCCATCAGTGCACTGGTTGCGCCCTTCCGGCGGTAATGTGGCGCAGATGAAATCGGTGGTGGAGAAAAGCCTGAACGAGCACCATGATTATGTGGAGTTTATGTTACATTCTTCCGAACTGATGCCGGATGGCAGTCCGACGTTTAGCGATCAGGCGGCGATTGAACGTCTGTATGATGATCTCAATGAATTATTCAGTTGGTTGCAGCAACGCACACAAGGTATGACGCTGGCGGAGTATTATCAGACCCATCGTACTAACGAAACAACATCAGCATAGGTGTGGTGTATGCGCCGGATTGAAGTTCCACTGAGCATCAACCTTTTGACATGGCCATACGAACCATTAATAACAATAATTGCTGGTTAGATCCAGACCGTACGTATGGTCCACGTACCGATGAAACCTGTCGTGAATGACTGACCCTGCTCACCCCCTTTAACATCGGTATGATAACCCGCGATGACTGGGGGAGTGATGCCAGAGAGGTGTCGAAAGAGAAGCATCTGACCGGCAAGATATTTACTCAGCGTATTGCGCGCAACAACCTGACATTGAGAACACGTATTCAACGTCTGGCCCGGAAAACAATCTGCTTCTCACGCTCGATTGAGCTTCATGAAAAAGTCATCGGCGCCTTCATTGAAACGTCCATGTTCTACTCATGGGAGTCACCACCAAAAAATTGTTATTCGGCAATGTTTCTGGCTGGTAAAATATTCACATGACGCTATGGGTAGCATGACGTCATTTTATTCATTAGCGCACCTTTAGTCTCTTTCTTTTGTAACTCAGGCGGATTTTTCTATTCAGCAAAAAGCACAGCAAGTGGGTGCTATGAACCCGCTGTTTGACCGGTGCCCAGTAGCCGGTTTGTTTCAATACGGCCTGATGACGGTTCATGATATCAATCCAGTGGCAGGTGATCAGGGGCTGAAAGTGTGCGGGCAGTACGTTATCCATATGTTCGGTAGCTGCCAGCAGACACCTGATTTTTTCTTCGTTCATCACTGTCGACAGGCTGGTTTGATGCTTACGATACAAATAAAAACCGCCGGCAGAGAAAAGAATCGTGGTGCTGTGCATAAGAATCAGCGGGAACAACCATGCATCTTCATAGCAGATGAAGTCAGGGAACGGGTATTTCAGTAGCAGGTCGCGGCGAAAGTATTGTCCGATGAAGTGTGCCTGAAAATCACGGTGAATCAGGAAACGTTCAATGGCCTCTTCACGTGAGAGTCTCAGCGGTGGGCGATATTGCCAGTCGGGAAGCCGGGTATGTTCGCGGCGCTCAATAATTTTGCTGAGCCAGATATCTGGATGCTGCTGATCCAGGATCTTCAGATGGTCCTGAATGGCGCCAGGCAACAGACTATCATCACCATCGATCATCAAAATATACTCACCACGGCACATTGCAACGGCATGATTGCGGACTTTGCCAATGTTACGTAGTTCAGTGTGGTCAGTGCGGATGTGGCGATGGCTGGCGGCAAAATGGTCGATAATTGTCTGTGTACCGTCGATTGAGGCATCATTAATGATAACGATTTCACAGCGATCTTCAGCGTCACCCAGTGACGCCATCACGGCAGAAAGGGTCTCTGCCAGCCAGGTATCACAATTATGGGCCGTGATCACAATACTCAGACGATGAGCGATAACCGCCATGATGGGATTACTCCACCGCAACAATCAGTGGTCGCAACGCCTCTGCCACCGCGCTGGCGCTAATATCCGCCATCTCATGGCCTTGTGCCGGGCGCAGTACGTGTTGGTTTTGGCCGTAGCCGCCAATCAACCCCGGATCGGTCGGACCATACAGGGTAATATTGGGACGATTTAGCGCAGCGGCTAAATGGCTTAAACCGGTATCGACGGAAACTACCGCCCGCGCGCCCGCCAGCGTTCTTGCCACGGCTTCCAGTGTGAGCTTCGGCAGCACTTCGACAAAATCAAAATCTGCCGCCAGACGGCGTGCGCGCTGGTGTTCATGCTCTGCGCCCCAGGGCAATTTAATCTGTAATCCCGTGGATTGCATCAGTTTGATAAGCGCGCGCCAGTGGGTTTCTGGCCAGTGTTTGTTATCACGTGTGGTGGCATGGAGGAACACCAGATAGCGCTGGGTGTCGTGCACGGGGTGAGAAAGGAAATGGGCGGCAATGGCATAATCGCCCGCAGTGGCGGGTTTTTCATAACCAAGACTTTTGGCAAATAACTCGCGGGTGCGCTCTACCGCATGTTGTTGCCTGGCCACTTCATGGCGTTGGTCGTACCACCAACTGGCAAACGGCTCGCGGGCGCTACGACTGTCCAGACCATGTTTTATCCCCTTTGCCAGCCGAGTCACCAGCGCAGCGCTTTTGATCAGGCCCTGAGCATCAATGATGATATCGTAATGGCGCGATTGTAATGCTTGTCTGAATCTGACCCGTTCTTCGCGCTGCAAACTGCCAAACCAATGTTTACGCCAGCGGCGAAGCGCGATCGGCAGGACACGATCAACCGCCGGATGCCAACTGGGGATCTGGGCGAAATCTTCCTCAACCACCCAGTCAAAGCGGATGCCGGGGATGGCATTCATCGCATCGGTTAGTGCGGGCAGCGTATGAAGCACATCGCCCATTGATGAGGTTTTTACAATCAGAACCTGCATTCATTCTCCTGGTTGCCGGCAAGTAAGCTATTCAGTTCTTCCATTACGCGTTCGGGGGCGATGTCGATCAGACTTTGATGATAGCCCTGATCCGCCTCCCCTTTACGGACTTTATGGTAGCCGGTAATCAGACGAATGATGCGCGCCTGTGCCGACAGTGGCGGCGTGAAATCCGGGCTACTGGGGCCATATAGCGCCACAAGCGGGCGATTGAGCGCGGCGGCAATATGCATCAGGCCGGAGTCATTACTCACCACTGCATGGCAATTCGCCAGCAAAATGACAGCCTGTTCCAGCTGGGTTTTACCGGCCAGATTGTTGCAATGAACACGCATTTCAGGCGGCAGCGCTTGCTGGATCTGCTCGCCAGTCTGGTGATCTTTGCCTGAGCCAAACAGGACGATGTGATACCCCTGGGCGATCAACGTCTGCGCCAGCGCCGCGTAATGATAATGTGGCCAGCGTTTCGCCGGACCAAACTCCGCCCCAGGGCAAAAGCCGATCATGGGTTGATTCGCCGGAAGGCCAAACAGGGCGGCTGTAGCGTGTTTTTCCTGCTCATTTACCTGCAATTTCGGCCACAGTAACGGACGTGGCAGATCACTTGCCGAATGAATATGGTGTTTATTGTAGGCCAGAGCGACATAACGCTCGACCATCAGCGGCCAGGCAGGTTTATCCAGCACGCGCAGATCGTTCAGCAGACCGTAGCGCATTTCCCCGCGCCAACCGATACGCTGTTTAATTCCGGCGAAAAAAGGCACCAGTGCGGATTTAAATGAGTTCGGCAACACATAGGCACGATCATAGTCGCACTGACGCAATGACTTGCCAAGACGGCGACGTTCGCTAATGTCCAGCACGCCGTGACCAAGCGGCATCGCCAGCGCCTCGTTCACTTCCGGCATGCGTGACAATAAGGGGCGACACCATCCCGGCGCCATCACATCAATCACTGCCTCAGGATCTGCGGCCTTGAGGGTGCGATAGAGACTTTGCGACATCATCATATCACCCACCCAGGATGGACCGATTACCAAAATTTTCATCGCCGGAATGCCTTCCCTTATGCGTGACGGTTCAGCCAGGCCATGTATTCAGCCACACCTTCCGCCACAGTTTTAAATGGCTTATCGTAGCCCGCAGCACGCAAGTTGGTGAGATCAGCTTGGGTATAAGCCTGGTAATGTCCTTGCAGTTTTTCCGGGAACGGAATGTATTCGATATGACCTTTCTGGTGATAATGCAATGCGGCATTGGCCACTTGCTGGAATGACTCAGCCCGGCCCGTGCCGCAGTTGAAGATCCCGGATGCGCCGTTTTTCCAGAACCACAAATTCACCGCCGCGACATCGTCTACATAAATAAAGTCACGTTTAAAGTTCTCGCTTCCGGTGAACAATTTTGGATTTTCGCCGTTATTCAACTGAGTATTAAGGTGGAAAGCCACGCTGGCCATGCTGCCTTTGTGACCCTCATGCGGACCGTACACGTTGAAATAGCGGAAGCCACAAACTTGTGAATCCGCTTCTGGCAGGATCTGGCGGACATAATGATCAAACAGCATTTTTGAGTAACCATAAACGTTCAGCGGCTGCTCGTACTGACGCTCTTCGATGAAGTGTTCATTGCGCCCACCGTAGGTGGCGGCGGAAGAGGCATACAGGAAGGGAATGCTGCGTTCCAGACAAAAATGCAGCAGTTCTTTGGAGTACTGATAGTTATTATCCATCATGTACTTGCCATCCCACTCAGTGGTGGAGGAACAGGCGCCTTCATGGAACACCGCTTCAATGGGGCCAACATCGTCCCCGGCCAAAATACTGACAAGGAAATCTTCTTTGTCCATATAGTCGGTGATGTCTCGATCGGCCAGATTGATGAATTTGGTTCCGTCTTTCAGATTGTCAACCACCAGAATGTCGTTAAAACCATCCTGATTCAGTGCCTTAACAATGTTACTGCCGATCATGCCGGCGCCACCAGTGACGATAATCATGCGTTTAGCCTTAAACAATGGAGTGAAACAGGCGGTTTCTCTCGCTGATGGTAAACATCATAACATTTCATTGTCTGGCAGACAGCCAGATGAGTCCGTAACCGGATCAACTCGCGTTTATGCTTTCAGAGTATTGGCCTTTTTGCCCGGCGCAACGTCTACCCGGTTAATCTTGCCCGCTATCATTCGCGCTGTTTTTCGGCGTCGGTCAAATAGCGCACTTTGCGCGTGTAATCTTGTCCTTTAAACAACAGTGGCGTGCCGGGAGAATGCAGATATTTCTGCCACTCTGCGAGTGGGAAACCGCCATGGGCGCCAATCACTTCCGGCGGGATCACTGCGGCGCTCCCCCCTATTTTTTTCGATACCGGCCAGTTTATCCATTCCCCGAGGTTAACTGTTTGCATATCCAGCATATCCAGTATCGCCGCCAGCGGGAGCTGATCGGTCGGGGGTTGCGAATCATCCATCAATTCCCAGGTATCCTGAAACAATGCGAGCCATAATGGGCAGATGCGTTTCCAGGTTTGCCGGGTGGCCGCGAGAAATGCACTATTAACATGTTCAGCGATAAATGGGCGCACGGTACGCGGGTAATACGCCGGTATTTTCTCGGGGCTGGCGCCCGCGAATTTGGCAATCATTTTGCCCTGACGAAAGCTGGCGTAGAGATGGTTGTCTTTCATGAGAATCCGCGGCATTTGGAGCAGATTGAGATCGGAATCGATCACCAAAATGCCGTCAGTTCGGGCTTGCAGTGGGGTTTGTAATTTGATCAACCGGCTACGGTAGATTTGTTTATAGCGATAGCGTTCTTCACGCAATGGGACATCAAGCGTGACCACGCGTGTTTTGGCTGGTAACCCCTGAAATTTTTCCACGGGTTGGTCGCTGACGATCACGATTTCTTCTATCGTGGTGGCGTAACGTTCAGCAAACTGCGCACTCAATTGCGCTTCTTCGATATAGTCTTCCCCAGTGCAGGGGATCATCACGGAAGTCACCGGGGTTGTGCCTTGTACATCGCGGCGGTTATACGGAATATTATGACGTGACTGGATATAACGGTATTGCGGCGTTAAAAATCTAAACATGCGGTTGTTTTCCCCTGTTCACGTTGTGCACAATGGTTTCCACCTGAGCGACATAGTTTTCGATCGCATAGTGGGCTTTGACATGTGCGTTCGCCTGCCTCACCAGCGACTGACGCAATGATGCGTCCTGCCAGAGATGTTGCATGTGTTTAAACAGCGTGGACGTATCGCCATAATCAAACAGCAAACCGGTTCTGTTGTCTTCAATTAGCTCAGCAGTCCCGGTAACGTTAGAACCAATGACCGCAGTGTTGACCAGCATGGCCTCCAGCACCACGCGCGGCAAACCTTCGCTTTTGGATGCCAGAATAAACACATCAAAAGCGCTGAGATAATCGAGCGCATTATTGCGAAAACCCGTGAACAGGACATGATCGCTGATCTTATCGTGGCGGGCTTGTTGCAGCAGTTTATCGTGTTCAGGGCCGGCGCCGACAACCACCATACGCCAGTCGGCATCGGGAAAGTGCTGTTTAAACTGCGCCAGCGCTTGCAGAATATGATGATGTGATTTACGTGGGATCAGCGAACCGATACTGCCAAAGAGGAAACTTTGCTCAGCTAAGCCGAGTTGTTCGCGCACCGTGGTTTTATCTGGCAAAGGCTGATAAATATCGACCGCATTCGTTACGGTGAAACAGCGCTGCGCGGCGACGCCGTGATCTTGCAGGGTTTGATTTACTCCATGCGATACGGCGATAACCGCGTTGCAGTCATTATTCACCCTCTGCACCAGCCTGGCGTCCAGTTGCGGCTCAATCCGGCAATGTTGTACCACGCCGATAGTTAACCCCGTTGCTGCCAGATAGCCTTCAATGTTGGTACTGGGCTGGTTATTCATGTACAGCGTATCAAAGGCGCCTTGTTGCAGCAGGGCGCGAATTTTTTGCGCATTTGGCCGTATGCGCCACTGTTGATCAATCCAGGCAACTACGCGTTTTTTCAGCGTTTGACTGAAAAAAAACAAGGAACGCAGCGTTTCTTTCAGTAGTTTCGCCCATAACGGTGGTTTTTTCTGCGGAATAAAAATGACCGGAATATTGATACGTTTGAGCACAGACTCAATATTTTCACCTTCACCACGCAGGTAGTTATGATAAAAACAGCAAGTGACATGAAAGCGCTTACGATCAATACGTTTCAATAGTTCCAGCATGCTGTTGGTGCCACCGCCCCATTCTCTGCCGGTGTCCAGTAACAGAATTTTCTGTGGTCCTTCAGTCATGATGGCCTCCTTAAATCAAGGGAGCAACAGGATAAAAATAACAGTATATACCGCCCCACCTACAGGGTGCAGGTTTAGCGGTACGCTTCATCCTGAGTTAAACATGGCACAATGAGTTTATCGTTTTTCCGTAACGTGGCATTGATCAAGTCCTATAGACGCTATCTGAACAACAGGTGAGGAGAGAGACGCGCAATCCGTTGCGCGCTTTTTGTCAGAACAGACGGTTCAGCAGATGGACAACGTAGCTGTTTTTAATGCTTTCGCCAATCAGCGCCAGTGCGCGCGTGGGCGGTATCGGCGGGAGCGCCTGTTTGCTATTACATGTGCCAATACCGTGGAACGGATTACGCGGTATAGATGGTTTTTCCGGCGTCGGGGACGTGTTGTTGCTCTGTTGCGGCTCATTCAGTAACTGACTGGGGCGTACCAGCGTGATATCGGCAGGCAGGCCGGGTAGCATCTGTTGCAATACACGCACAGTGTTGGGATGAGGATGACCGATGGCAATGGCCGCCCCCTCGCGCTGAGCAAGGCGCACGGCGCGGGTGAATTGTTGACGGATATCGGCATCATTCTGGCTGTCATCGAGAAACACCCGGCGTTTGATCACTTTTACACGAGTCCCCTGTGCTGCACGTGTTGCCTGACTGTTGCCGATGGTCATGCTATCAAGGAAATAGACATTATAGTGATCAAGGACCTGCATGACCTTTTGCATGCCAGACAAACTGGATGTCATTTTGCTGCCCATGTGGTTATTGAGTCCCACCGCGTAGGGCACATTATTGACCGCGTCACGGATAATGCGTTCGATTTCCGCGCCGGGCATGTCGGGTTGCAGCGTGTCTTTTACCAGCGGTTGCTTACTGAGTGGCGCCATTGGCAGGTGAATCAACACTTCATGTCCGCTGCGATGGGCTTTGACGGCCATTTCACGCGCATGCGGCGCATTGGGCAACACGGCGATGGATATGGCCGCCGGCATCTGCAATACCTGGTTTTCCTGCTGTGGGCGGTAGCCGAAATCATCAATCACGATAGACAGCTTTCCGGCATGTGCAGTACAGGCAACCAGTAAGCTGCCCAATAAAACGGTCATTTTTTTAAGCGAAAACAAGGATTATCTTCCTAACCACGGTAGTGGATTGACAGCTTGCCCCTGGCGTCTGATTTCAAAATAGAGTGATGGCGTGCCCTGACCACCGCTGGATCCCACCAGGGCGACAGGCTGCCCGGCCTTAACCTGAGCCCCCACACTGACCAGCGCACTTTGATTGTAACCATATAAACTCATATCGCCTTTGCCGTGTTCAACCACCACCACTAAACCATAACCTTGCAACCAGTCGGCCATTAATACCCGACCATCAGCGATGGCTTTCACTTCGGTTCCTTCTCGAGCTCTGATCACCAGACCCTTCCAGCGTAATTCGCCTTGTAGGGGCTCGCCAAAACGATGCTCTATGGTGCCGCGTACCGGCCAGATAGCCTGGCCGCCTGGCCTGCCCAGTCCACCGGTACGGGAGATTAACGCGCGTTCGTTCTCCGTGGGTTTGTAGGTGCTTCCTTTCGCTTGTGCTTGCGCCTGACGCTGGCGAACGCGTTCTGCTTCCTGCGCTTCCCGCGCGGCTCGGGCTTTGGCTTCACGTTCAGCGGCAGCAATTTTATCTTGCAGGCGGCTTTCGTTGCGACGCAGTTCGGTCAGATCAGCCTGATCTTTCTCCAGCGAAGATTCGAGGATGGTCAACGTTTTTTTGCGGGCTCCGCGCGCTTGTTCAAGTAAGGCTTGCTGGTTTTTTTGTTCACCTAACAAGGATTTTTGCTGCGACTGTTTTTGTATTAGCGCCGCTTTTTTTGCCGCGAGTTCGCTACGCGTTTGTCGCAGGCTATCGATGGTGTGTTGGCGGGCCTCATTGAGGTAGCCAAAATAGGCCAGAATACGTTCACTACGTTGACTCTCTTCGCCGCCCAGCAGCAGTTGCAAGCCGCTGTGTTTGCCTTGTCTGAAGGCGGCATCAAGCTGTTTTTCCAGCAAAGCTGATTGTTGCTGTTGTTGTTGTTGCAAGCGGGTAATTAACCGGGTTAAACCCGCCATTTCTTTATTGATACTCTCCAGCGAAATCTGGGTTTGCCGTAGCTTACGACTGGCCTGGGCAATGACTTTTTCCTGGCTACGTAGTTGATCCAGTAAGGTGCTGCGCTGAACTTTTTGTTGTCTGACGCTTTTTTCTTTCTCGGCGATATCTTGCTGCAGTGATTTGAGCTGAGATTTATTGTCTTCGGCCGCGGCGGTGTAAAAAGACCACAGCAAAGCGACAGCGCATAATACGCTGGCAGACAGGGTGGACAATCGTGAGCGTAACGGCGTGCGAGTGGAAAATCCGCTACTCTGGGTCCGTGGGTGTAGAACTGTCGTTTTTCCCCTCATAAGGAGAAGATTATTCCACGATGAACCGCACCTTACCAGTTATCTCTGGCGTCATTTCTATTTCGATGCATGTCAACATGATGACCGATCATTCGGTCCGTTTACCGCTGTTGCGCTGATTTCTCATTAAAAATGTGATAATCCATAGTATTACGTGTGCGGACAACGGCACTCATTCAGCTTGCGATAGCCGCTGTTGACCTGTGTAACACAACAAAACGGGCATCAATCACCGGGTGATGGCTGAAACGGGCGAAATCTTTGTTTACACAGACTTCGTTCGCCTGCGACACCGTTACGCGCAAGAGGTTTAGCTGACGGAGTCTTGTGGGTACAGGATGTCGCTGACAACGTTAAACGCGGTCCCTGGCGGAAAATTACTTTTGCAAAAAGGAGGAAGGAGGTAAATTTTGGGGTATTTACGGCATAAAACGTCACTCTGGCGGCTTCGCGACTGTACATGCGAGGTAGCGTAGGTATACTCAGAAACCTTATTTTAGCTTATTAACCCTGTCGGGAGTTGTTACCCCTCATGCAAGACATTATGCAGTTCGCAAGTAATCACGCCATATTGGGCCTGGCATGGATTGCTTTGCTGGTTTTGGTGATTGTCACCACTGTTAAAGGCCTGTTTTCTAATGTGAAAGTGATTGGCCGTGGTGAAGCGACGCGTCTGATTAACAAAGAGGATGCCGTGGTCGTTGATGTGCGTTCTCGCGATGATTACCGCAAAGGACATATCTCCGGATCGCTTAACGTAGTCGCCGCAGATATTAAGAAAGGCAGTATAGGGGAGTTGGAAAAGCATAAAGCACAACCCATAATTGTTGTTTGTGCGACGGGCAATTCTGCATCAGAATCGGCCGCGCAACTGAGCGCCGCAGGTTTTACCTCGGTTTCCGTGCTAAAAGAAGGTATTTCCGGCTGGAGTGGTGAAAATCTCCCTCTGGTGCGGGGTAAATAAACGTAACGAGGTGTTGTACATGGCTAACGTAGAGATCTATACCAAAGCGACATGCCCCTTTTGCCATCAGGCGAAGGCATTGTTGAGCCAGAAAAACGTGGCTTATCAGGAAATTGCCATTGATGGCAGGGCTGACAAACGGGAAGAGATGATCACACGTAGTGGCCGGACCACAGTACCCCAGATATTTATCGACGGACAGCACATTGGCGGCTGCGACGATCTTTATGCGCTGGATGGCCGTGATGGGCTTGACCCGCTGCTCAAATAATTACCGCCAGTGCGATGATGGACTTTTAACTATAGGATTGAGTAAACATGTCAGAACAAAATAACAACGAGATGTCATTTCAGATTCAGCGTATCTACACGAAAGATGTTTCGTTTGAAGCGCCGCATGCACCTCAGGTTTTCCAGAAAGAGTGGGAGCCGGAAGTGAAGTTGGATCTTGATACCGCCTCCAGCCAACTGACAGATGGCGTATTTGAAGTCGTTTTGCGCGTCACCGTAACGGCAACAGTAGGTGAAGACAGCGCATTTTTGTGCGAAGTACAGCAGGCGGGTATTTTCTCTATTTCGGGTATTGAAGGGACCCAAATGGCGCATTGCCTTGGCGCGTATTGCCCGAACATTCTGTTCCCCTATGCACGTGAATGTATCACCAGCCTGGTTTCCCGTGGGACTTTCCCACAACTGAATCTGGCACCGGTTAATTTTGATGCATTGTTTATGAACTACTTGCAGCAGAATGAAGGTGCCGAACCACATCAGGATGCCTGATGAAAACGCCAAACATCTCTATATCTGTCATCGGTGCCGGTTCTTACGGCACCGCCCTGGCCATCACGCTGGCCCGCAATGGTCACGATGTGTTGCTGTGGGGCCACAATCCGCAGCATCTGGCGCAGTTAGAGGCGGATCGTTGTAATATCGCTTTTTTGCCGGATGTGCCTTTTCCTGATACGTTGCATTTAGAATGTGATCTGGCGACGGCGATTGTCGCCAGCCGTGATGTGCTGGTGGTGGTTCCCAGCCATGTTTTTGGCGACGTATTGCGCCAGCTGCACCCGCATTTGCGGCCAGATTCGCGCATTGTCTGGGCAACCAAAGGGTTGGAAAGAGAAACCGGGCGTTTGTTGCATGATGTGGCACGGGAAATCCTCGGCGATGCGATCCCCCTGGCGGTTATTTCCGGACCAACATTTGCCAGTGAACTGGCGGCGGGATTACCTACCGCGATTACGCTGGCGGCCACTGATCGGCAATTTTCCGATGATTTACAGCAGTTATTACACTGCGGCAAAAGTTTTCGCGTCTACAGCAATCCCGATGTTATTGGTGTGCAGTTAGGCGGTGCGGTGAAAAATGTGATTGCTATCGGCGCCGGCATGTCCGATGGCATTGGCTTTGGCGCGAATGCCCGTACTGCGCTGATTACGCGTGGTCTGGCGGAAATGAGTCGCTTAGGCGCTGCGTTGGGTGCAGATCCTTCGACGTTCATGGGGATGGCCGGACTGGGTGATTTGGTCCTGACCTGTACGGACAATCAGTCACGTAACCGTCGTTTTGGCATGATGTTGGGCCAGGGCATTGATGTCGATAGCGCACAATTGAATATTGGCCAGGTGGTTGAAGGTTATCGTAATACCAAAGAGGTTAGAGTGTTGGCAGCACGTTACGGTGTTGAAATGCCGATAACTGAACAAATTTATCAGGTATTGTATTGTGGGAAATCAGCCCGAGAGGCGGCATTGAGTTTACTCGGCCGGACACGGAAGGACGAAAACAGCGCAAACTAATGCAGGAAGCTCAACAAGATTATCGGTAGTCGTTCCGGAGGATCCGGCGGCTGTTTTTATCGGGAGAGGGCGATGTCGTCTGTAGAGTTGGACCTGGTCTGGAATAACATCAAAGCTGAAGCACGCGCGCTTGCCGATGGTGAACCCATGCTGGCCAGCTTCTATCACGCCACCTTATTAAAGCATGAAAATCTTGGTAGTGCGTTAAGTTACATGCTGGCAAATAAACTCGCCAATTCAATCATGCCCGCGATCACCATTCGTGAAATCATTGAGGAAGCCTATCGGGAAGATCCTTCCATGATTGTTTCCGCGGCCTGCGATATTCAGGCAGTACGCCAGCGCGATCCCGCGGTTGATAAATACTCAACGCCATTGCTTTATCTGAAAGGCTTTCATGCGTTACAGGCGTATCGGATTGGACACTGGTTATGGAATGAGGGGCGTCGGGCTCTGGCGGTGTATTTGCAGAATGAAATCTCGATTTCTTTTACTGTCGATATTCACCCTGCGGCGCGCATTGGCTGCGGTATCATGCTCGACCATGCAACCGGCATTGTGATTGGTGAAACCGCTGTTGTGGAAAACGATGTGTCGATTCTGCAATCTGTTACCCTCGGCGGGACCGGGAAAACCAGTGGCGATCGCCACCCTAAGATCCGTGAAGGGGTGATGATTGGCGCGGGAGCCAAAATTCTCGGCAATATCGAAGTGGGTCGTGGCGCTAAGATTGGTGCTGGATCCGTGGTGTTGCAGTCGGTGCCGCCGCACACCACTGCAGCCGGTGTTCCCGCGCGTATTGTCGGTAAACCCAACAGCGATAAACCCGCTATGGATATGGATCAACATTTTAACGGTACTATCCCCGGTTTTGAGTTTGGTGACGGTATTTGACGGAATCATGCGATAGCGCACGGGTTCGTCCCCGTGATGGCTGAAGCAGCCAGCCAGGTGCGCATAACTAGGTATTTTTAATCCACGCGCCCTCATACCCTAATTGTCGCCATGCTTCGTAGACAACCACCGCCACAGCATTGGATAAATTCATACTCCGGCTATTTTGCATCATTGGGATGCGGATCTTCTGTTGTGTCGGTAGCGCTGCCAGCAAGGTGGCGGGCAAACCGCGACTCTCTGGGCCAAACATGAGATAATCGCCGCGCTGATAACTTACCGCGCTATGTGCCGGTCGACCCTTGGTCGTGAGGGCAAACAGCCGTTGCGGCGCTTCGGCAGTGATAAAAGCGTCATAGTTGGCGTGATGCTTGATTTGGGTAAATTCATGGTAATCCAACCCGGCGCGGCGCAGACGCTTATCATCCCAGGTAAAACCCAACGGCGCGATCAGATGGAGCTGAAATCCTGTATTGGCGCACAAGCGAATGATATTTCCGGTGTTGGGTGGAATTTCAGGTTCAAATAAAACAATGTTCAGCATAAGTCCCCCAGTGACGAGGGCCAAAGGATAACAAAATATTAGCGAATGGAGTACAACGGTAGCCAAAGGGTTAAACGTAAACCACCCAGTGGGCTGTCTTCTGCTTTTACCCAGCCACGATGCTGCTGAATAGCGGTTTCAACAATCGCCAGTCCTAATCCGGTACCGCCAGACTCACGATCTCGTGCTTCGTCAGTGCGATAGAATGGGCGAAAAATTTGCTCCCGATCATCCGGATTCACGCCCGGGCCGTCGTCATCGACATGGACAGTAATCCCCTGGTTATCGACGGAGAAACTGACCGAAATGTGGGTATGTGAATAACGCAACGCATTACGCACAATATTTTCCAGAGCGCTTTCCAGCGCATGTGGGTTGCCATACAAGGGCCAGGGACCTGGCGGATAAGGGATATCCAGGGTTTTCCCCACCTGTTCCGCTTCAAATTTTGCGTCTTCCAGTACACCATTCCACAACTGGTTAGCCTTCATGGCCTCACTGACCAGCGCATTTTTGTGCTGGGTGCGCGATAACACCAGTAAATCATTAATCATGCCATCCAGACGCTGGGCCTCGATTTCGATACGTCCCAACTCCTTACCTTCACCATGACGCCGTCGCATCAATGCGGTTGCTAACTGTAAACGCGTCAGAGGAGTGCGCAGTTCGTGAGAAATGTCTGACAACAAACGATGCTGGGATGTCATCATCCGTTCCAGTGCGCTTACCATCTGGTTAAAACTTGAACCGGCAGCCAGAAACTCTTGCGGTCCCGCTTCCAGTTCAGGATGCTGGCGGAGATTGCCACTGGCGACTTCGTCGGCGGCGTATTTTAGCTTCCGTGCCGGTTTCGCCAGGCTCCAGGCAAGCCACAATAAAAGTGGGGAACTGATCAGCATAGTGACAACCAGCAACAATAATGGCCGATCAAATAACAAATTGATGAAATCGAGCTGTGAGCTGCTGGCGGGGCGAATCATATAAAGTTGGTAGTTATCTTCGCCATCACGTACGGCAAAAGGCCCCACTAACTCCGCACGACCATATTTTTTCTTTTGCGGCTGATCGGTATTGTCGGACTGGCCGATAAAGTTGCGGATGATCTGCATTTCGTTGTGTTGTGCGCCAATCACGCGGCCTTCACTGGTAACCAACAGCAAACGCTGGCCAGGGGGCGCCCATTTATCAATCGCGCGGAACAACCTGCGCCACCACATCAAATCATTGGGCGGATCCTGTTGTAGCTCAGCCTCAACATGTTGTTCAATCATGATGCCCTGACGCTGCTCACTTTCGAGCAGCGAGGTCATCTGGCGCGAGTCAAGCTTTGGCACCATTAACACCAACATCAACACCAGCGCCAGCGTTAACCAGAAAATGGCGAAGATGCGGGTGGTTAAACTACTTATCATGTTGCAGAAACCATCAAATATCCGCGACCCCGCAGGGTCTTGAACCAGGGATGGCCATCACGACGATCCGGGAGTTTACGGCGTAGGTTCGAAATATGCATATCGATAGCCCGATCAAACGGCGTCAGTCGTTTACCCAGGACTTCCTGACTCAGATGCTCACGGGAAACAACCTGTCCCAAATGTTGTGCCAGAAGATAGAGCAGCGTGAATTCGGTGCCAGTGAGATCAAGCGTGACATTATCGAAGCTGGCCTCCTGACGTCCGGGGTTCAAACGCAAGCGGTCTACTTCCAGCGTGGGAGAACTATTGTCATGCTGTTGCTGTTGTTCGCTCCAGTTAGAACGACGCAGAATAGCGCGGATACGCGCTACCAGTTCGCGATCATTAAACGGTTTCGGCAGATAATCATCTGCGCCCAGTTCGAGCCCCAGAACACGATCCAGCTCACTACCGCGTGCAGTTAACATAATTACCGGCGTTTGATGCTGTTGACGTAATTCTTTCAGGGTGTCGATACCATTTTTTCTTGGCATCATGACATCCAGTAACAGGAGATCAATCGTGTTATCCAGCATATTAAGCGCCTGCTCACCGTCGCCAGCCACGACAACGTCAAAACCTTCCATTTCAAGTAATTCTTTAAGCAGCGAAGTCAATTCGCGGTCATCATCTACCAACAGGATTTTATTCATCTTGTCATACCCTCCGCAGGCAAAATAGCGTGATCCCACCCCCTCAATCCATCGATTTACGTAGTTTTACACCCCCTGACGCATGTTTGCAGCTTTCGCCGTAAACTGAGCCTCGTTGAATCGAAATGCGGAAACGAACTTGGGAGTAAACGATGCACAAAGTTACCGTCGTTGTCATTGCTTCAGCGATGGGCATCAGTTTCTCCAACGCATGGGCAGCAGATGTAACGGCGATGAGTAAAGTGCATCAAAATGGCGGATTGACGACAGGCAGTATGGCGCAAAATCCGCAAAGTCACATGTTTGATGGTATTAATTTAACAGAATATCAACGTCAACAAATGCGTGACTTAATGCAGCAAGCGCGGCATGAACGTTATCCGACGAGTATTGATGATTTAGAAATTATGCATAACCTTGTTATTGCAGATAAATTTGATGAAGCGGTGGTTAAAGCGCAGGCGGAGAAATTAGCACGGGTGCAGGTTGCACAGCAGGTCGAGATGGCTCGGGTGCGCAACCAAATGTATCACCTGTTAACGCCAGAGCAGCAAGCCGTTTTGCAAAAGAGACATCAGCAGCGCATGAATGAATTGCGTGTGCAAACGAATATGCAGCAAGCTTCATCGCTGCAGGCTGTGAGTAGTAACGGAAGTAATCAGTAACATAGTATCCCTGTTTTTCCTTGCCATAGACACCATCCCTGTCTTCCCCCACCTTTTGGTGGGGTTTTTTTTATCAGATACTTAGAAAAAATTCCTTATAAATCAAACTATAATGTAACCGCCATAAGCAGTTACAGGAAGCATGTAGCGTTATGGGTGTAGACAAGATGTAGACACATTGTCACACCGAAAGCCCACCACCCAGCGGGTTTAACGTTACCGCCTGCGTGGACGGCCTGAAAGGCTTCCCGGAGGCGAAAAACAGCGTTTACCCGCATACGCATATCCAGCTTTGCATCATCCATAGGGTACGCAACAGTCTGAAATTCGTATCGTGGAAGGACTACAAAGCCGTCACCCGCGGGCTGAAAATGGTGTATCAGGCTCCGACAGAGGAAGCCGCGCTGATGGCGCTGGATACGTTCGCGGGTGTCTGGGACGATAAATATCCGCAAATCAGCAAAAGCTGGCGTGC
>JAATFO010000090.1 GCA_015655145.1 Enterobacterales bacterium | reverse complement strand
TTTTCCTGCGGACAGATACACCAGGCAGTGCAAACCGGAGGAAATTAACTGGCTGAATTAACGGATGAATCATTAACTGGCGGGGAGAAAATAACAGTGAACTGACGGGTTCTGTATTTATTGCATCCCGGCTGCCCATGGTCCTCACCCTGAGGTGTTCCGTCCTGGAAGCGGGTGAACGTATCACAGGTGGTTTTGCCAGGCAACTGTAACGCTGCCATAAGTGAGATCTGGGTTGAACTCCCGCCATCCTAATCGGGAAAATTTCGCCGCGCGATAGCGCAATGCAACATTAACTACGCATGAACACATAATTCCACTTCAAATTAAAAAATAAATCCCGTATAAATATCAGCTATCCGAGGGGTGTCCTGTTACTGGACTGAGATGGCTAAGGCCGAACCCTTTGAACCTGATCTGGGTCATGCCAGCGAAGGGACGGATTGGCAATCAGTTGTTGCCTGTTCACCTGCGCGTGCCCGGATCTCCACTGACTTATGGAGGTCCCCTGTTGATTCCCCTCTTTACGGCTGTTTCCCGCCTCAAAGCAGCCAGCCTGTTAGCCCGTCACCGTCATCCCGCCAGTGCATGCCGCATGGCGTACCTGACATATTATCTGCAGTCTGGTGCTCAGACACGTTACCCTGCGAGGGCTGCCTGATGAGTCGACTCCATTTCGCAGACGGTCTGTTCGGGCAATTACGGCAGGCAGCGGGCGGTCACTGGCAAGCCTATGTTGAACATCCTTTTGTCCGACAGTTAGCCACGGGGTCACTTCCCGAGCCTGCTTTTCGTCGCTACCTGATTCAGGACTACCTGTTTCTTATTCAGTTTGCGCGGGCTTATGCATTACTGGCCTGTAAATTACGTACCTTAGCGGACATTCGCGCGGCGGCACGATCACTCTCCGCCATTGTTGCCGAGTTGCCCCTGCACGTTAACTATTGCGCCCGCTGGGGGCTGAGCGAATCAGACCTGTCAAACACGCCGGAGGCGGCGGAAACCTTCGCTTATACCCGTTATGTGCTCGACATTGGTCAGTCTGGCGATGCGCTCGACTTGCTGGTTGCGTTGGCTCCCTGCGTCGTCGGTTATGCGGAAATCGGTCTGCGTCTGCTTGAGGACCCCGCAACGGTAATGGCCGGAAATCCTTATGCCTCCTGGATGCGTAACTATGGCGACCCGCAATACCAGGACGGTGTGCAAAACTCGCTGAACCTGCTCAATCAGGTTGGTCAGCAACGTGGCGCCGACAGCCGGTTTAGTGGCTTGTCGTCCATTTTCACCACCGCCACCCAGCTTGAAACCGCCTTCTGGCAAATGGGGTTGAATGTCTCCACAACCCGCGAGGTGAGCAGGTGATGACTCCGCCTTGCGCTGACGTAACACCCGCCAGTACGGCGTTTGTGCCACCCGGTATTCAGGTCCGTGCGCTAACGCTGCATTTTGAGCATCGGGTGATTTTCGACAACCTCAGTGTTGATATTGATGGCGGCCGTTTTGTTGCGCTCCTCGGCGCCAGCGGCGTGGGCAAAAGCAGTCTGCTCAAGATTATTGCCGGGCTGGCGGCGCCAACCTCCGGCACTGTCATCGGTAGTGATGGCCAGCCCGTCACCGGGCGTATCGCCTATATGGGGCAAAACGACCTACTCTACCCATGGCTGACGGTGATGGAAAATATTACCCTCGGCGCCCGCCTGCGCCGGGAAAAAATCGAGCACGAATGGGCCCGTCATCTTCTCGACCGTGTCGGGCTACGCGACCATGGCGCAGCCCTTCCCGCGGCGCTGTCTGGCGGTATGCGCCAGCGAGCAGCCATCGCGCGAACATTGTATGAACGCCAGCCAATCGTGTTGATGGATGAACCCTTTTCGGCGCTGGATACCCTTACCCGGACCAGGATCCAGGCACTGGCAGCGGAATTGCTGGCACAGCACACCGTGCTGCTGATTACCCACGATCCACTGGAGGCCTGTCGTTTGAGTCATCGCTTGCTGGTGCTATCCGGCCAGCCGGCACGCATTGAGCATACGCTCTCGCTTGCCGGTCAACCGCCACGTGCGCCGGATGATCCGCGCGTGCAAAAAAGTCAGGGTGAATTATTACGCCAGTTAATCAGGACGGACGGATGAAATACGCGCTAACCAGACGCCTTGCGCGTTCACACCGTGGTTTCACGGTGTTTGCCGGACTGATTCTGCTCTGGTGGCTACTCACCCGCAGCGGCATTCCCGCGTTCCTGCTGCCCTCTCCCGCCGCCGTGGCGACGGCGTTATGGAATGGCCGGACATGGCTGGCACAGCATACGTTGATTACGGCAACAGAAATGATTGGTGGCCTGGTTTTTGGGGTACTGCTTGGGACATTACTGGCTTTGGGCATGATCTTTTTCCCCCGGCTACAACGCTGGCTAATGCCGGTGGTGCTCACCAGCCAGGCCATTCCGGTTTTCGCGCTGGCGCCATTGCTGGTGCTGTGGTTCGGTTTTGGCATGAGCGCCAAAGTGGCGATGGCGGTGCTGGTGATTTTCTTTCCGGTCACCTCGGCATTCTTCGATGGGCTGCGACGGGTCAATAACGATTATCTCGATCTCGCACGCACCCTGCGGGCTTCATCTTATGCGCAACTGCGCCATGTCCGCTTGATGGCCGCATTGCCTGCCTTCGGCTCCGGCGTACGTATGGCGGCGGCGGTCGCCCCTGTTGGGGCGATCATCGGCGAATGGGTGGGGTCGGGTGAAGGGCTGGGGTATGTCATGCTCAACGCCAATGCACGTATGCAAACAGACATGTGTTTTGCCGCCTTGTTTATCCTGGTGCTGATGACCGTCCTGCTCTGGCTAACGATCGATGCACTACTACAGCGCCTCATTTACTGGGCGCCAGAAAATAACAGTTGATCATAAAAATTAAAGGACGTTCAAGATGATGAAAAAATGTTTCTCCGGGCTGGTTCTTAGCGCCCTGTTAACGCTGTACGCCAGTGCCGCTGAAAAAATCACCCTGGTACTTGACTGGTACATTAATCCGGATCACGCGCCAATTATGGTGGCTGAGCAGATCGGCGCCTTTAAAGCCGCCGGCCTCGAGGTTAAGATTGTCCCGCCGGCTGATCCGGCATTACCGCCACGACTTGTCGCCGCCGGGCAAGCGGATCTCGCCATTACGTATCAACCGCAACTGCATTTTTTTGCTGATCAAGGCTTACCCCTGGTACGCGTCGGCACCTTAATTAATACCCCGCTGAATACCCTGATTACACTGGATCAACACATCACCTCGCCAGCCGGCCTCAGGGGGAAAAAAATAGGGTTTTCCGTCAGCGGCATTGAAGAAGCCACACTGGCGACAATGCTGCAACATGAACACCTCAAACCAACCGACGTGACACCGATCAATGTTAATTTTCAGTTGACCAGCGCGTTGATGGCCGGGCAGGTTGATGCGGTGATTGGCGGCTATCGCAACATTGAAGCGTTGGAGTTACAACTGCATGGCCTGCATCCGGTGGTGTTTAATGTTGAGGACTATGGTGTGCCGGCGTATGACGAACTGATTATCGTCGCCAATCGCAATGCGCTGGGGCAAGCAAAAATCAACACGTTTCTCGCCGCGCTGAAAAAAGGCACGGACTATCTGGTTGCCCACCCCGAAGAAACCTGGCAAACCTTCGCCCGTCAGCATCCAGATCTCAATAATGAACTGAACCGACAGGCATGGAAAAAGAGCGTGCCCTTATTTGCCCGTGACCCGGCGCGACTGGATGTTAAACGTTATCAGGCCTACGAACAGTTCCTTTTCACTCATCACCTGATCAAGACCCTGCGCCCGGTCGATGAATATGCGGTTGAACTTACACATTAATTGCCTTCATGTTGTTGAAAGGCGATGGCCTTATCACCTGAATTGTCGCGTGGCGGCTGTTATTGCCCCCACGCTGACAGCGTTATTTTACCGACGCACCGGCTACCAACAGATTGCTTTCCGCGCCCATCTCTTGCTGGTGTTATTAACGCGAACGCCGGTCGCGCAACCCGCCCAACGCCAGCACGATAAAGATCAAGACCCCTGTCGCCACCTGTTGCCAGTAGAAACTCCAGCCAATCAGCAACAAACCATTAGCGACAAAGCTCAGTAATATCACGCCCAACAAGGTGCCTGGAACATTTGGTCGTCGCGTGGTGGAAAACGTAGCACCGATAAAACTGGCGCCAATGGCATTGAGTAAATAGGCATTTCCCGACAACGGCACCCAGGCTTTAACATTGGCGGCAAGAATCAACCCGACCACGCCCGCAATCAAAGCGCTGAGAATAAAAGCGACGGCGGTCAAACGCGCAACCGGTAAGCCCGAATAACGCGCCACACTGGCCTGCACCCCCAGCGTACTGAAGGCGCGGCCATAGCGCGTGCGCTGTAGCAGGAGATACAGCGCCAGTGCCAGCAACAGCACATACCACAATGGCAAGGCTATTCCGAACAGGCTACCATGACCAATGGCGGAAAACCCCGACGGCAAAACCTGACTGAGCAAGTAGATCGGCTGACCGCCATTTGAGGAGAGTTGTTGTACACTCTGCCCGATAAACAGAGTCCCGAGCGTGGCAAGAAACGGCTCGACGCCAAGCACCACCACCAGCAAGGCATTGAATAAGCCAACGCCGAGCGCCGCCAGTAACGCCGCCGTGATGGCCAGCGGTAGCGCAACCTGATGCAGCATCAGCGTCACCAGCACCAGACAGGCGAAATCGATCGCCGTACCGATAGAGAGATCCACCGCACCCAGCACCGCCACCAGGGTGATCGCCAGCGCGGCGATAGCCAGCGGCGCGACATTGTTCAACAATACACTTTCAATGTTCGCAACACTGGCGAAGCCCGGCGCGTAACAGCTAAAAAAGATCAACAGCGCGAGGAACGTCACGATCATCACGCCGCGCAGCAGGTTAACGGATTGTTTTTTGGCCGGCATCGCCGGTAGACTGAGATCAGACACTGATTTTTCTCCTTTGCTGACGGCGGCGCAATTGCGCGGTGAGAGAAACCACCAGCAAGATCAGCGCACCCTCAACGCCATTAATCCAGTAACTCGATATATTGATCAACTGAAAGCCGTTGGCGATCAGCGTGAGAAATAATCCGCTAATTAACGTGCCGCCGATGGTGGGCACCAGCCGCCGGGAGAACACCACCCCCAGTAACGCCGCCGCAATGACCATCAACAGATTGTCGTTAGATCCCGGAGAACTGCCGCTTAACAGCGCCACCGAGGCCAGCGCGGCAAGACCCGCGCACAGTCCGCACAACACATAACTGAGGGCGATATAGCGTGAAACCGCCAGCCCCGCCGCGCGTGCCGCCAGCGGATGTCCACCCACTGCCTGCAAACGCAGGCCAAAACGGGTAAAATGCACCACCCCAATGAACAACAATGCCACCAGCGCAAACCCCCAGGAAAGCCAGGAGAGCTGCCACGGTCCGGCGGCGATAAGCAGGTCCGGCAAGGCGCCAGTGACTGGCACCGAGGTATTCTGAGTGATCACCATTTCCACGCCGATGGCGATATTCATGGTGGTCAGCGTGGCAAGTAACGGTAGAATACGCAGCCACACCACCGCCAGGGCATTGATCAGTCCCAGCGCCATTCCACTCAACAAGGCGCCCAGTGCGGCCATCGCCGCCGGATATCCTTGCCCTGATAAGGTGGCGAACACTGCGGCACACAGCCCAAGGTTAGCCGCGATGGAAAGATCGATACCACCGGTCAACGAATGCGCTCCGCCGCCGATTAGCACCAGTGTCAACCCCATGGCCAGCGTGCCGATAACCGCCGTTTGCTGTAACACATTGCCAAGGTTGCCGAGGGTCAGAAAGAGTGGCGAGAGCAACGCGAACACCGCCAGTAGCGCCACAATAATCACTGCCGCCCCGCCGCGCAGCCAGTCAGGCCCTGACGGCTGACGTGCCTGCGGCGTCTGTTGTACGATATCGCTCATGCCAGGCTCCCCGCGGCTGAGCCACCTTCCCCGGCAACTGTTTGCCTGACATTGCCTCCACTGGCCCAGGCCAGTATTTCATGATGATCGGTATCGGGTGTATTCAGGGTTCGCACCAGTTCTCCGCGCGCCAGCACCAGAATGCGATCGGTGATTGCCTGCAACTCTGGCAGGTCAGTGGAAAAAATGATCACCAATGCCCCATCTGCCGCCAGTTGTTCCAGCTCACGGTAAATCTCCGCCTTGGCGGCAATGTCAACGCCCACCGTCGGCTCATCCAGCAAATAGAGCGATGCACCGGTATTAAGCCATTTAGCCAGTACCACTTTTTGCTGATTCCCTCCCGATAACTGACGCACCGGCGCTTCAATACCGGGCGTGCGAATTTTCAGGGCGGCGATATTTTCCGTCACCCGCGCAACTTCACGGCGTTTATCGATCACGCCATGCCGCGCCAGCGTGTCCAGGATGGTCACAACAAGGTTCTCACGGACACTGAGGTCAAGGGCGATACCATTAACGCGCCGATCTTCCGGCACAAAGGCTATCCCACGCGCCACCGCATCACGCGGTGAACGCGGTAAAAAAGTACGTCCTTTCAGGTTCAGGGTGCCAGACAATCCATGTTCAAGGCCGAACAGCGCCCGTAATAATGCTTTACCGCCTGAGCCGAGCAATCCGGTGATACCGAGGATCTCGCCTTCCCGTGCACTGAAAGAGAGCGACTGAAAACGGCCTGCCGCCGACAAGTCCTGTACCTGTAACAGCGTTTTTCCAGTGGCTTGCGGTGTGCGTTTTATCCCGGCTTGCGGCATCTCACCCACCATTGCGGCAATCAGTTGTCGCACGTGGACCTGGCTGACCGTGTGTTGGGCCACATCACGGCCATCACGTAGCACCGTCACCTGTTGGCAGAGTTCGATGATTTCATCGAGATAATGAGAAACATACAAAATCGCTAACCCACGCTGACGCAACGCTTGAACGGCGGTGAACAGCGAGGTGGCCTCATGACGCGCCAGTGCCGCCGTCGGTTCGTCGAATACCAGGATGCGCGGCGACCGACGCAATGCGCGGGTAATCTGCACCACCTGTTGTTCCGCCACGCTGAGATCAGCAATCAGACGATCCGGGTCGAGTTCCATCGCAAAATGAGTCTGAATGGCGAGCCGCGCCTCATGCCGCATCCGACGGCGATGCAATAGCGGTAGCCCGCTAAATCGCGGTTCCTCTCCCAGCAACAATGACTCCGCCACCGTGAGCGTCGGCGCCAGAAGACGATCCTGATGCACAATTTCAATACCCAGTGCCTGAGCAGCCCGTGGTGAGTCAATAGTCACTCTGGTGCCCGCCAGTGTCACGTCGCCACTGTCCGCCGGATAAATCCCGCCGAGGATGTTAATCAGCGTTGATTTTCCCGCGCCATTATGGCCGATAAGACCATGGATGCTGCCAGCCTCCAGCGACAAAGAGACCCCGCGTAGCGCCGGAACACCATAAAAGGTTTTGCTGATATGGCTCAACGTCAGCAACGGGGGATTACTTGCCATCGCTCTGACCCAAGGTTTTTTGCACCTCGGTCGCATTCTCTTTGGTCACCAGAATCGCCGGAACATAGGTGGCAGGCGGCAATGAGCGGTCACCGGCAAGATAGCGGGCAGCATTCTGTACCGCCGTTTTACCGATCAGATAAGGTTGCTGCGCCATCACCGCTGCGGCGCTGGATTTCGGATCTTTCACCAGAGAGACCACATCCGGGCTACCATCGACCGCGTAGGTTTTGATGTCACTGCGACCAGCGGCGTCAATAGCTTGCGTCGCGCCAATTTGCGGCACATCCCACGCCGCCCAAATCGCCTGCACCGATCCTTTCGGATATTTATTTAATAACTGGCTGATCTGCGCATAGGCATCCTGCACCGTATTCGGAATCACATCACGTAATTCAGGCTGAATAATGTTAATTTTGGGATACCATTTCAGTACCGCGCGTAACTGGTCATAACGCATAGCGACCACCGGCACGCCATAGAAGCCGTTAAATACCAGAATATTGCCCTCTCCGTGTAAATCATTGACCAGTTTCAGTGCTAATTGTTCGCCAATATAAAAGTTATCCGACGTTGTTACGTTAATACTTGATGGGCTGGCGGTATCAATGGTAAATAACGGAATATTGGCGGCACGAATTTTTTTAAGCCACGGTTCCAGTACCGATGCAGTACCCAGCGTTTCAATAATGGCATCCGGCTTCTGCGAAATAAGCGTCTGAATTTGTGCAATTTGCTGAGCTTCTTTACGACCGCCATCCAGTGCAATCGGCGTGCCGCCCAGACGTTTTACCTCGTCGATTTGTCCCTGATAGGCTTTCAGGTCCCAATAATGATCCGTTCCGGCAACCGTAATACCGATGCGTTTACCTTGTAATGACGGCACGTCATTATCTTGTTGTTCCGCCCCCGCAGGTAAAGTGAACATAATGGCCGCAACCGCGAACAGGTTTAATAATATCCGATGCGGTTGTTTATTTGCTTTCGTTGTTAAATAATTTCTGGCTATCATCTTTATTATTACATCCTTGACCCGATAATGTGCGAATAGCGAAAGGAGGATCAAATTAGCATAAGGTTATTCAATCGCTCATGCCGATTTCAGGTAAGGATGTAGCAACTTCGTTAAATAGATATGCTTGTACAACAGGGTCGCCGCCGCCTGTCTGCCCGTGGTCACGCATGGCTAAGCAGACAAAAAATGCCGGGAGTCGGCCAAAAAAACTGGCTTTCCCGCGTTGGCTAACCGCCAAACCATACCGGAGAGATCATGCGCCAGCGTGCTGGCCTTTAACACAATTCAGGCAATACAATGCATTAATATTTCTTTGCCATAACAGATTATAATTTATAACATTTCATTAAAATCCGCTGAGTCGGATTTCCCGCCCGCTTATTGTACGACGCCAGACATCAATTTATTGATAATCCCGCAATATGCCTGTACGGGCTTTTTTGTATTTATTTCATTGGATCCAGGAGACCGAAATGAGATTAAAACCTGCCGCACGTTTAATGGCCTGTGTCGTGTGGATAAGTACCTTTATCGCACTCCCGGCAAGTGCTGATACGCTTAAGGAGATTCGCCTCGACTTTGCCTATTACGCACCGGAAAGCCTGGTGGTGAAAAAGAATCACTGGCTGGAAGATAGTTTCAGCCAGCAACATACCGCGGTAAAATGGGTTTTATCCCGTGGCTCGAATAATTCCCTGGAATTTCTCAATAGTGGCTCAACCGATTTTGCCCTGACTTCCAGCATTTCAGCCTTTGTCAGTCGCGCGAATGGTCAGCCGGTTAAAGCGGTGTACAGCTATTTGTGGTCAGTACCCAGCAATATCCTGGTGCAAAAAGACTCGCCATTCACCTCCATACAGGATCTGAAAGGTAAAAAAATTGCGGCCACGAAAGGAACCGATCCGTACTTCTTTTTATTACGGGCGCTCAATGCCAGCCATATCGCCCCCAGCGAGGTCAGTATTGTCCATCTGCAACACCCTGAGGGACGCAGCGCTCTCGATCAGGGACGGGTGGATGCCTGGGCGGGCCTTGATCCGCATATGGCGGCCGCTCAATTGGCGGGTGACAAAATAGTGTATGAAAATAAGGCATTTGGCGTCTCCGCCTTTTTAAATACCTCGGAGAAATTTCTCGCCGGGCATCCGGATGCGGTATCGACCGTGATTCAGGCTTATGATCGCGCCCGGCGCTGGATTATTGCCCATCCCCAACAAGCGGTGAAATTGATTTCACAGGAAACGCAGTTGCCGGAAAATGTCATTGCGCTGCAACTCAGCCGCTATGATTTGACCCGGCCGCTGCCCGGAGAAGAACATTTGAACGCCATCAAGCCGGTTATTCCACTGTTGCAGGCCGACAATATTGTACGTCGGGGGGTTGATACAGAAGCCGCACTGAACACACTGGTGGATGCTACCCTGGCAAAACCCATCGTCGAGGCGAAATAGCATGGCCAGCGATATCACCCGTTCCTCTTCCGGGCCGGCCGCTAAGGACCGCGTCAGCCCACATAATTCATGGCGCCATCTAAAAAAATTGCGCGGATTGGTGCTACCGGTGTTTCTGCTGTTAGTGCTGGAAAGTATTGTACGCATCGGCTGGATCCCGGCCTATGTGTTTCCGCCACCCAGCGAAATCGCGCTGAGTTTTGTCGAATTAGCCCACGGTCCATTGTGGCAACATATTCTGGTCAGCCTGTTGCGGGTCGCTGCCGGATTTGCCGCCGGCGCCACGCTGGCGTTAATCCTGGGTTCGCTGGTCGGTTTAAGCCAGCGCGTCGAAGCCTACCTCGATCCCACCTTTCAGGCATTGCGCGCCGTACCCGGCCTGGCCTGGGTGCCGCTGTTGCTGATTTGGCTCGGCATTGATGAAAGCGCCAAAATTACCTTAATCGCCATCGGCTCTTTCTTTCCTATGTACCTGAGTCTGGTGGCCGGAATTCGTGATGTCGACCGCAAGCTGGTGGAAGTCGGCACTTTATATGGTTTTTCCAGGACCCGGCTGATCCGAAAAATTATTATTCCTGCCGCCCAACCGGCTGTTTTTACTGGCCTGCGTAACGGGTTATCAATGGCCTGGCTGTGTGTGGTGGCGGCGGAATTGCTGGCTGCGACACAGGGAATCGGTTACCTGCTGACCGATGGGCGGGAAACGTCACGACCGGATTTGGTGTTGGTGGCAATCATTACCCTTGCCATCATGGGAAAAATTACCGACACGCTGCTTAAGTCGCTTGAGCATAGCGCGCTCACGTGGCGTGACGGTTTCAGCGGTGAGGAATAAACCAACATGACCGCGTTACTGGCACTGAAAAATATTAAGAAGCGCTACGACCAGCATACGGTGTTAAATGGCGTGGATATTACGTTACATGCGGGTGAACTGGTGAGCCTGATCGGCACCAGCGGCTGCGGTAAAAGTACTTTGCTGCGGATTGCCGCCGGACTGGATAACGCCTTTCACGGCACGGTTGAAGTACCAGGCCCGGAGGCAAACGATGGTCGCAACCCGGTTGGGGTTGTTTTTCAGGAACCGCGCCTGATGCCATGGTTAACGGTTGAGGAAAACATTGGCTTCAAAGATGGCCGGGCGGATAAAGCCTGGATTGCACAACTGATCGCCGATGTCGGTCTGGCGGGCCTGCAAAACAGCTTGCCCAAAAAACTGTCTGGCGGACAGGCGCAACGGGTGGCCATCGCTCGTGGATTGTACAGCAAACCACAAATCTTGCTGATGGATGAACCATTCAGTGCCGTGGATGCCTTTACGCGCATGCATTTGCAAGATCTGGTGGCTAAACTGTCACGGCAATATCAAATAGCGCTATTGTTAGTGACTCACGATCTTGATGAAGCATTTTACCTGAGCGATCGGGTGGTGATTTTAGGCGGCAGGCCGGGGCAGATAGTGCGCGAGTTCACTGTGCCGCTTAGCCGACCGCGTGATCGGCGCAACGATTTGCTGGCCCATTTTCGCGCCGAAGCACTCAGCGTATTGACCCAATTGCAGGTGTAACCCCACAAGCAGCACATTTCAGGGGATGCCGTGCGGTTTTCCCCTTGTCAGAAACTGTCTTCCACCGTCCAGTTCACCGGGATTTCAGCAATGCTGGCGCGGTTGGGCAGCATTAATACCGTGCGCACCAGCAGGGCAATATCCTCAGGTTGGGTCATTTTTTCCGCGGCCAGCGTCGTCAGCGCGGTGCCCATATCGGTCGCGACATAACTCGGGCAAATCGCTGTGCAGCGAATGCCATGTTCATCGCCAAGGCGGCGTAAACCGTGCGCCAGCGCCAGCGCGGCAAACTTGCTCATGGAATAGAGCGTCGACTGCGCCGAACGGACGCGTTTTCCGGAAAGGGAAACCAGCATCACGACGCGTCCTGAGCCACTGGCCTTAAGATACGGCCAGAGTTTACGGCTCAGTCGCATTGGCGCTTTAACATTCACCCCGAAGGTGTGATCAAAATCATCATCGCTGGCCTCGAGGATCGAACGCGGCAGCATAATTCCGGCGTTATGTACCACGGCATCGATGCGGCCAAACGTCGCCAGCGTACGATCAATCCAGCGTTCATCACTGGCCGGGTCCAGCGCATCATACTGACAGTTCAACTGATACTCACTGTCCGGCGCGGGCATTTTTTCTGGTGCACGACACCCGAGGCTGACACACCAGCCGTTAGCCAGAAGCTCTGCGGCAATCGCCGCGCCGATTCCCCGGCTGGCGCCGCTAATTAACACCACACGCCTTGCTGACATCGACATTCGCTCTCCCCTTCTCGTTGAAAGTGTACACAGTTTATGGCCGAACAGCGCGCCAGTAGCAAATCATCGTTGGTTACGCGCATCCAGTGCATCGCGTAAGCCGTCGCCAATAAAGTTAAAACAGCTTACCGCCAGGGTAATCGCCAGTCCCGGCGCCAGCGCCAGCCATGGAGCACGCATCAGGTATTGCTGTGCGCCATTTAACATATTACCCCAACTCGGTAACGGCGGCTGAATACCGTAGCCAAGAAAGCTGATATAAGCTTCAAGCAGAATCGCGCGTGCCACCGTCAAGGTGGCGGCCACAATAATGGGCCCCATAACATTGGGCAGCAGTTCGCGAAACATTATCCAGCGTCCCGACAAACCCAACATTTTGGCCGCGAGGATAAACTCACGTTCGCGTAGCGAACGCACTTCGCTTTCCACAATCCGCGCCACTTCCATCCAACTGGTCACCGCGATGATCACGGTAATCATGAGCGGGCTGGGTTTAATAAAGGCCGCCAGCGCCAGCAACAGGAATACGCTGGGAAAAGCGAGAAAAGCATCGACAATACGCATCAATACAGCGCCAATGCGCCCCGCGTAATAACCGGCAACAATGCCAATGGTGGCCCCCACCAACATACTGAGTAACATAGCAAAGAAACCAACCAGTAACGAAATGCGTCCGGCCATTAACAACCGCGCCAGCGTATCGCGCCCTAATGGATCGCTACCCAGCCAATGGCCGCCCGTCAACGGCGGCGCGAAACGATGGCGCAAATCAATATGCAAGTCATCAAACGGCAACAACCAGGGGCCACAGACGCAGGCCAGCGCCATCAGCAGGATCACCACCAACCCGGCGCAGGCCAGCCGGTGGCGCAGAAAACGGCGTAAGGTGCGCCAGCGCCATCCATAATGTACCGCCGGGGTCTCGCTTATTGTCACAGTCGCCATAAACGCCTCCTTAGCGTCGAATACGTGGATCGACAGCCGCAGTCAGCAGATCTGCCAGCAGGTTACCGAGCAACACCAACAGCGCGGAGAACATCAATAACCCCATCACTACCGGATAATCGCTATAGCCCAGGCTATCAAGAAATAACCGCCCCATGCCGGGCCAGGTGAACACTGTTTCCGCGACCAGTGCGCCGCCCAGCAAGGTGGGTAACTGCATGCCGGCAAGGGTTATCATCGGTAACAAAGCATTGCCCACCACGTGCTTTAACAGTACGCGTCGCGGTGCCAGTCCTTTTGCCCGGGCGGTTTTAATGAAATCCTGGTTGATCACTTCAAGGGTCGCGCTGCGCATATAACGACTCCAGATAGCCACATCGACAAACGTCAACACCAGCACCGGCAACACTAAATGCCATGCCACATCCTTTATCGATCCGTCACCCACGGTGTACATATTACCGGCCGGGAACCACTGTAGCTTCAGCGCGAAACAATAAATGGCGACTAAGCCAAACCAAAACGTAGGAATGGAAAGGGCAATCATTGAGGCGATGGTGGCGATATGATCAAATAGCTGGCCGCGACGTACCGCACTACGGATACCGACCCAGACACCGATAGCCATCGATAACAGTGTCGAGGTCACCATTAACAGCAGCGTAGCGGGCAGATGCGCGATAATAATCGACAATACCGGCTGCCCGTCGCGGTATGATCGCCCCCAGTCTCCGCGCAGTAAATGCCCTAACCAGTCGACATACTGCACCGGTAAAGGACGATTCAACCCCATCTGCCCGGCGATCCGATCGAGCGCTTGCTGGCTCATACCCGGCGTCAGCGAAAATTGCGATAACGGGCCGCCCGGCGCGAGATTGAGAGCGAAAAAACCAATCAGTGAGACCAGTAACAACAGCACCAGACTTTGCCACAATCGCTGGATCAGAATGTTCAGCATGATAACCCCCTCCGTCGTCTGCCCTATCCCACCGGCGGCGCGAAGCGCGTCCGACGCCCCCGGCTACTTTCCCACAAACACGGTGTTGAATGTCGCCACGGCTGGCGTATCAGGCGGGCATTAATCCCAATACCATGTCGCGACATTCCAGCTATCAATGCGGACATTACTGTTTGGGATAATATTTTCAGCACCTTGTTTATGCCCGACCACATTGGCAAACGGGAACAAGGGCAGAAAAGGTAAATCCTGACGTACGATTTCCTGTATTTTCAGGTACAGCGCCTTCCGTTGTTCAGGCACGAAGGTCTTGCTACCTGCTTGCAGTAAACGATCAACCTCGGGGTTCTGATACTGAAACGTGTTCTGGCCTGCCCCGCCTTTGGCCGGAATGGCCGTTGAACTCATATAGTCGGAGGTATCGGGATCGGAGCCGGTCAGGAAATCGAGACCCACGATGGAGGAATCAAATTTAGACATCATCCAGAATTCGCCCCACATAACGGCGGGCGGCAGGTTTGCAATCTTCATTTCAATACCGACATCAAGGAAGGTTTGTTGCAGGAACTGTTGCATTTGCTCACGCAGGTGATTACCGGCCGTGGTGGAGTTGGTAAATGATAAGCGCACGCCATTTTTCTGGCGGATCCCGTCCGAACCGGGTTGCCAGCCCGCCTGATCAAGGAGCTGTTTCGCTTTGTCCGGGCTAAATTCATGTTGCGGCAATGCGGCATGATAGTAATAGGATTGCACTGGCATATAGGTTTCTGTCGGCGTGGGCAAACCATAGTAAAGTGAATCAATGATGGTCTGTTTATCAATGGCGTGGTAAATCGCCTGCCTGACAGCTAACTCCTGAAATACCGGTTTAGCCAGATTAAAAGCGAAATTCTCGACCGTGGCGCTGGAGGCCACCGCCACGACTTTGCCCGCAAGTTTTTTTGCCTCATCATAATGGTCGGCCGAAATCCACTGCAAACCGACAACATCGATATCGCCGGAAGCGAACTGGGTATACATCACATTCAGATCAGGAATGTATTTATAAATAATCCTTTCGAGGTACGGCCCGGCATTGAAATAGTGTTCATTCGCTTCCAGTTCGATATGGTCGCCGGCTACCCGCTGGCGCCATTTAAACGGCCCGGTCCCTACTGGCGCCTGGTTGAACGGCGCGGTGTTTTTGTCCGCCGCCGCGGCGAGCAGATGTGCCGGGACAATAAAGGTTGACGACAAAATAGACACATAAGGGGCAAAGGGTTTTTCCATCCGCCAGGTGATTTCCGTGGGTGACACTACCTGGATATCGCGCACCAGTTCATGGCCGGTTTTGCGCCAACTGCGAAAATTGGCATCCACTAACAATTCGAGGGTGAATTTAACGTCGCTGGCGGTGAAGGGGTGACCATCATGCCATTTGACGTTATCACGCAATTTAATACGAAAGTGCAGCCCATCCGCGGAAATACCGCCGTTTTCCACCGTCGGCACCGCCAGCGCCAGCGCCGGTGTAAAATTACCGTGCGGATCAATGGCAAACAGTGGATCGAAAATACTGAAGTGCAGCCCTTCATCCACCTCGATATGCGGTAAATGCGGATTAAACACCGTGGGTTCCTGAGAGAAGGCGATAATCATTTGCCCTTTGCGCTGTGCGGGGGGGGCTGCCAGCGCGCCCCTGAGACCAGGCCCGTTGGGCATAGCCAGCACAGCAGCGGAAGCAGCGAGGTAAATCAGCGTTTTGCGGCGAGACAGTTGGGGCAGCATGTCAGTAAACTTATCGTCCATCATAATTCCTCAGGTTAAGGTCTACATAACGACGTTACGGCGGGTAGGACAGATGCTGAAGGTACGAACTGATCATTACACGCCACTGATAATGTCGATTTTTGAACCATCGGAGAAGCGTGAAAAACGAAATGCGGCAGGATCAACAATTGGTGCGCGGCCCAGCACCAGATCCGCCATCAGCCGACCCGCCGCCGGTCCGATACCAAAACCATGACCGGAGAAACCCGTCGCGATAAAGAAACCGGGCACCGCATCCACAGCGGAAATAACCGGCACCGCATCCGGCAGCACGTCAATACAGCCTGCCCAACGCTGCAAAACTTGCGCCTGGTTGAACAGCGGGAAATGCTGTTGCAGTTGTTGCATCGCCTGACGCGACATCGCCAGCGATGGAACAGGATCCAATACCCGACAGTATTCAAATGGACTGGCTTCATCCATGGCCCATGATCGACTCAGACGTGCTTCATCCCAAAAACGCCAGCCCAGACGGAAACGCAATGCGCGCCATTCACTGCGCAACGCCGGCAGAAAATCACGGCCATAACGGAACGAGTCGGGGACAATATCTACCTTGTTTTCGCTTCCCGACGCGATGGTATAACCACCGTCCTGGCGCTTGCGTAGTGCGAAGCCGTCATACCACATCGCCTGTTCCGGCCCTCCGGCAAGCGGCCCGGTGCGTAGCACGGTATTAACCACTTTTAACTGCGGTAACCGTAATCCCATGCGGGCGGCAAACAACTCCGACCATGCACCGCCAGCCAGAACCACGCTCTGGCAAGGGATCACACCCCGTTCAGTCACCACCGCAGACACCCGTCCCGCACTGGTTTCAATGCCGCGCACCGCGCACTCGGTCAATATCGCCGCGCCCTGGCGCCGGGCGGCTTCGGCCAGCGCCGGCACCACTTTTTGCGGCTCGGCCCGACCATCTTCCGGCGCATAAAGCGCCCCCGCCATGTTTACCGTGGTGTCGGGGAACATCTGCTTAAACTGTTGCGCGTCAAGCATGCGCGAGGTCATGGGATAATCATGAAGGTGCTGACACCATTGCTGATTTTTAGCCACTTCCTGTTCGGTTCGGCAGGTAAAAACGATACCCGCACGCTGATAGCCGGTATCCGCCGCCACACGCTGATCCAGGTTCTGCCAGAGCGCCAGTGACGCCGCCATCAATGGGATTTCCCGTGGGTCCCGGCGCGACAGGCGCACCCATCCCCAGTTACGGCTGGATTGCTCATGTCCCATGCCGCCCTTTTCACACAGCGCCACACTCACCTTCTGCTCAGCAAGTTCCAGCGCCGTCGCGGTACCGATGATGCCGCCGCCAATCACCACCACATCGGCTTTTTTGGGCAACGCTATATCGCCCTGAACAGGAACCACAAAAGGACCAGGCATAGATCCGCTCTCACTTAGATTAATGATGAACTGTTACGCCCCGTATCGGTGCGCGTTTGAGTTGTGTATCGCTGACGCGATGCTTGTCGATATTTTCCCGCTCACTCACCGGCCACCGCATGGAAATTCACGCATCGGTGATAACCTTTTATTGCCCGCAGACCATTCATGCGCGCTCCATGACAACGTGATCAATATCTTTGTGTTTTCTTTGCCAATAACAGGTTAATCGCCTGATTGTTTATGCTTTTTTATCCAGTATTCGTTTGAACACGGTAATAATAACGTTCTTTTCATCCGCAGAAACTGAGTGAAAAAAATCATCTTCCTGCTCGGCCACCAGCCGGGTCACGTTTTCCGCCAGCATCTTACCGTATGGCGTTAAATAGAGCGCTTGCGAGCGGCCATCATCAAGGGAGATTTGGCGCTGTAATAATCCCTGCCCCTCCATTTGCGTCAGTAAACGCCCCATGGCGGAACGATCGCGCATAATGACATCCGCGATGACAGAAGGCCGAATGCCTGGACAACGCGCGACAATCAGTAATGTACTGATTTTCCCGGTTCCCTTCGCGACTTCAAGCCCAGCCAGTTTGTTATCAAGGTCACGCGATACAGCAATATTGATAGTGCGAATATAGAAACTGAGCAGTTGCCCTAACACACCGAGATCCAACGGCACGGCGCCCAGCTGTTCAGGCTGATTTTCCTGGTTAGCCATTATGCCCGCACGAAAAATGTCATTTATTGGCTTCATGATGCATAATATCGTAACCATTGTTATTAAATTATTATTGGTAAGTTAGTGGACGATTACAACCAGTTTTATGATAGCTTTTTCTTATTCGCCTGGCGCCATGGCTGCTTCCTGCGTCAGGGCGGTATCACAAAACCGGATTAGCGTCAGCTGATGATGACAGTGAAATCGTCTGTATAGCGCCACAGTTCTGCCTTTGTTCGGTGAAAACCACACCGCGTTTCATAATAAAAAGCTATTTTATCTTCTTGCCGCCGGTCTATACGCTCCATTGTGCATGTTGCAGAAACGCGCCTGCGCAGGCGCTGCGGATATTGCCGCTTTTGTGCAATACGGCATCTATTGCGTCCAGATGATTTCTTTTTATCCGGCAACTGGCGAAAAAGGTCTCGGTAAATGACGAACAATGACACCACCGCCCCTGAAATTATTTTATCCGTTCGTGATTTAACCATCACCTTACCCGGCGGCATGGATCGTCAATATGCCGTGGAAAATATCACCTTTGCGCTGTATGTGGGTGAAATCCTTTGTATTATTGGCGAATCCGGTTCGGGTAAATCGGTAACGGCGCATGCGGCGATGGGGCTGTTACCTGCGGCACTGACGGTGACAAAAGGTGAAATATGCCTGCTGGGTAAAGATTTGCTGCGTGAATCAGCACAATCTCTGCGACACATTCAGGGACGTTGTATTTCAATCGTGTTTCAGGATCCGTTATCGGCGCTTAACCCCATTATGACCATTGGGCAACAAATTGCCGAAGTGATGGCCGCGCATCAGGTTGGCAATGCAACATCGCGTCAGGAAAAGGTGCTTTCTCTGCTGAACGAAGTAGACCTGCCGGACCCGAGCACACTGCAACATCAATATCCCTTTAATTTATCGGGCGGCCAACGGCAACGGGTAATGATTGCCATGGCGCTGGCGCTCGATCCGGATGTGCTGATTGCCGACGAGCCCACCACCGCGCTGGATGTCACCACTCAGGCCCAAATTTTACGCTTGATCCGCACTATTCAGCGACGCAAAAAGATGAGCGTGATGTTTATCACCCATGATTTCGGCGTGGTGGAAGAGATTGCCGATCGGGTGTTGGTGATGCAAAAAGGGCGGATGGTTGAGACCGGCGCGATGCGGCAAATTCTGTCCCAACCGACGCACCCCTATACCCGGCAGTTGATTGCCGCCGTTCCACGCATGGCGAGCCAGCCGCGAGCGGACAAAAACACCGGCCCGGTGGTATTGCAAGTCAACAATTTGCGCAAAACCTATCGTCAGCCGGGTGGCTGGTTTGCCCGCGGGCGCCAGGTCAATGCGTTGAATAATATTAGTTTTACCATCCATAAAGGTCAGACTCTCGGAATTGTCGGTGAATCCGGTTCCGGAAAATCGTCCCTCGGGCGAATTCTGGTGAAATTGCTGTCAGCGGATTCCGGGGAAATTATCTTTGACGGACGTGATATCGTCCCCCTTTCTGAAGCCGAGTTTCACCCGTTACGTCGCTGGATCCAGATGATTTTTCAGGATCCCTTCGCCTCGCTCAACCCACGCCAGGACATCGGCACCCTTTTGTCGGTTGGGCCGCTGACCCACGGTGGAATGAGCCGCAAGGAAATAGGTCAAAAAGCGCGGCGCTTGTTGGCGCTGGTTGGGCTGGATGAGAGCGCCTGTGGCCGCTACCCTCACGAATTTTCCGGTGGTCAGCGCCAGCGCATCGGTATTGCGCGCGCCCTGATGTTTGACCCGGTGTTGTTGGTTGCTGATGAATCCGTCTCCGCGCTTGATGTGTCAATACAGGCACAGGTACTGCAACTGCTGAACGAGGTGCAGCAAGAAACCCATGTCGCCATCATGTTCATTACGCACGATTTACGGGTGGCAAGCCAGATTTGCGATCAAATCGCTGTGCTCTATCAGGGTGAAATCGTCGAAAAAGGCACGCCGCAGCAAGTCTTCCTCGCACCACAACATCCTTACACGCAAAAACTGGTCAGCGCCATCCCCGGCACGGATCGCCGGGAAAACGGGTCACGGTAAAGCACCGCCGATAACCAACAGCTTTGCGATTAAAAAGATCCTCCACGCTTCTGTGCGCTGACCGCTGAACCAGACAGCGGGTTGCCAGCCATCAGGCGCCGCAACGGATCACCGACACGGGCGATGCGGCGCCACCCGCCGCATCGCCAGAAGTACCGAATTCCACCGGGGTCTTCATATAAAAAATCTGTACCTTTTGCTGTGCGAGATGCGCGAAGAAACCCCGGGCTTCTTCCTCATTAACCACCAGCGCGACCTGAACCGGGTGCTCGGAAAGATCAAACATGTTGATGGTATGCGTTTTTCCATCGCGCCCCACCCCTTCAATGGAGCCGTTCAGCGTCGCGCCACGCACACCCCGGCGCCGGGACTCATTCAGCAACCATTGCGCCAGCGGCATATTTTCATAGAGACAATCCTGCTGGGTAAAAAAATGATCAGGTCACCTTGCATAATGACCTCTGTCAGCGTGATGCCGGTTGCAACCCGCAGATGGCGGGCATGATGGTGTGCGATTAAACTGTCGCCCGCGCTGCACAGGACGGTGGCGACGATCACGGTGCCCGTTACAACGATACATGGCTCCCGTCTGCGCCTGTTTCGCCAGGGCGGTTGTGAGTGATATCAATGCTGGGACGAACCAACATCCCGGCCCGCAACTCACCAACCGGCGCCTGATCTGGATCAAGACGAATGCGCACCGGTATCATCCCAACAGCTCGCACCGCCGCCTCATCACTGTCGCGCTGGCCCAATCCTGATACGGTATAATTTCTGTCACGTAATTTGACGGCCAGACAGCCCCAATAAATCCGGCTATTCCTGTGATAAATACTGTTTTTATACTGTTCATATCGTATCCAGTCATGCTCTGGGGGGGGAACAAAAATACCGTCGGGCCAGCCGCCAGCCGACATAGCCAGGTTAATCAGTCGCAGATAAACGCGTTCATGCGAATCGAGCGTGTGAGTTTCTCAGTTTACGTCCCTGTTGCGACATCGCCAGGGCGGTTTGTGCGCCAGGTTGCATATGCAGTTTCATAAGAAAACGACATACGGGTAAGCCGGCAGCGGCGCCGATGCCAGCTTTAGCCTCAACATATTGATCGATTGCCGGTAATCAGCCAACACGCGGTTCGGCTAGTGATGCGCCATCATCTGCGCCAGTAAACGGATCAATTGCTGTTGATCCTGCAACGACAGACGATTGAGAAACTCACTATCTGCTTCATAAGCCTGCGGTTGTGAAATATTGAGCATCGCTTTGCCCTGCTCCGTTAACCAGATAAAGCGCCGCCGTTTGTCCGTTGTATCCTGAACCCTGCGCAACAAGCCCCGTTTTTCGAGCCGTGCCAACAATTCCGCCAGCGTCGCCCGCGTGCTCACCGCCGCCGCCATTAACTGAACTTGCTCAATACCCGGATGGTCAGCAATGGCGCATAGCACAGCATATTGCGGTTTGGTAAGGTCCGGCAACAATTGCTGCCAGCGTGAGGTATGTTGCTGAAAAATGCGGCGCATCAGGTGAAAAGCTTGATGTTCGATGTTCATGGCAATAACCGCCCCCAGGGCACAAAACAGTTTACCAGCAACACCTTACCGCAACAGTAAATCGATTGGGTAGAGAATCGTTGGACTCGGGTGTTTCGCCAGAGCGAAAAAATACACTTGCCGTCCCTCATTATCGGCGTTAAGTTAGATAACGTTCGTATACGAACGTTATCTAACTCGATGTTTTGTGACCGGCATAGTTGGAATGTTCAACGCCACCAGCCCTTTCATTGCCCGCTGATGATTAACATCCCATGCCTTGATGATGTCAGCGATCATCGTGTCACCCGTGTCGGCGATCAATCCGATATTAACGACAAAAAAATCAGACGCTGCCCGGGCCGCAAGCCGGTAATACCAGCGTAAATTTTTGTAAAGCGACCTATTCCTGGAGAGTAATCATGGCTTTTGATGATCTACGGAGTTATTTGCACGCGCTGGACCAGTGCGGACAATTACTGAAAATTAACGAGCAAGTCAACGCCGAGCCGGATTTAGCCGCCGCCGCTAATGCCGCCGGCCGGATTGGCGAAGGCGCGCCCGCGTTGTGGTTTGATAATATCGCCGGTTTTACCGATGCCCGCATAGCGCTCAATACTTTGGGGTCATGGCAAAATCACGCCATTGCTCTCGGCCTGCCGCTGACCACAACAGTTAAAGAACAGGTTAACGAATTTATTCGCCGCTGGGAGACATTCCCGGTCACACCAGAGCGCCGGGAGAAGCCGGTGTGGGCAGAAAATACCGTCGAGGGCGAAGCAATCAACCTGTTCGATCTGCTGCCCCTGTTTCGTCTGAATGATGGCGATGGCGGTTTCTATCTTGATAAAGCCTGCGTGGTGTCACGCGATCCGACTGATCCCGACAACTTTGGCAAACAGAATGTCGGCATCTATCGTATGGAAGTGAAAGGCAGGCGCAAACTCGGCCTGCAACCGGTTCCGGTGCATGACATTGCGTTGCATCTGCATAAGGCGGAAGAACGCGGCGAAGATTTGCCGATTGTGATTTCATTAGGTAATGACCCGATTATCACGCTAATGGGCGCCACGCCGCTGAAATATGATCAGTCAGAATATGAAATGGCAGGTGCGTTGCGCGGATCGCCCTATCCCATCGCCACCGCCCCGCTGACCGGTTTTGATGTGCCATGGGGTTCCGAAGTGATCATGGAAGGGGTGATTGAAGGCCGTAAACGCGAAATTGAAGGGCCGTTCGGCGAGTTTACCGGCCATTATTCTGGCGGTCGCAATATGACGGTAGTGCGTATCGATAAAGTGTATTACCGCAATCAGCCGATTTTTGAATCCCTGTACCTCGGCATGCCATGGACAGAGGTCGATTATCTGATTGGGCCAGCAACCTGCGTGCCGCTTTATCAGCAATTAAAGGCCGAGTTCCCGGAAGTTCAGGCAGTAAACGCGATGTATACGCACGGTTTGCTCGCCATTATCTCCACCAAAAAACGTTACGGCGGTTTTGCCCGTGCGGTCGGTTTACGTGCCATGACCACGCCTCATGGTTTGGGGTATGTCAAAATGGTCATTATGGTGGATGAGGATGTCGATCCGTTCAATTTACCGCAGGTGATGTGGGCGCTGTCAGCGAAAGTGAATCCAGCCGGCGATTTAGTACAATTGCCGAATATGTCGGTGGTTGAGCTCGATCCCGGTTCTTCCCCTTCAGGGATCACCGACAAACTGATTATTGATGCTACCACGCCTGTCACCCCGGATAACCGCGGACATTATGGCCAGCCGGTAAAAGACTTACCGGAAACCAAAGCATGGGTGGAAAAACTGACGCAGATGCTGGCCGCTCGATAAACTGACTCACCGGAGGAATAACTATGATTTGCCCACGCTGTGCCGATGAAAATATTACCGTAATGGCCACATCGCCCGTTGCCAATGTTTGGATCGTTTATCAGTGCCAGCATTGTTTATATACCTGGCGATCCACTGAACCCCTGCGCCGCACCAGCCGTGAGCATTACCCGGCAGCCTTTCGCATTACCCAGAAAGACATTGATACTGCGCCGGAAGTGCCCACCATTCCGCCTTTGCTGGAAAGAGACGTCGACGAATAACCTGCGCAGACAATGGCCCAGTCAACGGCCATTGTCTGGTTACGCCTCCCGGCGTATCAGTTTATCTTGCGCGATTCCCTTACCAGGTCATGGCGTCAGGGCCGTCACCTGATGCGCCAGACCATCGTCGCTTAAGGGGATGATGCCATCGGGCAATAACACACCATCCAGATGTATGCTGTGTTCATCCTTCTTACCGCGTATCACCCTAATTTTATATTCACTGCCGCCATGTTGATAGCGCAGGATGAGTTGCGGCCAGCCCTCAGGCAGGAAGGGTTCCAGTTGCAGGGTATTGCCCTTGCGGGTCAGGCCAATCAGCGATTCAACCAGCAAACGCCAGGTCCAGCCCGCAGAACCGGTATACCAGCTCCAGCCCCCGCGGCCATTATGAGGAGGATTGGCATAAATGTCCGCAGACATCACGTACGGTTCCACTTTATAGCGTTGCACCGCGTCATAGGTGCGGCTGTGATTAATCGGGTTGATCAACCGGAACAGATCCCAGGCATGCTGTTTATTGCCCATCCGGGCGAAAGCCATAATTGCCCAGATGGCGCCGTGGGTATATTGCCCGCCGTTTTCCCGTACGCCCGGTAAATAGCCGCGAATGTAGCCCGGATTAGGTCCGTGACCGTCGAAAGGCGGCGTCAACAGTTTGATCAGACCATTAGGTTGATCGACCAAATTATCATCCAGTGCCTGCATCGCGCTCTGAGAACGCTGAGGATCCCCGGCACCGGACAAAACCGACCAGCTTTGCGCAATCGCATCGATACGGCATTCGACATTCAGGTGTGAGCCCAACGTTTCGCCACTGTCAAAATATCCTCGCAAATACCACGCGCCATCCCAGCCATGATCATGCAGATTCTGTTTGAGCTTTTCAGCTTCGTCCTGACAAAGATGTTGTACCGCGTCATCACCAAACCGTTGCGCCAGGGCCGCATAGCGCTGCAACACGGTATACAAGAAGAATCCGAGCCAGACACTTTCTCCTTTGCCGGCCAGACCGACCGTGTTCATCCCGTCGTTCCAGTCACCAGAGCCCATTAGCGGCAACCCATGTTCACCTAAGCGCAGCCCATGCTTAATGGCTCGCACGCCATGTTGCCAGAGGGTTTCCCTGAGATCACTGCGCGCGGGTTGGGTATAAGAAGATTCTTCTTCCGGCATTAAGGGTCGCCCCTCAAGGTAACATGCCGAGTCTTCCAGCACGCTCACGTCATCCGTTACCGAAACATAGTGGCACAGCGCCAGTGGCAACCACAGGAAATCGTCAGAACATTGTGTCCGTACGCCATTACCTAACGGCGGATGCCACCAGTGCTGCACATCCCCTTCAGGAAATTGCCGTGAGGCACACAATACCAGTTGCTGGCGTAAGCGTTCCGGGACGGTATACGCCAGCGCCATGGTATCCTGGAGCTGATCACGAAAGCCCCAGGCGCCCCCTGACTGGTAGTAACCGCTACGAGCCATGATGCGACAGGCTAATGTCTGGTAGCTCAACCAGCCATTTACCAGTAAATCCACCGTGGGATCCGGCGTTTCCACCTGGACTTTGTCGAGAATGCGATGCCAGTATTGATGCACATTGTCGAGTTCCTGGCAGACCCGCGTTTCATCCAGAAACGTGGCGATCAATGCTTCTGCGGTGGACGCATTTTCTGCCGCACCCAGCACGCCAATGAAGGTTCGCTGATCACCGTAGATTAACGTTGTCGCTGATTGCAGAGCGGCACAGGGATCATAACCAGCCCCGGTTTTATCAGAGAGCCGTCTCATTTTCAACGCGACGGGCGTGGCGGGCGAGCCATTTCGTCCCAGAAACTCACGTCGATCACCACTGAAGGAGCAGTGCACGCCGCTGAGAGCAAAGAATGCCGTGCGTTCGGAACCATTGCTATTGTAATGATTGCTCGCCAGAATGCCGCAGCCGTTATTGACGCTGGCAGGTGCGGTAATGATATGCAATGCCGATGCGGTACGGTCACTGCCCAGCACCCAGTCGACACAGGCCGTGACCGAGATTTTCCGGGTGCGCCGTGAGTGATTGCTGACGCGCAGCATCAACAATTTCACCGCTTCCTGCTCGGCAACCAGCACCGTCAGTTCTGTTTCAATCCCCGCTTCCTGATGCTGGAAAACACTGTAGCCAAAACCGTGACGAGTGAGATAGTCGCCTTTTCCGCGCGCCGGAAGCGGCGTTGGCGACCAGATATGGCCACTTTCCTCATCACGGATATAGAGGGTTTCGCCGCCCTCGTCAGTTACTGCATCATTTTCCCATGGGGTTAAACGATACTCATGCGCATTTTCAACCCAACTATAAGCCTGACCACTCTCCGAAATTACACTGCCAATCAGGTCATTGGCCATCACATTGCACCATGGGGCCGGGGTATTTTGCCCCTCTGATAACAGGATGCCGTATTCACGACCATCAGCGGAGAATCCGCCCAGACCATTAAAGCATTGCCAGCCATTAACCGCATAAGGCAATACCGGATCTTCCGGCACCATCAATGCTGGTGATGTCACCAACAAAGGCGGCTGGAAATGCGGCAACTGCATCCGTTTATTCAGTTGCTCAAGCAGTGTGCCACGCCGATCATCAAGATAAACACACGCTACACTCATCAGTAACGTGAGGTCGTCTGCGGCGAGCTGCTCGCCTTTGCAAAGAAAAATTCCACCGGGTTTGTCGAGCTGCCCCGATTTTGACTCAGCGTCGATGGCGCTGGTGATTTGCGTATAAAGTTGTTGCTGATAGCCGCCCATATCATTGTTGAGGATCACTAAATCCACTACCAGACCTTTCAGGCGCCAGTAATCATGTGCCTGAATCAGTGTCGTGACCATCGCCATACTTTCGCTGTTGGTCATGGTCAACACCACCATCGGAAGATCCCCCGACAGGCTATATCCCCACAAACCTGACTGTCCTTTACGATTACGCATCAGCACTGCGGTGTCCGCACGGAGTTCATGTCCGGGATAGAGAATGACGCTGGCCAACCGATTAAACAGGTTGGTACGTTCTTCCGTGGCATTAATTTGCCGCAGCATTACCTGACTGTGTGACCAGGCCATTTCCAGTACCCGGTCGGCAATGTTGTGATCACGGTATTTTTCCATTACCGCCACACTCTGCTCACGGGTGGCAGCCACGCCGTACAGGATATCGATCACCACCGGGATGCCCGGTTTCAGTTCAATCCGGTTGCGCATGGCCATTATCGGATCCAGCACCGCACCGGCTGAATTAGTGAGCTTACTGCCCAGTTGCAGCGCGTGCGGCGCAGCGGATGTTCGTCCCCGGCCAATAAAGATGGCGCGATCAGTTTCAAATGAGGTTTCCCGGTTTACCGCGCCGTGGATCGCCATAATGTGGAAAAAACACGGGCTGGTCTCATCGGCGGTTCGCGGGCGACGGTAACAGATAATGCCCTCTTGTTCCGGCACTAACTCGGTCTGAATAAATAAGTTATTGAATGCCGGATGCGCCCGTTCACTGGCCGGCGGGGCCAGTACCACTTCAACATAGGTGGTGATATCAATGCTGCGCGCATGACGGCCACGATGCGTTAAGGTCATACGACGTAGCTCAACATCATCCTCGGGCGACACCACCATATGAGTATGTACGCTAACCGATCCTTGCTGGCGATCAAACTCAACGCCGGCATCAGTGAGTATGGCGTGGTATTGACTGCCTTCGTTACCGGTGGGCTGACAGGTATTGCTCCAGAGTTCACCGGTTAGCGGATCACTGAGATAACAGAAAGTTCCGCGATTATCCCGGGTGGTATCACTGCGCCAGCGAGTTAGCGCAATATTCTTCCAACTGCTAAACCCGCCGCCAGACTGCGTGACCACCACATGGTAATGGGAATTTGACAATAACTGCACTTCAGGCAGCGCCCCATCCGTTTCATGAAATTCTCGAATCCCCGCAGGCGCGGCATTCAATACCTCATTCTGCGGCTCAAATTTCCGGTAAGGGCTGTAAAACTCGACAGAGGTCGGTATGCGCTCCTGCAACAACAACCGCCCTGACTGAAACACCGGCGAAGCCGCAAAGCGCGCTACCATCGGTTTATCCAGTAGACAATTTGACAGCGCCAGTAAACTCATACCCTGATGGTGCGCCATATAGCAGCGCACAGTGATACAGCTTTCACCCCGGGCAAGGCGCGACGGCGTATAATCCAGCGCTTCATAAAAACCATACTGACCGCGCGCACCGCTTTTTTCGAGCCGGAGCAAATTGTCGCAGGCGGCACGCGGGAACACCAGTAATGCCAACATGGTCGCATAGGGTGCGATGACTTTATCCTCGCTCAGTCCGCGCTTCAGCCCTAAAGACGGCACGCCAAAGGCATGATATTTATAACTATAGTTATTATCGTACGCCGCATAGGCTGATTCTGATACTCCCCAGGGTAGATCCTGCTCCTTGCCCCACGCCATTTGCAATTTGACCGCCGACTGGCACATCTTTTCTAATAACGTTCCCGGCCAAAAAGGCATGACTAATTGCGGCATCAGGTACTCAAACATGGAACCACTCCATGACATTAAGTACGCGTGGTGGTTAATGGCGGTATACAGGCGACCCAGGGTAAACCAGCTTTTGAGCGGTAACTGATTGGTCGTGATGGTAACGTAATTGGTCAGTCTGATTTCTGAGGACAACAGATCATAATAGCTGGTATCCATCTTACTGCTATCGCAGTTATAACCGACGCTCAATAACTGGGTGGCATGATTAAACAGGAATTTAAAATCCATTCGGGCATGATCATTTAGCCGCTGCGACAGTTCATCAAGAATATGTAAACGCTGACGGGCGATGGCGACCGCTTGCGCCTTGTCGGCATTGCCTTTTTCTGCCGTGGCTTCATCCTGGCAGGCGAGCCACAGCAAAGACGGCACCTCACCGTTTTCCTGGGGCGTGGTCATCCAGCCAAACAGTTGTTCATACTCTTCGCTACAGGCGCTCAGTTGTTGTTGAAGTTGCTCCGCCCATTGTGTCGTCAGCGCGGAAACCCCGGCGCTTTCATGCCGGATGGCGGTGGCCAGCAGGCTCATATGGTTCAGTTCCAGCCGCATCGCTGGCGTCGCTTTCGGTATGGCACGGGCGAGCGCCTGACGCAGTTGTCGCAGACTGTCCGACTGCGTGTTGCCCCAACTTGCCGCCAGTCTCTCCAGCATATCGCTCAGGCTGGTCAGTACCGGGCTTAGCATCATAACTGGCTGCGTTTTCCATTTGCTCATCCCCGCGCTGAGCGTGAGCAAATGACCCGCTAGATTACCGCTGTCGACACTGGAGATATAGCGTGGTTTCATTGCCTCTAAGGTACGGGTGTCGTACCAGTTGTAAAGATGGCCGCGAAAATGTTCGAGTTTATCCAGCGTATCCAGCGTAGCGCTGGTACGAGATAGTACCTCAGCTTGCGTGATGTAGCCGAAATCCCAGGCGGTCAGATTCGCCAGCAAACTTAAGCCTATGTTGGTGGGTGACGTACGGTGCGCCGTCACCGGCAGCGGGAAATCCTGATAATTATCCGGTGGTAACCAGTTATCTTCAGCATCAACGAAGGTGGTGAAAAAAGACCAGGTGTCGCGTGCTGCATCGCGTAAATAACGTTGTTGCTGTGCCGGCAGGACCACCTGTTTCACCACCACGGGTCGGCTTAGCCACCACAGTAATGCTGGCGCCGCGATCCAGGCGACAGCCGCCAACATCAGCAGCAGTTGAGGAGTTAATGTAAGCCATAATGGCAGCCCAGCCAGCAGTAATCCTGCCAGTGGGTTAATCCACATCACCCGGTAAAAATGACGAAGTCTGCATTGTTCAGCCAGTTTGCCACCATCAGTACTGGCCCATTCATGCAAATAGCGATGACTGATATTCAGCCGCCACAGAGTAACCACGATGGCCTGCAAGGACCACAGACTCTCGTGGGGTAACGTCATCAGCATCAACGCTATCCGTAACAATCGTCGGTAGGTGCCGTGCATAACGCTTTTAATATGACGCCACACCGAAATGCGCCGGTTTTTAGTCAGCAGATCCATCCCCATCGCCACACTGCAAGGCAGCAACAGCATCAGCGCGAGAAATCCCCACCAGTATCCCGGATTGGGTACGACCAGCACCGCACTGAATATCATCACCAGCAACGCTGGTGCTACCAGGCTGCGCCGCAAGTTATCCCACAGTTTCCAGCGCGACAGACCACTCAGTGGATTGGTGCGCCGGCTACCATCCGCCTGGCGCACCTGCCATCGTAACCAGTTCAGTAATTGCCAGTCACCTCGTGTCCAGCGGCTGCGACGAGCAACATCCAGCAAATAGTTATTGGGGAACTGTTCATACAACACGGCATCACTCAGTAACCCGGATCGGGCATAGCACCCTTCCAGCAGGTCATGACTGAGGACCAGATTTTCCGGGCAGGCATTTTCTGTCGCGCGCGTGAACATATCGACGTCGTAAATCCCTTTGCCGACATACGATCCTTCACCAAACAGGTCCTGATAAATATCAGAGGCAATAGAGGAATAAGGATCATGTCCCGGTTCGCTACTGCACAGTGCGGCATAGCGCCCTTGTCCGTGAACGGGGATCTCTTCTGCTAAGCGCGGCTGGAGAATAGCATAGCCGTCAATCACCCGATGCAGCGCGGCACTATACACGGGTTTATTCAGAGGATGCGCCATTGCCGCGATCAGACGGTGCGCCATCTCCCTCGGTAGCACAGTGTCGCTATCCAGCGTGATAACATAACGCACATGGCGGAGCGTATTCTGGCTGCAACCGACCACCTGGGAAAAACTGTTTTTTTGCCCGCGTAGCCAGCAATTGAGCGCATTAAGTTTGCCGCGCTTGCGTTCATAGCCCATCCACACGCCCTGAGCGGCATTGAGCTCACTGTCACGGTGCAACAAACAAAATAGCGGCATGTCTTGCGCCGCATAGTGGCGGTTCAGCCGCTGAATTTCCAGCGTCGCGTAGAGCAACAATGCGTCATCATCCACCGGACCCCCACTCAACCGATCGTGATAGTCGGTCAACAAAGCAAAGTAAAGATGCGTCTGGGCATTGCTGAGGTAGCAAACTTCAAGACGGCTAATCAACCGATCAATGCCCTGGCGGCTGCCTAACAAACAGGGGATCACAATCAACGTGCTTTCCTGTTCAGGGATACCGCCTGAAAAATCCATGCGTGGCAGGGGTTGCGGTTGGCGAGCCCGGGTGGTCGACTCACTGAGAAGATTCATGACAAATTGACTGACGACCAACACAATGGGCGGCGCCAAAAGCCACAGTGTCCAGCCCAAACCATGATGATAGGTGTGATACAAAATATCGGCAGAAAAGGCGGTCACCAGTAAAATCAAGCTACCCAGCCACGAGAGCAGCGAGACGCGGTGGAACTGACTGCGTGAGTAGGTCAGCATCGGCGCCCGAATATGCAATGCCTGTTCCAGCGCATCCCGCCCTTTGTCAATCAAATAGTAACCGACATGGCGCATACGGCCATCATCAGCGGCGGCTTGCGCCAGGCTCAGCGCCTGACGGGCTACATCAATTTCGCTGTTATTGCCATAACGTGAAAGCATCTCAATGCTATGACGATAATGGTCACGTGTATCAAAGTGCATGTGGGCGTAAATCTGTGCCGGATCCTGATGAAGCAGTTGTTCAACCAGGCTCATCGCTTCGGCAAAATCAGCCCAGTCAACTTCATTCAGTTTACGTAGTCCGATAATAATGTTGCTGACAGACACCTGGTTTCGCGCTAACTGCTTATTAAAATTTGCGATTAAGTCAGCCGTGGTATGCCCGGTGGTCGAGACCTTATGTTCGATCCAACTGAGCGGCAGCGACATCAGTGAACCATGTCCCTGGAGGCGTCGAACCAGCTCAGCAATAAATGCGCTGGTGTAGAAGGGTTGGCTGCGCGCCATTTCAGCAATCACGATAATCAATTCATCATTGCTACTGTCGCTACTGTTCAGCATGCGCACCACCCAGCGCTCGGCCAGATTACGTTCCTGGTGCGCCGCAGCGACCTCGACACTCACCTGGCGCAAATTTTCAATCAATGCCAGCCGTAACATCCCAGGCAACGCCCACAGTTCACCCATATTCAGCGGCGTAACCTGTTGATATGCGGTGATGAATCGACTCAGGCTGGTGGCGTCCCACAGTCCGTCGCTGTGAATTATCGCTTCGGTGGCAATATCATAAATGCGTGGGCAATGATGAGGTTCCGTCAATTGCGGCAATCCTTTACCAAAATTCTTCGGCAACAGTTGCCGGACTAACCTTACCTGTTCTTCAATCAGATAAAAATTATCCAGCAGCCATTCACCGGCCGGCGCAATGCTGTTTTTTTCTCCGCCGCTAATAATTTCACAGTTACGGCTAATGACCTGTTCATTTTCGGTCAGACGATTAAGCAAAAAATAGGCCGTTTTATTTTCAGTCAGTTTGTGTGAGAACGCGAGCTTCTCACCATAACGAGCCATCTGATCGGCAGAAAATAACTCAGATCTTAATGCAGGTTCCTGACTTTCTGCCGTTCCATGCAGAACTACAGACGGATCCCGTTTACTCATAACGCTATTTTTAAAAGAAATAAGCATGTAACAAACCTCAGGTGTGCACCAGGCGAGCGTAACGGAATTAAGCGGAAAAGGGGCTCAATGAGAAAATATGAGGGGTATTGTGGGAAATTGCGGCTAATGGCAACGCGCTCACGATTAAGGATAGCAGTAAAATGAGGTTTCTGCCGTGCCGGGGGGAATATTATCGCCCGTTAACTGAATTACTGCGCTAATGAAATCGCTTACCTGTTCCAGTTATTCTACATTCCTGCTTCGACAGGTGTCTGTCGTTACTTCATATAACCTTACTTTTAACAGCAAAATACAGACTAATGACCCAACGTTTTTTTAGCCCTGACAATGATAAGGTGAAATCAATCTATCAGGCGCAACACACGCTGGATTAACCGCCTCGCGTGCTCATCCAACCAGCCTTAATGCCATTTTTATCTGTTTACTCCAAAACTGATAATGCTTACTATTCTCATCCGTATGTTTTTTGTTATAACGCGAGTGGGCAACAAGTGGGCAGATAAAAGTCATCCACTTTTCATACCCCGTGCCAGGACTGCGCGTTGCAGAATTTACAACGGACTGCATAATGTTTCGGTGCCGCTGAAACACCGTTTAACCGTTATATTCCCGACACATCGCCGCACGCGTTACATCGGGCAAGATCGACATCACCATTGGGAGAAGTGCTATGCAACAACGAATTCGTAAAGAGATGCTCAAAGCCAGTATCATCACCCTGCTCGCAGTGGGACTGAGTGGCTGCCAGACTCCCAGCGCCAAACCACAGGCCGTCGCGCCGATAGTAAAGCCTCAACCCGCTAACAATATTGTACAACGCGAGTTGGCTAATGGCCTGTATGAAATGGCCTGGAGCCAGCCCGCGAAGGCACTCTACGTCGCCAGTGCGCAATCATTCAAAGAGGCCAATGGCGGCGTGGTCTACAAGTTGGATCCGGTCACGCTGAAAACACTCAGCGAAACCCACACTGATTTAAAAAACTTCGGTATGACGACAGATCCTGAAGGCAATACTCTGTACATCACCAATACCCTTGATGGCGGTGTAACCGCACTGGACAGCGCCAGCGGCAAAGTAAAAGGGCGTTTGCTGTTTAATGAAATCAATGACAAAGGCTTTCCTTACGGCGCACGAGAAATCATCTGGCACGATGGCTCACTCTATATTGGCGGCGTTGCCGATCCGGCGGTTATTTGGGTGGTGGACGCCAGGACCCTCAAGCTGAAAACGCGTATTAACAATGCCGGGAAATGGGTTACTGGTCTGCTCTGGTCACCGGTTACGCAACGGATTTATGCGGCAAATGGCGGCGGGGAAATTCTGGTGATAAACCCACGGACGCACAAGATTGAGGCTCGCTGGACGCCGAACGACGGTAAAGACTACCTGTTCGTTAATCTGGCCGAAGACCCCGCGACAGGTCGTCTGTTTGTTACCGACAACTCCAAAGCCAAAACGACACTGGTATTTGACGAGCGCAATGGTCAAGTGATTAAGCGCCTTGATACTGGCGATTCTCTGGGGATCAAATTCAACCCGATACGTAACGAAATCTACATTACTCAGCGCGAGTCCGGAAAACTGTTGCAACTTGATGCCACCAGCTATGCCGTTAAGCAGAGTTGGGAATTCAAACCTAATCCAAACAGCTTATTGGTTTCCCCGGATGGGCAGACACTTTATATCACCGTAAAACAGGCGTTTAATAAGGACCACAGCACCAAAGGAGCTGACAGTCTGGTGCGGATTAAACTGAACTAACGCATGCGAAAGCGGGCCTTATTATCCGTTGGAAGCCCGACTTTCCCTGGCCATTTATTTGCCGGACACCGCCAGCCCGTTTCAGGGCTGGTATCTGCCAGACATAAACATGCGTCATTGTCGATAACAGGCACCGGATACTGCTCGCCTCCCTGTCTGTTCGAGTATGAATGATGACGCGACGTTGGCGGTGCGGCTCGGTATATGCAGGGTATGAACGTGCCCTCAGTAAAGAATCGCTGATGAACTCAGGATTAAGGAATGTTATGTCCAACGATTTTACTTTCAGTGTTGACGCAGATGCGTCCACACCCGCGACAACCGCAAGAGAATTAATTGCAATTAAGATTGCCTTAGGTTTTATTCTGGCGAAATTACCCCCTGACGCGCATGCCGATATTGTGCAATCACTTATCAAGCTGCCCGCCAAAGAGTCGAAGGATTTAAGCCTTTTTTTAAACCAATTCAGAGAGTTAAATCAACCTGATTAAAGCCGTTCGGGCCCTGCTCTTCACCGCCGGTTAGCGACGCTAACCGGCAAGATCTGCATTTATATTCGCCGAATGGCTGCGCTATTATGCTGATTTAGGCCATAATTTAGCGATCATTTCGACCACCAGCAATACCAGGGCACCCAGAATAAAACCAATGACCAGATTGGCGCCATTATCAATCAACGCGGTAATGACACCATGAAATCCGGTGCTGAAATTCGTAATTGCATGATGCACTACCGGTATCCCATGGACGACAATCCCCCCACCAACCAGGAACATCGCCAGCGTACCCACCACGGATAACACCTTCATTAACCAGGGTGCGGCAACCAGTAATCCTTGTCCCAGCCGCTGTAACAATGCCGACGGTTTATCCCGCAGCCAGAAACCCAAATCGTCCAGTTTGACAATAACCGCCACCAAACCATAGACCCCAACCGTCACCAACATGGCAATACCCGCGAGGATGATCACCTGATTCAGTAACGGGGCATCAGAAACAATGCCAAGGGTAATCGCCACAATTTCCGCGGAAAGAATAAAATCTGTGCGTACCGCTCCCCGGACTTTTTTCTTTTCATAGTTCAGCGGATCCTGTGACGCTATCTGCATCAACCGTTGCTGGCGGACTTCTTCCGTTTCATCGGCGTTACGGTGGCGCAAGCTGTGTACCACCTTTTCCACGCCTTCATAACACAGATATGCCCCACCGCACATCAGTAGTGGTGTAATCGCCCATGGGGCAAACGCGCTGATGACCAGCGCCAGCGGAACCAGGATCACCTTATTAATAAACGATCCTTTCGCCACGCCCCAGACCACGGGGAGTTCACGATTTGCTTTTACGCCAGAGACTTGTTGCGCGTTCAGCGACAGGTCATCTCCCAGGACGCCCGCGGTTTTCTTTGCGGCGATTTTGCCCATCACTGAAATATCATCCAGTAAAGTGGCAATATCATCCAATAATGTCAGTAAACTACTTGCGGCCAAAAGTTCTGTTCCTTTTATTGATGTTCATCATGATGACCACAGGTGCAATCCTGCACGTCAACCACGGTCATATCGGCAATGCCTTCACAATCCCACTCAACACGGAGTGGTTGCCCCGGCACTTCATTATGATGCAAATATTTGCTGACCGGACTTTCCGTCATCCCGGAAACCTCTTCGGTAGCAATTAATGTGTCGCCGACATAAATACGTGCTGTCGCGACTGCTTTTGTCATCCGTTCACCGTGCAGTTTGTAGAGCCGTCTTACCGTTAGCTTAATCCTGGCCATCTGTTCACCGTGGTGTATTGAAAAGAAACGGCCAATCTAAGCCGTTAGAGGCCAGGATGGCAAGCGTTGCAAGGAGGTGTTGTGCCTGATGGTAATAAATTTTATGCCGTAAAGAAATATTTTGTCATCTTTCTGCTGGTCGCCCAAGTTAATGTTGCGAAAAAGGATAACAATGACATCGCTGTTGCCATGTTAAGCGCTGATTTATCCTAAGAGCCTGGCCCGGTAGGGATTATTGTCGCAGTCAATGTGGACACGGACAGCGCGGAGAAACCAGCGCGTACACTAGTACGTGAGGATTTCGCGCACTGCCCAGGGCCAAAGTGGCAAGTAAAATTTGCCGAATGAGATAGGCCCTGAGCCGTTTAATTAGCCCGCATCAGAGGGTGTGGCGGACAAAGGGTGAATTCCCTGATGATCAATCGCGGTGTTGCCGTCAGCGGCCAGAATGCACTCTTCGAGGCGCGTCATTATCGCTTCATCATTCAGTTTCAATTTACCCCGTAAGGCGCATTCCCAGACGATAATCACTTTCCAGCCTTGTGCGCTGAGGTGCTCAATATGGCGCTGATCGCGGACAACATTACTGTCAATTTTCCCCTGCCAGAACGACGTACGCGTCGCTGGCAAGGTGAACAGGTAACAATGATGGTGATGCCAGAAGCAACCATGGACAAAAATAAGGGTGTTCTCCTGTTCCAGGACAAAATCGGGTCTGCCCGCCAACGTCTTATCCTGTACACGATAACGGAATCCCAGCGCCGTCAGTAATGCAGCCAGATGACGTTCAATTGCAGTATCTCGGGACCGAATAGCCCGCATATTTTTACTGCGAATAGCGGCAGAATGCACATCAGCCATGTTGATCCCTCACCTCAATGATGTCACTGTTTTCCATCGCACTCGACCAGACTTATTGACCGACGTAACCCCGGACCCAGGCCCACAAACCGTGCCTTGCCTCAGCATCATGCTATTATACGCCGCTAACAAAAAACACGTCACGCACCGGATTCCGGGGGAATTGTTTGTCGTCAACAGTAAAAGTTACCGCTATTATTTGGCTAATGCCTTCATGGCGACAACGCCGATATTGGGTCGATTGTCGCAGACGGCGTGTTATTCACTGACTGTGGGATAGCCACGTCGAATACCGCCAACGCGAAAGTGATGGACAAATGGCGTAATCCAGCGCCTTTTTTTCGGGAAACGTTATTCATGAATGAGTTCAACCGCACACCGCTGACATTACCTGGCGGCGCCAATACGCTCCTGTTGCACTCTTGCTGCGCGCCCTGTTCCGGTGAAGTGATGGAAGCGATTCAGGCGTCAGGCATCAATTACACGGTGTTTTTCTACAATCCAAATATTCATCCACAAAAAGAATATTTACTGCGCAAAGAAGAAAATATCCGTTTTGCGCAAAAACATGGGGTCCCTTTTATTGATGCCGATTATGACAGCGATAATTGGTTTACGCGGGTCAAAGGCATGGAGTGGGAACCCGAACGAGGCGTGCGTTGTACCCAGTGTTTTGATATGCGTTTTGAACGCACCGCACTCTATGCCTTTGAGCACGGTTTCCCGGTAATTTCCAGCTCCCTGGGGATTTCTCGCTGGAAAAACATGCAGCAAATTAGTGACTGTGGGCACCGTGCCGCTGCCGCGTATCCCGGTGTGGCGTATTGGGATTATAACTGGCGGAAAAAAGGCGGCTCCGCACGAATGATTGAGATAAGTAAACGCGAACACTTTTATCAGCAAGAGTATTGTGGTTGCGTTTATTCGTTACGCGACACCAACTTACATCGTAAATCACAGGGCCGCGCGTTGATCAAACTGGGCGTACTTTACTACGGCGATGACGAGCAATAATGGTTTGTCGCTTGCCGGTTTTGTCCGGTTACTGCGTCCACGAAGGCCGGGTACAGCAACCGCACTTGTTTTTTCCACATGGCATTAGCTGTGGCGAAGATACTCGTCTATTTCTGTTTTTAGATTGTCGGATTTGGTGCCAAAAATCGCCTGGATCCCTGAACCAGCAACCACGACGCCCGTCGCGCCCAGCCTTTTCAGTCCGGGTTGATCAACCTTCGCCACATCTTCCAGACTAACGCGCAACCGGGTAACACACGCATCCAGACTGATAATGTTCATTTTACCGCCCAGTGCCGTCACCAGATTTGCCGCCAGGTTGCTGGTCTCGCCATACATTGGTTCGCCAGGGGAATCTTCCCGCCCCGGAGTTTTCAAATCCAGTTTGGCAATCAACACGCGGAAAATCGTGTAATACAACAGCCCATAGAGGATACCCACCAGCGGAAACAACCAAATTTTGCTGCTATTACCACTTAACACAATAAAATCGATCAATCCGTGGGAAAAGCTGGTGCCATCCCGCATCCCCAATAAGATACAAATCGGGAAAGCCAGACCGGCAAGAATCGCATGGATAGCATAAAGAACCGGTGCGACAAACATAAATGAAAATTCGATGGGTTCGGTAATCCCGGTCAAAAATGAGGTCAATGCCGCGGAGAGCATCATGCCGCCCACTTTGACCCGGTTTTCTGGTTTAGCCGCATGCCAGATAGCCATCGCGGCCGCAGGCAAGCCATACATTTTAAACAGGAAACCACCGGACAGTTTGCCGGCCGACGAGTCCCCTGCCATATAACGCGGGATATCGCCATGGAAGACCTGCCCCGCCATATTGGTGAACTCCCCCACCTGCATCTGAAAAGGAACATTCCAGATATGGTGTAAACCGAATGGCACCAGCGCACGTTCAACCACACCATAAATACCAAACGCCACCATCGGGTTCTGATAGGCGGCCCATTGCGAAAAATCCTGAATCACGCGGCCCACAGGTGGCCAAATGAACGACAAAATAACACCGACAATGATCGCGGTCAGACCGGATATTATCGGCACAAACCGCTTACCCGCAAAAAAACCCAACGACTCCGGCAAGCTGATACGGTAAAAACGATTGAACATGTACGCCGCGATCGCCCCGGCGATAATCCCCCCCAAAACACCGGTATCCGCGAGATGTTTCGCCACAATCTCTTCCGCCGGCAGGTGCAATACCAGTGGGGCAACCACCGCCATGGTTTTCATCATAATACCGTAGGCAATCACCGCAGCCAGTGCAGAAACACCTGCATTATTGGTGAAACCCAACGCCACTCCGATAGCGAAGAGCAACGCCATATTAGCGAATACCGAACCCCCGGCTTCCGCCATCACATGAGAGACGGAGGGTGGGAGCCAACTAAAATTGGCTGAGCCGACGCCAAGCAGAATACCGGCAACAGGTAAAACCGATACCGGCAGCATTAATGATTTACCGACCTTTTGCAGACTGGCAAAGGCATTCTTAAATATCATGTTGAGCTCCTGAGCAGGAAAGCTTTTACAGCATGCGGTACACCTGACACAGGGGAGGATCCTGTGTTTGTGGCGCGTCATTGCGCTCCTTTGTTTTTATGCTGTGCAATAAAATAAATCCGACGGCTTATTCTCCACCTAATCGTGATAACGGGATACGAAACAACTGTGAGAAGTTCTGGGTGGTGACCCGGGCGAAAGTTTCAATATCAACGCCTTTCAGCGCTGAGAGAAAATCGGCAACATCACGCGTATAAGCGGGCTGGTTCTCTTTACCACGGTAAGGCACCGGTGCAAGATAGGGTGAGTCGGTTTCCACCAGCATGCGATCAAGCGGTATAAAACGAGCGACATCACGTAAAGCTTCTGCATTGCGAAACGTCACCATACCGGAAAAAGAGATATAAAAGCCCATATCCAGTAACGCACTTGCCATTGCACGATCTTCGGTGAAACAGTGCAGCACGCCGCCACACTGCACGGCCTGTTCTTCGCGTAAAATAGCCAGCGTATCTTCACGCGCCTCACGCGTATGGACAATAACCGGTTTATTCAGTTGTCGTCCTGCACGAATATGCTCGCGAAATGAAGCCTGTTGACGCATTTTCGTCTCTGGCTGATAGTGATAATCCAGCCCGGTTTCACCCATTGCCACCACCCGTGCATCCGACGCCAGATGACTGAGTTCGGCAAAATCATACGCTTCTTGCTGATTAAGCGGGTGTACGCCACAGGAATACGCCACATTATGACGATCCCCGATGTGTTGTGTCATGGCCTTATACCCGGGTAAGGTTGTCGCAACGGCAAGAATGAATTTCACCTCCCGCGCAGCGGCTTTTGCCAGCACATCATCCAGACTACGGTGCAGATTTTTATAATCAAGGCCATCAAGATGGCAGTGAGAATCGACTAAAAACATAACACTCTCTTTAAAACAAAGGGATTTTCACTGCACGTTAAACAGCGCTTCCCAGTTCAACAACTGGTCAGTGAGTAATAGCTCCCGATTGACGGCAACCACATGCAGCAGACGGTCACGGCACATTAACCATTGGCGTGCACTGTTATCCAGCGCTACCGCTGATAAGCGCTGAGCCAGTTGTTCAACCAGCGATTGCTGGTCAACATTGACGATAAATGCACCACCGCCCTGTTGCCATTTTAACCCATCGATCAATAAGGCACAGAGCCAGTCCATACGTATATCAACATCATCATGGTTTAATACCGGCAACAAGCGCAACAGATCTGACTGTTGCAAGGCAAGCTGTAGCTCGTCACAAAGCGCTTGCCGCTGTGACCAGGTTTTTTCCGCCAGTAACATCAGCGCCGCTGCGGGGGCGCCGCTACTCAGGCGTAACGCGGTAATGGAAGCCAGATGCGATGCCTGCGTCTCCTTTTGCAACCATGCAAGGCCGTATGCTTCCTCCGGTACCGCCAGTTTCCATGTCTGGCAACGACTGCGTAACGTCGCCAGCAAACGCGAAGGTTCACGGCTACTGAGGAAGAACCAGGTATTCTGCGGCGGTTCCTCCAGCGTTTTAAGTAGTGCGTTAGTCGCAGCCTCCGTCAGTTGCGCGGCATCCGGTAACCAGACCACTTTGGCGCCGCCTTGTTGCGCGTGGTGATACAGTTTTTCAGTCACGTTGCGCACCGCATCAATACCCGCGGTCAGTTTGCCTTTCTCCGCTTCCAGTTGATACCAGTCCGGATGCGTATGCGCTTGCATCAACCGACATCCATGACATTCACCACAACTTTTTATACCGTCGCGCTGTTGGCATAACAACCAACGACTGATGCCCCAAACCAGCGCATCATCCCCCATTCCCGGTAATGCATGAATCAGTAAAGCGTGGTGCCCACGTCCGGCCTGATGTTGGGCAATAATCTGCCGGTACGGCTGGTTGAGCCATGGGTACCAGTGCATCAGGCGTGCTCCCGAAGCCAGTGTTGCACGCAATGGGTAATTAATCTTGTCACAGTCGCAATATCGCCTGTGGCATCAATACGTTTGATGTTCGGATCGCCGTTCGCCAGTTCGAGATAGCGTGCGCGCGTGCGGGTAAAAAAATCAAGTGACTCTTGCTCAATACGATCAAGAGCGCCGCGCGCGCGCGCGCGTTGCAGACCGATCTCTGGGGTGACATCAAGATAAAGGGTAAGATCCGGTTTGAAGTCGCCTAACACCGTATCACGCAATGATCGAATCAACTGATGGTCAATCCCCCGCCCGCCGCCCTGATAGGCCTGAGAAGAGAGATCATGACGATCGCCAAGTACCCAGGTGCCACGGGACAGCGCCGGTTTAATCACCGTTTCCACTAACTGGACGCGCGCGGCGTAAATCATCAACAGTTCGGCTTTATCGGTGACCTGCTCGCCATCAATCCCCTGCTTAATCAGTTGGCGTAATTTTTCCGCTAATGGCGTGCCGCCGGGTTCGCGCGTCAGTACTACATCGATGATGCCGTGCTGACGTAATAGTTCAACCACACAAGCACGCGCTGTGGTTTTCCCTGCCCCTTCAAGCCCTTCAATAACAATGAACTTACTTTTCATTCTTATCCTTCAGTGTCCGGTAATAAGCCTGCACGGCACGATTGTGGCTGGCCAGATTGGTCGTGAATGTGTGCCCTCCTTTGCCGTCAGCAACAAAATAGAGGTACTGGCTGTTGGCAGGATGCGCGGCGGCCTCAAGTGAGGCTTTTCCTGGAATAGCAATGGGCCCTGGCGGCAAGCCGATAATAATATAGGTATTGTATTCGCTGGGCGTTTCCAGATCTTTGCGCGTAAGTATGCCGTTATACTTTTCACCCATGCCATAAATTACCGTGGGATCCGTCTGCAATCGCATGCCAAGGCGTAAACGATTGATAAAAACTGACGCCACTGTAGTTCGTTCTTCACTAACGGCGGTCTCTTTTTCAATGATCGACGCCATGGTAACCAGCTCATTTTGCGTTTTATAAGGTAAATCAGGCAGCCGCTCTTGCCATACCGTATCCACCAGTTTGCGCATGCGATCATGCGCGCGCCGCAGTATGGCAACATCGGTGGTGTTAGCGGTATAAAGGTAGGTATCGGGATAAAACCAGCCTTCTATGCGCTGATCTTTCGCCAACGTCAGCGCGGCCGCCAGCGTACTGAATTGATCGTCCTTTAGCGTATGTTTAAGGTAAGGTGCAGCGCGTAGCGCGGCTAACCATCCCTGTAAACGCGTCCCCTCCACAAACCGAATGGGAAACTGCGCTTCTTTACCACTGGCCAGTAACATCAGCAGTTGCCGCACGCTCATGTTTTTTTCCAGGCGATAAGTGCCTGCTTTGAATTTTGCCAGTTCCGGTTCCAGTTGCAACAACCATGCGAACCAGATACTTTTTTTGATGATATGCTGGTTTTCCAACTGTGTTTCCAGCGCCGCGCGTCTGGTACCGACAGGCAAAGTAAAAAGTGTTTCCTGAGTAATACTCAGTGGCGATGCGGCAAACTGCCGAATAAGCCAGTAAGCGATGGCGATCATTAACGCCACCATGAATATCATCCCGGCAATAATGCGCTTTTTTCTGCTCATGCTGATTCCATGTTCTGGCAGTGTGGGCTTATCACGTTAAACAGTTGACGCGAGGTATAGTGCCAGTGTTCAATCTGACAAACGGGTAAAACGGGCATTAACGCATTACAAATCAACACTTCATCAGCATTACTCAGTTCGGCCGGCTCAGCGCATACTTCGTCACAACGGATCCCCAACCGGCTGACCAGCGCCATGATGTGCTGTCGCATAATGCCATTGACGCCAGCGCCATCAAGTCGCGGAGTAAACAGTTGTGATCCTTTACGCCAAAATAAATTCGCCGCGCAGCACTCCACTAACTTACCGCCCATATCCAGTACCAGCGCTTCATCCGCCGTCGTCTGCTCGATCTGCATACGAATCAACACTTG
>JAATFO010000089.1 GCA_015655145.1 Enterobacterales bacterium | reverse complement strand
TTCCAGCGGGTATGCGCTAAGCTCTTTTCGTCCCCCATTGGGACCCCCTTTCGATTTCTTGTTTAACTTTTGCCGTTACCAGACCGCAAGGTGTTTTAACAAATCAAAAGGGGTTTTTATCACCGACTTATAGCTGAAAGCTTTACGGAACCCCCAGCCAGGCTGGGGGGAGGCTGTGCACAAAAAAAGGGGACGAAAATCGTCCCCTGACCTGCATGGCGTCGTAATTAACGCTGATAAACAATCTCAACGCCTTCATCGTCCTCGTCATCCCAGTCTTCATCCCAGTCATCTTCTTCATCGCTGGTTTCCGTCTGAGCCAGGGTTTCACGATGATAATCATCCCACATGAATTCCACTTTCTCGGGTTGCTGCGCTTCCTCTGCCACCGTTTTAGGGTTGGCATTGATGAAAGACATCACATCCCAGCACAGCGCGGTGACGCCAGTGCGGCTGGCAGCCGAGATCACATAATACTTTTCCGTCCAGCCCAGTGCTTCTGCAATCGCCTTTGCGCGGGCATCGGCTTCTGCGCTATCCAGCAGATCCGCTTTGTTAAATACCAGCCAGCGCGGCTTCTGGTAAAGCTTTTCGCTGTATTTTTGTAATTCAGCGAGAATAATCCGGGCATTTTCAACCGGATCGGATTCATCCATTGGCGCGAGGTCGATCAGGTGCAACAGTACACGGCAGCGCTCAAGGTGCTTCAGGAAGCGAATCCCCAGCCCGGCGCCTTCCGCCGCGCCTTCGATCAGGCCAGGGATATCCGCGACAACAAAGCTCTGTTCGCTGTCCATACGGACCACGCCCAGACTAGGCGCCAGCGTAGTAAACGGGTAATCAGCGACTTTAGGCTTCGCCGCTGAAACTGCCCGGATAAACGTCGACTTCCCGGCATTCGGCAAACCAAGCATGCCGACATCAGCCAGCAGCAGCAGTTCGAGCTGTATATCACGCGTTTCGCCCAGCGTACCCATGGTTTTCTGCCGGGGCGCCCGGTTTACTGAAGACTTAAAGCGACTATTGCCAAGGCCATGCCAGCCCCCTTTCGCCACCATAATTTTCTGCGCATGACGCGTCATGTCGCCCAATGTCTCTCCGGTACCCTGATCAATAACGCGCGTGCCAATGGGTACATTGATGGTAATGTCTTTGCCCCGTTTGCCGGTACAATCCCGGCTTTGACCATTCTGCCCACGTTCAGCACGAAAAGACTTCTCAAAGTGGTAATCAATTAGCGTGTTGAGGTTTTCATCGGCCAGCAGGTAAACATCGCCGCCATCGCCGCCATCGCCGCCATCCGGACCGCCGCGCGGAATATACTTTTCACGACGGAAGCTGACACAACCGTTACCGCCGTCACCCGCAACCACCAAAATGGTCGCTTCATCAACAAATTTCATTTTACTTCTCCGTAAATCATTCGCCCGGCGACCGATGCGGTGGCACGGGTGCGGGGTTGGTTCGCCGCAACCACAAGCGATGACCCGCGGCGGAAAACATCGCGCCAGCGACCACCACTATCGCACCGATATACCCCAACAGGTTAAGCATCGGCACGGCAAAAAGATCAGGCCAGACAAGCGACAATAATTCTGAAAACAGCAAGGTAAATAAGGGCGTTAACGTGATTAATGCACTCACTTGTGCCGCCTGCCAGCGCGCATAAGCTTCAGCAAGCGCCCCATAACCTACCAGGGTGTTGAGACCACAATAGAATAAACAGGCAAGCTGCCCGCCGCTGAGTTGCATTACCGTGGCGGGTTTCGCCAGAGGGATGAGCGCTATCGTACATAAAGTGTACAGCAAAAACAAAATTTGCTGAGAAGCCAGCCGACGCAATAATATTTTTTGGCTAACCCCGTAGAGAATCCACATCGCCGCAGCACTGCATCCTAAGATGACACCCAGCGTGTAATCGGTCAGTCGGGTAAAAATCTCAATCAAATTGGTGTTAAAGAACATCACCAGCCCACACACCAACATCAGTGCGCCAGCCAGTTGTGTTGCACGCATTTTTTCTTTCAGAATAAAAACACTGGCGACCATCATGCCGGAGGGCGCGAGCTGCCCGATAACCTGGGATGCTGTGGGACTCAGATATTTCAATGATGAACTAAACAGCACAAAGTTACCCAACAAGCCTACGGTTGCCACCAGCAGCATGATTAACCACCGTCGCCGGATGAAGATGCGCACCGGTGGCATCTGATGTTTTAATAACAGAACAAGCAGTAACCCAAGACCGGCAATCAGGAAACGGTAAAATACAACAGTAAAAGCATCCATGGTTGTCAGCACCAGTTTCATCGCAATTGGCAATGATCCCCAGCACATGGCGGTGATCAGCGCCAGCACTATGCCTGCTCCCGCCTGCTGTTTCATCTTTCAACCTGTCGTATTACTGCAAAATCACAATGTAAAAAGCCCCGCAATAACCTGCGGGGCTTCAATTCGTTGAGACGAACCGGGATTGCTCACCGGCCCGCGACGCGAAAACCTTATTCAGCAACGATGCTGATGTACTTACGGCTTTTCGGGCCCTTAACTTCGAATTTCACTTTACCGTTTGCCGTTGCAAACAGGGTGTGGTCACGACCACAACCTACGTTGGTACCCGCATGGAACTTGGTACCACGTTGACGGACGATAATGCTACCGGCCAAAACTGATTCACCACCAAAACGCTTTACACCCAGGCGTTTTGCGTTGGAATCGCGACCGTTGCGTGTTGAGCCGCCAGCCTTCTTATGTGCCATTTATTCGATCTCCTCTTAGGCGCTGATGCCAGTGATTTTCACATCAGTGAACCACTGACGATGGCCTTGTTGCTTACGGTAATGTTTACGGCGACGAAACTTAACGATCTTAATTTTCTCGCCACGACCATGAGCAACGATTTCTGCTTTGATCACACCGCCTGAAACCAATGGAGCACCGATCTTAACGTCATCGCCGTTTGCAATCATCATAACCTGATCAAACTCAATGGTTTCACCCGTTGCGATGTCCAGCTTTTCCAGGCGAACGGTCTGACCTTCGCTAACTCGGTGTTGTTTACCACCACTTTGGAAAACCGCGTACATATAAAACTCCGCTTTCCGCGCCCGCCATCTTAAATTTTCAGGCTGCGCTATAAATATTCATAATAGGGCGCGAATTCTACGCAAATTCCCCCGCGTTGACAAGAGCCCTTTGCAAAGGAGTGTAGAAAAAAACAGAGTCTCATTGTTCACGTTCATCAACCTCGTTTTTCAAGTACAATCTGTAATACATTACTTGCCTCCGGCAGGGATAAAGATGCTTATCATGGCAGCGGACAGAGTTATAGCTGAACAAACTGATGAACTTAGAACAAATAAATGAATTAACCGCGCAGGATATGGCGGCCGTCAACGAGATTATCCTCGAACAACTGAATTCAGATGTTTCGCTCATCAATCAGTTGGGGTACTACATTATTAGCGGCGGCGGCAAACGTATCCGCCCGATGATCGCGGTGCTTGCTGCGCGCGCAATCGGCTATGATGGCAACCAGCATGTCGCGGTGGCGGCACTGATTGAGTTTATCCATACCGCCACGCTGCTGCATGATGATGTGGTTGATGAATCGGATATGCGCCGCGGCAAAGCGACGGCCAATGCCGCATTTGGTAACGCCGCCAGTGTGCTGGTTGGCGATTTTATCTACACGCGCGCTTTCCAGATGATGACCAGCCTCGGCTCGTTGCGCGTATTGGCCTTGATGTCCGAAGCAGTAAATGTGATTGCGGAAGGCGAAGTGCTGCAGTTGATGAACTGCAATGATCCTGATATCACCGAAGAGAACTATATGCGGGTGATTTACAGTAAAACGGCACGTTTGTTTGAAGCCGCGGCACAATCTTCCGCCATCCTCGCCAGCGCAACGGCGGCGCAAGAAAAAGCGCTACAGGATTACGGACGTTATATTGGCACCGCGTTTCAGTTGATTGACGATCTGCTTGATTACAGCGCTGATGACAAAACCCTGGGTAAAAATGTCGGTGATGACTTAAGTGAAGGTAAGCCGACTTTGCCGCTGTTGCATGCAATGCGCAATGGCAACACCTCGCAAGCCGCAATGATCCGTAAAGCGATCGAAGAGGGCAATGGTCGCCATTTACTGGCGCCGGTACTGGAAACGATGCAACAATGCGGCTCACTGGAGTGGACACGGAAATGCGCCGAACAGGAAGCCGATAAAGCCATTGCCGCCTTAAACTTGTTACCAGAATCCCCCTGGCGCAGCGCGCTGGAAGCATTAGCGCATATGTCGGTACAACGCGAATTTTAATGTCTCCCGGGAGCGCCATCCGCTCCCCGGCGCCAGGGTAGCGGTTCACGCTTTGCCCGTCTCTCTGTTTCATGTGTTTTCATCCCAATCGGGAGAACCAACACAACTTGCTGATGCACTGTAAATATTACTGGAAACTTATGGCGCTATTTTGCTATAAGATTCCAGTAATGGAAACATTTTACTTGCTGGTTTTAATGACGACAGGCGATCATTGCAGAATATGTCGCAATGGTCTGAATGCGCATTATTTCCAGAAAATAATTGCATGTGCAAAAGGAGGAAAATGATATGCATGAAAGGAGAAAGGACTGGCACCCCGCCGATGTGATTGCCGCACTACGTAAAAAAGGCACCTCACTGGCCGCCGTCTCACGCCAGGCTGGGTTAAGCTCATCAACGCTGGCCAATGCCCTGACCCGTCCATGGCCCAAAGGCGAATGGTT
>JAATFO010000039.1 GCA_015655145.1 Enterobacterales bacterium | reverse complement strand
TTGAATGGGTTCATGTGCTGCTCCGTCAGCAAAAGGGGGCGATAAGTTTACCACCATCGTTTATTTGCAACAGTGCCAAAAATATCAAGGAATTTCAGTGGCTTTAAATGGAAAGTTGATGCAACAGGATACAGCCCTTCACAGATATGCCACATCCAGGCACTGTACCGGCAATCAGAAGCGAGTGATTTGGGTTAAGTTGTGATTGTTGTATGATGCCGGGGAGTATAACCGCTTACATATTAATGGATTAATGATGGCTGTTTACCACCTCAGTACCCGTATTAACTCTAATGTCCCGGCTGATTCCCTTCGGTATGACCTGTGTATTTACCGCATGGACTCAGAAAAGAATAAATACCCCCTGGTGGATGTGAAACAACAGCCGTTTCTGGGTAGTTACGAAACACAGAGCCATATGACGAGGAATATAAATGAGTCACTCTCGACCATTTATATTATGGAAGTGAAACTTTACCGAAAAACCATGTTACATACGCACTGTGTAACGCCTGTTCCGTTCACTAAAATGTATACACTGGAAGCATTTGCATCAGGCAAAGCCTGGTCTTCAGTCAAGCGGGAGAACCCCTGTTATTTTGAATCAAAAGGGACAATGAAGCCTGAGAGTCAGGGGGGCGAAACAAAGCAGATTAAAATCACCATTCCTGAACGTCCATTTATTGCGAAAGAATATCCAATAGGAACACCACAGGATCCGTTTGAAAAAAATAAAATTGAGTCTGAGATAAACGATCGATTTTATCATTACTCTTATCCCTATCAGGATAGAGCTAGCGTGTGTGGACCTGCTGCATTTTTTTACTGTGTTCAAATGGACCGTCCTGATGTATATGCGCAAGCCGCCTGGGAATTGTGGCGATATGGAAAGGCCAAAATAGGTGCACTAACAATCTATCCAAGTGAAGGATGTAAACATCCTTCAGGTAAGTTTTATACCAGTGAAGGGCGACCAAGAATATTAGGGCTTGACTGGATGACGCTGGCTGGACTCAGGGATTCAGAGAATACTGTGTTGAGCTTTGATGCTCTCGATTCTCCAGTAGCGGGGATCACCATGTGGCAAACACTGACGGAATGGTTTGAAAAAGCAGGCTATGAAAAGATATTCAGCAACGCAGGAATTACTCACGCAGGCGTCCAGGGAATTAGAGAATTCAATAAATATATAGAGCAAGATTATAAAGTTATCACATTAACAAACGATGGGCTTCTTGAAGGCAGTACAAATAACACAACATTACCTACGCACTGGGTTGTATGGGATGGCCCTGTAACGCAGGATGCTAATGGATATGTCAATCTGGAATTATTTTCTTGGGGAACGTCAACTAACTGGATTAAACAGAAAAAAGATTTAAAATTTTTTATTAATAGATTTTTTGGAGGGATGGTTTTCAAGCCATTAAAATAGCTATGTCAAAATTTTCTGTTGCCTTTATTTCATTTGCATTATCGGCATGTACTTTACATGCTGATGTTACCCCTGATGGCAATGTTCTTAACGATGCTTTAGTCGGAACTCCGTATGCCAGTGAAATAAATATAAATGGTGGTGCAGTATCATCTTTAGATTTTAATGGGAAAGAAAGATTTGTAGGTGAAATATCCCCACCCGATACAGGACTAACTTTACGGTATTGTAATGATTCTCCTGCTCACAATTGCGTCAGGATTCAGGGGATGCCAGTAAAACCTGGGATTGTTACCGTGCGAGTATCTGGCGGATTGTTTGGCACTAATGTTGCGACAGGTGGTGAGTTTGATAAAACCTATACTATTACGATCAAAGATTCAGAAGGATCTTCTTAAGATCGTTTGAGAGGCGCTCTCAGCATCGCCCATCAAGATACGAGAACCCGCTCAGAGAGCGGTTTTCTCGCATCTGAGCGGTTAAAAAACAACCTTAACGAATGGAAGGGACTTCCCCTCGTTATGCGCCTGATTAACTCTTGTGCAATCATGGGGTAAACATTGCCCTGGAGGGATTCGTTATGACCATCACTACTGTTTGCTGTTCATGGTGTTGACCACAATGGTACAACCGTTCTGGTTAAATCCAGAGTAACCCGCGCCGCTCTTCCCGGGTTGATTGCTGGTTTGCCGCCCTGTGTTATCGGGATGGAGGCATGCTCCGGGGCTCACTACTGGGCAAGGTTATTTCGGTAGTATGGTCATGAACCGCGCCTGATGGCCGCAAAATTTGTATCACCTTATCGCATGGCTGGTAAATCAGGGAAGAACGATGCTGTCGACGCTCTGGCTATCTGTGAAGCTGTTCGTCGTCCGCATATGCGGTTTGTATCAGTAAAAGACGAAAGTCAGCAGTCAATGCAATGCCTGCATCGTACCCGCCAGGGTTTTATCGAAGAGAAAACAGCAACGTATAATCGTCTGCGAGGGTTGATATCTGAATTCGGCATAATCGCTACGCAAAGTACTGACGCCCTGCACCACATAGTTTCTGAGCAGAAGAGTTTTTTATCGCTTCAGGTTCAGCAGTGTGTTGATGATTTACTGGAACACGTTGATCGCATTGAAGCTCACATTGCTGAGTATGACCAAATTTTGTTCCGTATGGCCAAAACTGATCACCGCAGTCAGCGGCTGATGGAGCTGAAGGGGATCGGTCCCACAACAGCCTGTGAGCTGGTCGCCCGTATCGGTAATGCACATGATTTTAAGAATGGACGTCAACGGGCAGCTTGGCTGGGGTTGACTCCATCGCAATACAGCAGCGGCGGAAAGTCGAAGCTTGGCAGGATAACGAAAGCCGGTGATTCGTATTTGCGAACTCTACTGGTTCAGGGGGCCCGTTCGGTTCTGATTGGAGCCGGAAAAAGAACTGACTCATTTAGCCGTTGGGTTTGCTCACTGGTTGAGCGTAGAGGATACTGGCGCGCCGTTATAGCCATCTCTGCAAAAAACGCCAGGCTGTGCTGGGCATCATTGCATTACGGCGATGATTTCAGGCTGTACTCAGCCAGCTAAAACATAAAGCTGTATAACCATACTACTTGCAACTCGTTGATAATAAAGGGTTAGAGCCCGTGAGGTATATCTGATTATTGTACAGGATATACGTATCCGCTTAACGAACAAGAGCCTCACGCGCGACTTTCATCAGGGCCCGAATCGATAACGATTCATTATGGCCGTTTATAGTACCGCAGTCTCTCCTCTTTATTTTTAACTGTAGTGCAGACAGCAACCATAAACACCGGCGTTGACATGCCGGGGAAGCCCTTATAGTACAATATTTTCCGTTTCCCAAACGGAGCCCGTTCTCTGCGACCAAACCGGATGCCTTTCAGTTTTGCTTCCTGCCTGCCTCAGTGACAAATAGTCACCCGAAGGTGACTTTTCCACATAGCTTGTCAGCCGGCCAACAGGCCGTGGAATTTATTTTAGCGATAATGTTTGACGTTTCGCCGCTGACTGCAAACCGAGTTCGATCAATTCCATCACATGAATAGCCTCTGCGGCGCTCACCGGATTGGTTGCTTTGCCGTGAATCGCGTCGCGGATCGTGGCGTAATAGGCCGGGTAATTGCCCGGCAAGGTTGGCAGAGTTTTCTCCACCATAACGCCCCCCTCCGCCAGGGTCAGTATGCCATCTCGCGAGTCATCGCCCCAGTTTTCCTGCGGTGGACGCTCGCCAGCTTTCAGGCGATCTTCCTGAGGATCTAAACCATATTTCACATAGCTGCCACGCGTACCGTGCACCTGAAAACGTGCGGATTCTGCCGCCACCAGCAAACTGGCATGCAACACCACCCGGCGTTGAGGATAAGTCAGCACGGCATGAAAATAGTCAGTGGTTTGTGCTGCCGGGCGCAGTTCTGTCATATCGACATTAATCGACACTGGTGAGCCAAAAAGCTGTAATGCCTGGTCGAGTAAATGGGGGCCAAGATCGAACCAGATGCCGCTACCTGCTCCTTTCATTTCGCGCCAGCGCTGACGAACCTCCGGGCGGTAACGATCAAAATGCGATTCAAGATAACGGACTTCGCCAAGCGTTCCGGCCGCCAGTAGTGATTTTAACGTCAGGAAGTCACTGTCCCAACGTCGATTGTGAAATACCGACAGTAGCAGACCCTTGGTTTTCGCTAACATATTTAGCTCGCGAGCTTGTGACAATGTCACGGTAAACGGTTTATCGACCACCACATGCTTGCCCGCATTCAGCGCCGCTTTAGCCAGGGTAAAATGGGTATCATTGGGTGTGGGAATAACGATCAACTGTAATGTAGGATCAGCAAACAGTGCCTGCGCATCAGCGACCACAGGCACTGATGGCCAGTCGGCGTGCACTTTACTGGCATCACTGCTGGATACCGCCGCCAGCACCATGCCATCGGTGCCGGTGATCAACGGAGCGTGGAATGTTTTACTGGCAAATCCGTAACCCACCAGTCCGACACGAAGTTTATCACTCATTATGTTTCCTCTTGTGTGCCTATCCTCTGAGTTAAAACGATTTGCCCGATGAGAACAAGGAGGATCACGCTATTTCATGACTGACTGAGCAAAACTGAGGCGGATCAGGGTGATGGTGAGACGCGTTGATAACCCCCGTTTCCCAGAGGCTGCAACTGGGGTAAACATGAGAGCAGCCGACGCGTATAATCATGTTGTGGGTGATCTAACACCTCATCACTCCAGCCACTTTCAACCAGTACGCCGTTCTCCATCACCATAATGCGATCGGCAATCTGTTCAACCGCACCCAAGTCATGGGTGATAAACAAGCAGGCGAAACCATAGCGTTGTTGAAGCTGTTTTAGCAACAGCATAATTTGTTTTTGTACTGTCATATCCAGCGCGGAAGTGGGTTCATCCGCAATGATAAATGCCGGATGACGGATAATGGCACGGGCAATGGCCACCCGTTGCCGCTGGCCACCAGAAAGTTGATGAGGATAACGCGTGAGAAACATCGGCTCTAACCCAACTTCATCCAACACCTGACGAACACGTTGCTGGCGCGCTGCGCGCGTCATTCCGGCGACCAACAATAATGGCTCTTCCAGTAATTGCGCTATTTTCATGCGCGGGTTGAGTGATGACCACGGATCCTGTTGAATCATTTGGCATGCCAGCCGCCAGGCGCGGCGTTGCGCGGAACTGGCGTTTTCCAACGGTTGCCCGTTAAACGCCAGCGACCCGGAACTGGCAGTAAGCATGCCCGCGATTAACTTGCCAAGCGTGGTTTTTCCTGAACCACTGGCCCCTACCAGCGCCACGGTTTCCCCCGCCCGGATACTAAAACTCACTCCACGCACCGCCTGAGTTACGCTGGCCGGTTTAAACCAGACTTTACGCCCACGGTATTCAATGACAATATCGTTAAGGGTAATCACCGGCGCGGCGGCCAGTAGCGTCTGCCGATTCGCTGGCGCTTTGCGGGTTGGCAATGCATCCAACAGACGGCGAGTATAAGGATGTTGTGGTCGCGCGAGCAGAGCATGGCTCTCATTTTGTTCGACCAGTTCACCCTGCTCCATCACCATGATCCGCGTGGCGTAATTAGCCACCATCGACAAATCGTGACTGATCAGAATGACAGCACTGCCTTTTTCCGCGGTGAGCGACAACATCAGTGACATCACCTCATGCTGCACCAGTACATCAAGCGCGGTTGTCGGTTCATCAGCAATGATCAACCGGGGCTCCGGCAACATGACGGACGCTATCATCACTCGCTGGCGCATGCCGCCGGAAAACTCATGCGGATAGCGATGTAACAAGGATGGCGCATCATTCAGGCCCACGCGTTCCAGCATCGCAATGATTTTCTCTTTGCGCGCCATGCGGGTGAGCGAGGTATGCAATGCCAGCCCTTCATCAAGCTGGCGACCGATGGTCATTGCCGGGTTAAGCGAGGTCATCGGTTCCTGGAATACCATGCCAATGCCCGCGCCACGTACCGCGCGCAAAGCGTCATCAGTAAGGTGGCGCACGTTTTGCCCGTCAAAGGTCATGCAATCGGCCTGGTAATGGATATTTTTCGGCAATAAGTTGATTAACGAACGCATTGCCAGCGTCTTGCCGCTGCCTGATTCGCCCACCACCGCCAGTATCTCACGCTCAGCCAACGAAAAAGATATGCCTTTAACCACCGGGCGATCATCAACGCTAACACGTAGATTCTCTACCTGTAATAACGGTTGGGATTGTCTGTTCATCAATGCATCCTGGGATCGAGGTAATCGCGTAGCGCGTCGCCAAGTAAATTAACGCCCAGCAGGGCCAGTGAAATACAGGCACCAGGCAACAAGGCCAGTTGCGGCGCCTGCGCCAGCCAGGTACGGCTGGCGGCCAGCATATTTCCCCACGTTGGTTCGGGCGGTGGCACCCCAAGGCCAAGAAATGACAATGCGCTTTCTGAGATCAATACCCACCCCAGCATGGAAGTGGCCAGCACGGTCAGAGGCGCAAGACAATTAGGCAGGACGTGACGCCATAAAATAAACAGTTCGCGATGGCCCATCACACGTGAGGCAATGACAAAGTCTGCTTCACGCAATCCCAGTACCGTACCTCGTACCACCCTTACCACTGACGGGGTATATGCCAGCGCCAGCGCCAAAATAATGCCATAGCGGTTATTCCCCAAGATGCTCAGTAATCCCAGCGCCAACAAAATACCTGGAAAGGCCAACAGCGTATCGGTCAGCATCATGATCAGGCGGTCCACCACCCCGCGCAGATAGCCGCTGATCAGGCCCAGCACAATTCCCCAAAGTAATGCCAGCATGACCGTGGTCAGCGAAATCGTCAGACTGGCGCTGGCGCCAAGCAACAACCGGCTTAGCACATCACGTCCGTATTCATCGGTACCAAACCAGTGAGCGCTGCTGGGTGATTGTAGACGGGCAAGGATATTAATGTGTGTCGGGTCCCACGGGGTCCAGAAAACACCGAGGATACCCGCCGCAATGATAATGCCAAGTAATACGCCACCCAGCAGCGCATTAGGCGCCAGCGCCATACGTGGTTTCATGATGCAGAGACTCTCGGATTAAACAGCGGATAAAGGGCATCAATCACTAAATTAGTCAGCACATAAATCGTGGCAATAAAAATCATACATCCCTGGATAACCGGATAATCACGCGCATAGATGGAATCAACCAGTAAGCGCCCCAATCCCGGTAAGCTAAACACGGTTTCCGTCACCGCCACGCCACTAAGCAGATTACCCAGCGTTAGCCCAATCATGGTCCATGTCGGGCCAAACGCATTCGGAAATACATGACGTGACAAGACGGTACGTTCCCTTAAGCCTTTTGCCCGCGCATGTGAGACATAATCAAGGCGCAACACGTCGAGGGTGCTGGCACGCATCATTCGCACCAGCGCGCCAACTTCAACCAACACCAGCGTTAACACGGGCATGAGCAGATACAGCACACCTTGTTGCAGGTTATCGCTGATGGCGACATAGCCAACCACCGGTAACCAGCCGAGATTGAGCCCCAGCGTTAACAAAATTAGCAATCCCATCCAGAAGCTGGGGATGGATAACAGAAAAGTAGAAAACATCACCAGTCCGATATCCAGTTTTGAATTTTGTTTCCATGCCGCCAACATGCCACATGGCACCGCCAGTAACGAGGCAATGACAATCGCGGCGAAAACAACGCTGAGCGTCACGCCAAAGCGCTGGAAAATCAATGGCAATACCGCTTGTCCGGTTTGGATGGACTGACCAAAATTGCCGTGTAATACCTGAACAAACCAAATAATGAATTGCTGTTGCAGCGATTTGTCGAGGCCCATACTATGACGCAGGTCAGCAAGGCTGGATTCCGTCGCCAGGTCGCCCAGCATTAACAGTGCCGGATCACCCGGCACCAGGCGCGTGAGCAGAAATACCAGTACCGTCACCAGAAATAAGGTCGGCATTGCCCCCAATACGCGTTTAATCAGAAACTGCAACATGCACACCCCTTCATCAGGATTTCGTCACATTCCACAATCTTGCCGCTGCCGCCAGCCAGGTATGATAGCCGCTGATCACCTTGCGGTGCGCGACAATGTCCAGTCCAGGATAGAAGAATATCAGCGGCACCTGCTCGATCATCTTCTGATGCAATTGATCAACTGTCGCCTGGATGTCACTGTTGTTATCGAGGTAAGCGAGTCGGTTAGTCAACGCGATGGCCTGAGGATCGTCCCAGACTTTACGTTTCTGGGTGTGCTTATCGCCGACGATTTGTTCAAACGCCAGCGCGGGGTTGAAACGGGCAGAAAAGGTAAAGGACATCATTTGATAACGCCCGGACTGATAACGATCCAGCTGCGTAGCCCATTCCATGGTCGTAACTTTGGCGTTGATCCCTGCCGCCTGCATCATTGCCTGAGCAATAATGGCCATATCAAAACTGGGCACGGTCGAGCGTTTATTGGCGATGATGTCGATGGGTTCGCCTTTATAGCCCGCTTCTTTCAACAATTGCGCGGTCCGGGCAGTATCATAGTGAAAACCCTGTTTTTCCACCGAAGAATAGAACGCGGATGAAGTTGAAATATTGGCATTGCTCGGCGTGGCCAAACCCTGGCTGGTTCCGAGGGCGATTTGTTGTGTATCCAACGCTGAGGCAATAGCCTGGCGTAGTTTCACATTTTTTAATAGTGGATCATTGGTCTGGATCAACAATGCATGGCGCTGGGCGTTAGCGGCAACGTCCACCGTAATATTCGGATCTTTTTTCAGGTCACTGGCATCGATGGGGCTGACCTGAGCCAAATCAATCGCCCCGGCGCTCAGCCCGGCTTTTACCGTTGCCGCGTCCGGCACCGTCATAAAGCGCACTTCATCGACCAGCGCTTTTTTACCGCCGACAAAACCATCGGGTTTACCCGGCAGTGAACTGTAATCGGCAAAGCGTTGCAACGCGACATATTCACCATGTCGCCATTCAGCAAAACTAAATGGCCCGGTACCAATTGGTTTGATCCATGCGCCGCTGGCGTCCACTGACTTCGGACTGATCACCGCTGCGGCGCCACAATCAGTACGAGCCAGAGTATCAAGGAACAACGCCACCGGTTTTGCCAGCGTCATCACCACGGTGTGGGGATCCGGCGCGCTCACGGCGGTCACATGAATTAATCCGCTGCCATCAAACTCACGCAGGCAGCGCCACTGTGTTTTCGCATCATTCCAGTGCTGCCAACTCCACAGCACATCGGATGCCGTCATCACATCACCGTTATGAAATTTTACCCCATCACGCAAGTGAAAGGTGTATTGCTTGCCATTTTCGCCCACCTCCCATGATGACGCCAGCATCGGTCCAACCGTACCATCTTCGCGGTAACCGACCAGTCCTTCAACCACGTGCATTAATACGTCATCGGTATTGCCATCACGATTGACGCCAGGCTGGCTACTACGGATATCCTGGTTCAGGGCAAAGCGAATCAGTTGTGTATCAGCGGCATGCAGTAACGGCGCGGTCAGCATCGGAAAAAGACAAACAGCACCGGCTAAGATTTTCTTCATACAGTCCTCGGCAAATTAATTGAGCGTGTAGCGCGTGAACGTTTTATTGATGGCGGGCAGCGGTGCAACTTCCATCACACCGTCAGCCGGTGTCATGACTATCATCGCGACGGTCGCCGAGAGGTCACTGTTAAAACCGGGGCGCGGTGGGCGACAAACCGAATAAGGCGTGCCAAAATCATCAAAAAAGGCATTTTTCATGTCTTCTTCGCTGAGCAATGCTTTATCTTTAAGACACTGGCTGACCCGCCAGCTACGGTAGAGTGAATCTGGCGATGTGGCGATGCCCTCTTCGCGAACTTTGATCCGGGCCGCCGGGCTTTCCCAGTGATTGGCATGAACCAGTAAACCCTCTTGCGGGTATAGGGTGAAACTCTCATCAGGGGCGCATTCAAAATCGATGGCAAATCCTTCATGCGTACTGAGGATCATATTGTTCGAACAGGATTTCGGCGTCGTAGCAACCACGCGCATCGCCAGCGCCATATGTTGCTGTTCCAGTGCCTTACGGCGAATTAATGAGAGCGGAACGCCTGATTGTGTGTAATCACGTTCACAACGCAGGTAATTCGCGGTGATGGCAAGACCTGCGCTGTTCAGCCCACTTCGCGCCAGCCCGCCAGCTTCAACAAAAGTCAGTACATCGGGTCCCTCGTTACGGCGAATTTTCACCACCAGCGAAGTTTCCGCGCATTCGGCGCGCCAGTCCCAGTTTTGACCGTGGATCAATTTGCCGTGCGCGCTGCGCGCAGGCAGGATAACCGCCCCGCTACAACCGTCTTTGATGTTATCGTCATGCAATTCACGCAGCGATTGCATCAGCCGCGCTTTTGCAATCACTTCGGTGCGCGCGTTGATCATCACGATGGCATCCAGCGGCACTCCCGCAGCTTCCGCAATGCCGTTCATTTCCTGCAAGTAATCAGGGTCAAACTCGGTAATGATGGCGCTAAAATCGTCCAGCAATGCTTGCCGTCCGTCAGCAGTCAAGCCGAGCGCACTGAGTTGATCGCCATAAATAGCAACACTGGCATGGATCCTCGCCCGCGCCTGTTCGCCGTACTGGTTGCCACGTTCTCGTGGGCTACCGGAAATTTCAATTAACGGAAATGCCGTGATGTGTTCCACCTTCACCCCTTAGCGTGTCTGTTGCAAAACCTGTAAAAAGAAGTCTTTCACCACATCCAGCACCTTCATGCCATCATGCCCCACATTGGGGACAATATCCTGAGTGGCATTAACGCCATGAGCCTGCAGGCTATGTAACAATGCGGTGTTGCGTTCAATGCGTGTTTTACCGGCATCATTACAACCTGGCTGATAATATTTGCCTCCGGGCTTATGGGTAATTTCCCAGGTTTCCACATCCACTTTTCCGACCACCAGATGCACATTTACTTCCCGCAATGCGTCATAGTTCAGTGGTTTATGAAATATTTCGGCAAAATTTTTCACCCCGGGCCACCATGTTTTTTCACCGTCCAGCAGCGTGACTGACCCGGGTGCGCCAATGGACACGCCCAGCAGTTTTTCCGGATGAATGTAAAGAAAACGATGGACAAAATGACCGCCGCCAGAATAACCAAACAACAGGAACTTGCCGAAGTCATAACCCAGCGAAGCACTGGCTTCCTCAATCATCGCCAGTAGCACCAGGTCATAGCGAATATCCTGTTCGATGATATATTTGAAACCGTGTGAATTACCATCTCCTAGCGGGCCGACGGGAAACAGCGGTGCCAGTATTACGCAGCGGTTATAACGGGCAAATTCGGCAAATGCATCGCGGTATTGCGTCATGGTCCGCCCGGTGCCATGCATCAGGACGACCAGATTATGCCCCTGAGGATCATGATCAAAACTGGGCGGTACATACATGCAGTACATAAAACGAGGATCGAAGCGGCAGGAAAAAATAGTCGTACTGCCCCGGTAATAGAGAGCCTGGCTACGCTGTTCAGCGAAGCTGGCGTCAGGTGTATTCATCATTGCTTCCGGTTGGCTGTGTTACGTTCGAATTCGATTCAATCACAAAACCAAAATTGGCGCCAATTTAAATAACCTATTATTGACAAAACCTATGGCCAGGATCACATTTTATCGGGTTACGGGGTATCGCTGCTTTAGCGTGATGGATCAACTTATTGTTTTTAAAAAACATGCTATAAATATGCGCCTCCCGTTTATTAGATCATTTACTGATGATGAGGCTGCCTGGCTGACAAAATACCGCTAAACTACGCCTTGTCTGACCGGTAATGTGAGGGAAAGGAAGGTAAAATGAAGCAAGATAAACGTGCAGCAGGGAGCGTTGCCACTAGTCTGGCTATGGATATTAATACCGCCGAATTTACGCCCGGCATGTGGTTAAAGCAGGTGGAACTGGCGGAACGGTATGGCTGTACGCGGAGCGATGTCCGCCGTGCCCTCGACCAGTTGGTAATAGAACGCCTGGTGCAACATGTGCCTAATCGGGGTTATCACGTCTACGCTCCTGATGTGCAACAACGCAAGAATATCTCAGCCATTCGCGCCATTCTGGAGAGCGCGTCAGCCCCTGATATTATTACGCATACCAACGCGGAAGCGTTGAGCCAGTTGAAAATCCGGGCGGATAACTTTGCTCACTACACATTGCACGGCAATATCCTGCAACAATACGAGGCCAATTTAGCGTTTCATCGCACTTTACTGGCGCCTTGCGCTAATCAGGACATGGTTGAGCTGATTTTCGATTTACGCAGCCGGGTGCCCTCGGCCGCGCTTGGGCAGTGGCGCTCACATGCTCGTATTGTGCAATCCTCTCAGGAACACTTTGCGATGGTGGCGGCGATCGAACAAAAACAGACACAAAAACTTGCCCAATTGATTACCCGGCATATTTTGCAGGATGAGCACTCTGACGATTAAAAAATGGCCATTCCGCTAACCACGGGATTAATGCCGCGATAACGTATGGCAATACCACGCAAGGGCGTGCTTATTCGCTATCACAACTGGCGTGCATGGCTCGAATGGAGGCGACTAACTTTCAGAAAATTTACTTTTACAGCGCTAATATGTCATCATTTTCTGACTTTTCGCCTTTTTTACTCTTTGGGATCTGGACAGATTGCGGCACCTCTTTATACTGTGCGCACTAATTATTCTCTATCTCATACAACAATCATGACTGCGCAAGATTATTTGTTAAAATTTCGTAAAGTTAGCACCGAGGAAAGCCTGGAAAAATTATTTGATCATCTTAACTATTCACTGACTGATGACCATGAATTGATGAATATGTACCGGGCTGCGGATCATCGTCGTGCTGAACTGGCATCAGGTGGACGTTTGTTTGATTTAGGGCATGTACCCAAATCAGTTTGGCGCTATGTCATTTAACATCTTCCCTTTGTCCCTCCTGTTGTTTTCGCTATAATCCACGGTCCAGGCCGGGCATGACAAAAAAGTGTCCGCCCGTCTTTTGTATTTGAAGGAAAAATATAATGGCCGTATTTTCCCCCGCGCCGCGAATTAATGGCTGGCTTATTCTTCCGCTTGCATGGCTTATCGTGACATTACTGAGCAGTGCGCTGATGACGGCAATGTATCTGCGGATCGTGTTTATGCCCGTATTACGTCATTTGATGTTCAGTGATACTTCAGCATTGGTATTGCCCTGGCTATTATCATTGGCGACAGCGTTGCTTGTTTGTCTGTATAGCGCATGGGTGACATGGATATTTTGCCGGCGATCCCGCCGTTTGCCGCGCCACTATATTATCTGGACGCTGCTCAGTGTGTTACTGGCATTAAAGACCTTTGCCTTCACACCGGTGACTGATGGCATGGCAATGAGAACCTTGTTGATCGCATTATTGGCGGCGGTGTTGCTGGTGCCTTATTTCAAACGCTCGAAGCGCGTTAAAGCCACGTTTATCGCGCCCTGATAGCGCTTAGCCGGGCATCGATTTAATCCTGAGTGCTTTTGAATAATGTCCCCGCAGGGGATCTGTTGTGATAACACGGCGAATACCTGATAATAAACCGTATCTCGTTTCCCAGGCGTAACAATGACTGAATATTTACTCCTTTTTATTGGCACCGTGCTGGTCAATAACTTCGTATTAGTGAAGTTTCTTGGCCTTTGTCCCTTCATGGGCGTTTCCAAAAAACTGGAGACGGCGATGGGGATGGGACTTGCCACTACCTTTGTCATCACCCTGGCCTCAATCTGTGCGTGGCTGGTGAATCACCTCATTCTGGTTCCGCTTGATTTGGTTTACCTGCGTACCCTTGCCTATATTTTGGTGATTGCCGTTACGGTGCAATTTACCGAAATGGTGGTGCGTAAAACCAGCCCGGTACTCTATCGCCTGCTCGGAATTTTCCTCCCGCTGATCACCACCAACTGCGCAGTACTCGCGGTGCCGCTGCTGAGTGTAAACTTCAATCACACCTTCCTTCAGGCGGCCCTTTATGGTTTCAGCGCCTCGCTGGGCTTTTCGTTAGTCATGGTATTATTCGCCGGTATTCGTGAACGGCTGGTACTGGCTAATGTCCCGGCGCCGTTTAAAGGCTCCTCGATTGCGTTGATTACCGCCGGACTCATGGCGTTGTCATTTATGGGCTTTAGCGGTCTGGTGAAATTCTAATGACCGCGATTTGGATTGCTATTGTTGTATTGAGTGCATTAAGCATGGTATTCGGTGCCCTGCTTGGCTATGCTTCGCGCCGTTTTCGCGTGGAAGAAGATCCGATTGTTGAACAGATTGACGCTCTTTTGCCACAAAGTCAGTGCGGTCAGTGCGGTTATCCTGGTTGTCGCCCTTATGCCAATGCGGTAGGCAATAACGGGGAAGCCATCAATAAGTGTGCGCCAGGCGGCGAACAGACCATGTTGAAGCTGGCTTCATTGCTCAATGTCGAACCACAGCCTATTGGTGGTGACGAAAGCGCGAAAGCGCCGATCCGGACAGTGGCATGGATTGATGAGAGCAATTGTATTGGTTGTACCAAATGTATTCAGGCATGTCCGGTTGATGCCATTGTTGGCGCCACGCGTGCGATGCACACGGTGCTGAGTGATGTCTGCACTGGCTGTGATCTCTGTGTGGCGCCGTGCCCTACAAACTGTATTGAAATGCACCCAGTCCCTACCACCACAGCAAACTGGAAATGGGATCTTCACACCATCCCAGTCCGGGTTATTCCGGTGGAAAGTCATGCGTAACCTTTTTAATCGCTTTCGAAAAGAAAAGATCTGGGATTTTGACGGCGGTATTCACCCACCGGAGATGAAAACGCAGTCAAACGCGACGCCATTGCGTCAGGTGCCGCTGCCTGATCAATTCATTATTCCGCTTAAACAACATATTGGTAACGAAGGCGAGTTGTGCGTTAATCCGGGCGATCACGTTCTGCGCGGCCAGGCGCTTACCTTCGGCCAGGGACGTATGTTGCCGGTGCATGCGCCCACCTCCGGCCATATAGCGGCGATTGCACCTCATATGACGGCACATCCGTCCGGTCTGGCCGAGATGTGTATTTTTATCACTCCCGATGGTGAAGACCGCTGGGTGGCGCGTGACTGCATCATTGACTATCGCCAACGTGAGCGAATTGAACTGGTGCAACGTATTCATCAGGCAGGCGTTGCCGGTCTGGGGGGCGCGGGCTTCCCAACCGCCACTAAGCTGAAGGGCGGCTTGCGGGGGGTGAATACACTGATCATCAACGCCGCCGAGTGTGAACCTTATATCACGGCCGATGACCGCCTGATGCAGGATTGTGCTAACGAGGTTATTGAAGGTTGCCGAATTCTTGCCTGGGTTCTGCGGGCTGAACGGGTATTGATTGGGATTGAAGATAACAAACCACAAGCCATTGTTGCCCTGAAGCGCGCATTAGGCGATGGTGTTGATTTGCAATTGCGGGTAGTGCCAACCAAATACCCTTCCGGTGGGGCAAAGCAGTTAACCAAAATTCTCACCGGGAAAGAAGTGCCTCATGGCGGACGTTCAACGGATATTGGCGTGTTGATGCAAAACGTCGGCACGGCGTATGCGGTTAAACGGGCGATTATTGATGGCGAACCGCTGACCGAACGCGTGGTGACGTTAACCGGTGAATCTGTGGCGCATCCTGGTAATGTCTGGGGACGTCTGGGGACGCCGGTCAGCCACCTGTTACAGCATGCTGGTTTCCGCCCTAACGCACAGCAGATGGTGATCATGGGTGGCCCGTTGATGGGATTTACCTTGCCGACACTGACGGTGCCTGTCGTCAAAATCACCAACTGTATTCTCGCACCGTCCACCGCCGAGATGGGCAACAGCGACGCAGAACAATCTTGTATTCGCTGTAGCGCCTGCGCCGACGCCTGTCCGGCTAATCTGCTTCCGCAACAACTGTATTGGTATAGCCAGGGCGCGGACCATGAAAAAGCGCGCGCCTATCAAATTGATGACTGCATTGAGTGCGGTGCCTGTGCGTATGTGTGTCCAAGTAATATCCCCCTGGTGCAATACTATCGCCAGGAGAAAGCGGAATTACGCGCTATAGAGATGGAAGAGAAGCGAACTGCCGAGGCAAAAGCACGTTTTGAAGCCCGTCAGGAACGTCTTGAACGTGAAAAACAGCTACGGGAAATACGCCACAGGCAAGCGAAAGAACATGCCAGTATCAATGATAAACAACAGATTGCCGCCGCTATTGCGCGCGTGACAGTGCAACAAAATACCGACGCAATGACTGAGGCGCTCCCGACGGCGGATGTGGTGGATAGTGCCGTTATCGCCGTGACCCGCTCACAGACAACGGCGTCAGTGGCCGACGATCCCCGTAAAACCGCCGTTGCGGCGGCTATTGCCCGCGTTAAAGCGAAAAAAGAGGCGCAGCAAAATCAGGCCGCTACTCCAGTCGTAACCGATGCCCCGCAGGCTGACGATCCACGCAAAGCGGCCGTCGCGGCGGCTATTGCCCGCGTCAAAGCGAAAAAAGAGGCGCAGCAAAATCAGGCCGCTACTCCAGTCGTAACCGATGCCCCGGCGGCTGACGATCCACGCAAAGCGGCCGTTGCGGCGGCTATTGCCCGCGTCAAAGCGAAAAAAGAGGCGCAGCAAAATCAGGCCGCTACTCCAGTCGTAACCGATGCCCCGGCGGCCGACGATCCACGCAAAGCGGCCATCGCGGCGGCTATTGCCCGCGTCAAAGCGAAAAAAGAGGCGCAGCAAAATCAGGCCGCTACTCCAGTCGTAACCGATGCCCCGCAGGCCGACGATCCACGCAAAGCGGCCGTCGCGGCGGCTATTGCCCGCGTTAAAGCACGCAAAGCGCAGCAACACTCTACGCCTGAGGAATAAATGGCTTTTCGGATTGCAAGTTCACCTTATACACATAACCGGCGCAGCACGGGAAATATTATGTTCCTGGTATTGCTGGCCGCCATTCCTGGCATGGCCGCGCAATGGTACTTTTTCGGCTATGGCAACCTGCTCCAGGTCGGACTTGCCGCCCTGACGGCATGGAGCACCGAAGCCGCCATTTTGGCCTTACGCCATCAGGACATCAAAGGAACGCTGGCGGATAACTCAGCATTACTTACCGCGCTCCTGTTGGGTATCAGTATACCGCCTTTAGCCCCCTGGTGGCTGGTCGTTCTGGGCACGGTATTTGCTATCATCATTGCAAAACAGCTGTATGGCGGACTGGGACAAAATCCCTTTAACCCGGCAATGATTGGTTATGTTGTGTTATTAATCTCCTTCCCGGTCCAGATGACTAGCTGGCTTCCCCCGGAAGCGCTGCAAGTGATTACGCCAGGTTTTACAGATACGGTGCGCATGATTTTTACTGATCACACCCTGGCAGGAAACACCATGCAACAGTTGCAACTGGGCATTGATGGCATCAGTCAGGCAACACCGCTGGACACCTTCAAAACCGGCTTGCGCGCCGGGCATCAGGCACAACAGTTGCTGGCTCAGCCGATCTATTCCGGGCTTCTCGCCGGGCTGGGATGGCAGTGGGTTAATGTTGGTTTTTTGCTGGGTGGGATGTTTCTCATCTGGACCAACAGTATCCGCTGGCATATTCCGCTGAGTTTTTTGTTATCACTGGCTATTTGTGCGATGGTCGGTTGGTTGTGGTCACCTGGCTCTCTGCTTTCGCCAGCCATTCACCTGTTTTCAGGCGCCACCATGCTGGGTGCATTTTTTATTGCCACCGATCCGGTCACGGCTTCAACCACCAATAAAGGCCGTCTGGTTTTTGGTGCGCTGGCGGGCTTGTTGGTCTGGTTAATTCGCAGCTTTGGTGGTTACCCTGATGGCGTTGCCTTTGCCGTACTACTGGCCAATATAACCGTGCCGTTGATTGATTATTACACCAAACCACGCGTTTACGGACATCACAAGGAATAATGTTATGCTTGAGACTATCCGTAAAAATGGCGTGACACTGGCTATTTTCGCTGCGGTCACTACCGGGGTCACCGCGGTGATCAATACTGTCACCAAACCGACCATCGCCCATCAGACGGCCGTGCAACAAAAAATATTGCTGGATCAGGTCGTGCCACCGGAAAAATATAATAACGCGATTCAGCATGAATGTTACGTTGTCATTAATGAAGCGTTAGGTAATGACGCCCCGCACGCGCTTTATCTGGCGCGTAAAGATGGCAAACCAGTGGCTGTCGCTATTGAGGCTACCGCGCCAGACGGGTATTCTGGCGCTATTCAGATGATTGTCGGTGCTGATTTTAATGGTACTGTACTGGGGGTTCGTGTTGTGGAGCACCATGAAACGCCCGGTTTGGGTGATAAAATTGAGTTACGTATTTCCGACTGGATTAACAGTTTTAATGGCAAAAAAGTTACCGGACAGCACGATAACCATTTTGCGGTAAAAAAGGATGGCGGCGATTTTGATCAGTTTACCGGAGCCACCATCACGCCACGTGCGGTGGTCAACGCCACGAAACGGGCAGCATTGTTTGCTGAAACTTTACCGCCGAAACTTTCTTCGCTAGCCGACTGTGGGGATGCTAATGAGTGAAGCTAAGGATTTATTGATCGGGGGCTTGTGGAAAAACAACTCCTCGCTGGTACAACTGTTGGGCCTCTGCCCTCTGCTGGCCGTCACCTCAACCGCGACCAATGCACTGGGGCTGGGTCTGGCCACGACGCTGGTTTTGACTTGTACTAATAGCGCGATTTCCGCTTCTCGCCGCTGGGTGCCTTCGGAAATCAGGATCCCGGTGTACGTAATGATTATCGCCTCTGTGGTGAGCTGTGTGCAGATGTTGATCAATGCTTACGCCTACGGACTTTATCAGTCATTAGGGATCTTTATCCCGTTGATTGTGACGAACTGCATTGTTGTGGGTCGCGCGGAAGCGGTGGCATCAAAAAGCAGCGTGCCACTTTCTGCACTGGATGGTTTTGCTATTGGCATGGGGGCAACCAGCGCCATGGTGGTATTGGGCTCTGTACGCGAAATCATCGGTAATGGCACCATTTTCAATGGTGCGGATCAATTACTGGGCCCGTGGGCAAAAGCATTGCGTATCGATGTGATCCATTTTGATTCACCGATGCTGCTCGCCATGCTGCCGCCAGGGGCTTTTATTGGTCTGGGGATGCTTCTGGCTGTCAAATACATGATAGATAAGAAGATGAAGGAACGTGCTGCTCGCATTGCCGGCCAGCCATCGGAAACACAGGGGCTAACCGGGAAGGTGATGTGAACAAGGAAAAACGCCAGCAAATTTTGTGTCGTTTACGGGAAAATAATCCGCATCCTACCACCGAGCTGAATTTTAGCTCCCCTTTTGAACTGTTAATCGCCGTATTGCTGTCGGCACAGGCCACCGATGTCAGTGTTAATAAAGCGACCGCAAAACTTTATCAGGTCGCCAATACGCCAGCGGCAATGCTGGCACTTGGCGTTGACGGCGTGAAAGAATATATTAAAACCATCGGCCTGTTTAACAATAAGGCGATGAATGTGATTAAAACCTGCCATATTTTGTTGGAAAAACACCATGGCGAGGTACCGGAAGATCGCGCAGCACTGGAAGCCTTGCCCGGTGTGGGTAGAAAAACCGCCAATGTGGTATTGAATACCGCATTTGGCTGGCCAACCATTGCGGTGGATACGCACATCTTCCGCGTCTGTAACCGGACTAATTTTGCACCAGGCAAAAATGTTGAGCAAGTGGAAGAGACATTGTTAAAAGTCGTGCCGGCAGAATTTAAAGTGGATTGCCATCACTGGCTCATTTTACATGGTCGCTACACCTGTGTCGCGCGCAAACCGCGTTGTGGTTCCTGCCTGATTGAAGACCTGTGTGAATATAAAGAGAAAGTCGATATTTAACCGGGCATAAAATCATGCCCTGTACACCCCTCCGTATTATCCTGATGTATTATTGCAACCCTGCGTTCCTGATATGGTTGTAACTTGATGATTTTAAATATTAATGTGAGATATCAAAGGACCCAGGTACCACGATGATTCCATGGTGTTTAATAGAGGGCCCGGTAGTTCCATTCGTCGGTGTAGGGGTTTGACGGTCAATGATGTAAAAAATCACGTTAAGAAGATAATTCGTTGTTTACATTAAAATTTAACGGCCTCAGTTCTCCCTTCAGAATATCCTCCGGTAGCGTAAACGTATAATGTCCCGGCATATTGATATGACCGTGCATCAGTGGAGAGAGTCGGGCAATATGCTCGTCATCCGGCGTTTCTCCTGTCGCCCGAAGGTGTGAAAGCGCTTCCCGCATTCGTAACAAGGCCCAGCGCGCCCAACTGATCTTCCTGTCCCTCACGATAACGTTTTTTGATTTCACCACGCTGCCCATAACAGATGGCCCTGGCGACGGCATGGCGGCCTTCTCCCCGGTTTAACTGGGTCAGGATCCGCCGGCGATAATCCTCATCATCAATATAATTAAGAAGGTACAGCGTCTTGTTAACTCTCCCTACCGCCATGATCGCCTGCGCCAACGCCGATGGACGGGTACTCCTGAGCAGGGAACGGAGCAGTTCTGATGCATGGATGGTGCCCAGCTTCAGGGAGCCGGATGCCCGCATCATTTCATCCCAGTGATTTTCAACCTTCGGCAGTTCCACACATCCTCTTGCCAGTTCATTCAGTGCGCCGTAATGGGCATTTTTGTCAATCCGCCAGAATACGGCCTCTCCGGCATCTGCCAGCCGGGGCGAAAACTGGTATCCCAGCTGCCAGAACAGGCCAAAAATAATATCGCTGGTTCCCGCCGTATCCGTCATTATTTCAACCGGATTCAGCCCGGTCTGCTGTTCCTGAAGTCCTTCCAGTACAAAAATCGAATCACTCAGTGTCCCCGGAATGACGATGCCGTGGAACCCGGAATACTGATCGGAAATGAAGTTATACCAGGTGATCCCCCGCCCGGAACCAAAGTATTTCCGGTTAGGCCCGGCGTTGAGGGTTTTAACCGGGGTAACAAAGCGCATGCCATCGGCTGAAGCCACCTCGCCGCCACCCCAGCGACCGGCCAGTTCCAACGTGGACTGAAAATCAACCAGCCGGGCGTTGGCGCTGGCCAGCGTTTCAGCCCGAAGGTAATTCTGTTTCACCCAACTGAGTCGGTGACGGGTCAGCGCCGGTATATGGGGTTTTATCAGTGCTTCATGCCCGATATTGCAGGCCTCGGCCAGCAGAACGGCACACAGACTGACGTGCAGATCTTTTGCTCTGGCCTCAGATTCACTGACGTGCGTAAACTCACGGGTAAAGCCTGACCTGGCATCGATTTCAAGCAGTAGTTCAGTCAGGTCTACGGGCGGAAGAAGTTGTTTCACCCGGCTGCTCAGGTGCGTCAGCGCGGGCGGCTCATCGAGCCTTTCCAGACTGCCTATCGTCAGGGAGGGGTATTTATCGTCATGACACATGCTCACGGCCTCATTGCTGTCAAAACGTGCAGACACCGCTTTCCAGGTCTCATCCAGCTGGTTAGCCAACTGCTCTGCAGCGGTTCTGCCATCAGTGGGATGCCCAAGCGCACGACAGACTGAGACACGCTGGGCCTGCCATTCTTTCCCCTGAAGCAGCTTCTGACGCGGATCGCCCCAGCGCTCACTGTTTTCCAGCCAGATATCCCGGCGACGCAATGAATCCTGAAGGCGCTCCAGCAGGCACAGCGAGTAACCGGCGTGTTGTACCCGGCCATCAGCATCATAAACCAGGCGTTTCCAGGGGCTGGTAATGATGTGCTCAGGCGCATCATCAAGGATACGTTTTTTCGAACCGTTCAGTTCTGTCAGGTAATGGACTGAAATGGCGTTACTGGGCTATGCCAGGGTATCAACCAGTCACCAGAAGCTGACGCCCCATTTTGGCACTACCGTGTATCTCTCTGGTGAACAGCCGCCAGCAACAGGCTCCGTGCGGGCTGATGGAAACCGCGCTTAGCACTTTGGCGGTATGAGGCGAGCAAATAAACGATAGGGCGGGTTCTGCATACCCTGCTCGCCCGTATCTGGCAGGAAACGCGCTGCATTTTTACGGTGTTAGCAGTAAGATACTGACAACTTTATCGCTGCGAAATAAAAGGAGTTTGGTATGAAGCTTTTTGGTAAAACCGGTTCTTGTTCGCTCTCCCCTCATATTGTATTACGCGAATGCGGCCTCGATTTCACGCTGGTAAATGTGGATCTCGCCAGTAAAAAAACTGAACAAGGGGAAGATTATCTACACATTAATCCCAAAGGCCAGGTTCCGGCTTTGCAACTGGATAACGGAACCGTATTAACCGAGGGGGTAGCAATAGTCCAATACATTGCAGACCTGAAGCCCGATCGTCAATTAATTGCCCCTGCCGGTAGTCTGACGCGCTATCACACGCTGGAATGGCTCAATTACATCGCCACTGAGCTACATAAAAATTTTGCGCCGTTATTTCGCGCTAATATCCCGGATGAATATAAAGCGATAGCACGTAAGCAACTTGAACAAAAATTCAGCTACGTGAATAACGAACTTAAAGAAAAACAGTGGCTAATGGGGCTGCGTTTTACTGTGGCTGACGCCTATTTGTATGTGATGATGCGCTGGGCGCAAGGTGTAAAACTTGATCTGCATGATTTAGATGCATTAAATCACTGGATGCAACGGGTTGCTGCCCGGCCGGCTGTCGCGGCGGCCTTAAAAGCGGAAGGGCTTAATTAAGGCGGGTATTCATTCTGGACAGGATGCCACAGCATAAGCAGCAAAGCGATGGGACAATCAACATCGTCCCATCCGCTTAGCGTTACAATTTTTCAGCAATAAAATGATGCACGGGTTTGGCGATTGCGTCCTGCGCAGCAACCAGTTGCAGCTCGTACTCGCCCAGTTCATGGGTTTTAATCATCACTTCATAAACTGCGGCTGTCACGTGTTCCAGCGCGTCCTGCAACGACTCACCATGCAGTAAATTCACCAGCAACAAGCCGCTGGTCAAGTCACCCACGCCCACCGGCTGGCGGACACCAAAATCGACCAGTGGACGGCTGATATGCCAGGCTTCATCGGCTGTTACCAACAGCATTTCGAAACGATCACTACGTCGTCCGGCGCGGGCAAGGTGTTTAACCAGCACTATTTTGGGGCCACGCGCAATCAGTTCACGTGACACTGTCACTGCTTCCTCCACGCTGTGCACCGTTTTACCGCTAAGCATTTCCAGCTCCAGTAAATTAGGCGCAATGATATCGCTGGCAGGTAACGAGGATTCGCAATGAAACTGGGCAACACCTGGCGCTACAATACAGCCCTTTTCAGGATGTCCCATGACCGGATCGCAGAAATACCAGGCATTCGGATTGGCCGCTTTGACACTATTAACTATCTGCAGAATATGCTCTCCTTGCTCCGCTGAACCCAAATAACCGCTCAATACGGCATCACAGGTTTTCAGCCGATCAATATCCGCAATCCCTTTAACAATATCGGTCAAATGCGATGCCGGCATAACCGTACCGGTCCAGTGACCATACTGGGTGTGATTGGAAAACTGCACGGTATTCAAAGCCCAAACATTTGCGCCCATACGCTGCATCGGAAATTCGGCAGCGCTATTACCGGCGTGACCGAAGACTACATGAGATTGAATTGCGAGAATATTTTTCATGCAAAAGCAGCCTGCTCTCTGCCGTAACTCGTTAAAAATGAAATAAAATGCCGCCGGGGTAATGCGTTATTGCCAGACAATTAAACAGTAATTCTTTTTGCCTCTGCGCAGTAAGGTGTAGCGATTGAACAACCGATCATCCGCAGCAAAACTGTACTCCGCATTTTCCTGCAGTTGCCCATTGATACTGATTGCCTTTGAATCAATCAGTTTACGTGCCTGACCACGCGATGGCGCCAGATCAGCATTAACCAGCGCCTGCTGTAAGTCCTGGCCCGATGCTAACGCCACAATGGGCATACCATCCTGCGCCAGTTGTTCGAAATCATACTCAGTCATATCATTCAGTCTGCCGGAAAACAGGCTTTGAGTAATTCGTTGCGCAGCGGCCAGGCCTGCTTCGCCGTGGACCAGTTTTGTCACCTGCTCGGCCAGAACATATTGCGCCCGGGGCGCCGCACCGCTGGTGTTATCTGCTTCTTCCAGCGCGGCTATCTCATCAAGGCTCATAAACGTAAAGAATTTGAGGAAACGATAAACATCGGCATCCGCAGTGTTGATCCAGAACTGGTAGAATTTGTACTGACTGGTTTTTTTCGCATCCAGCCATACTGCGCCACCTTCGGTTTTACCAAACTTGGTGCCGTCCGCCTTGGTGATCAACGGCACGGTCAAACCGAAGACCTGACTCTGGTGTAAACGGCGAGTCAAATCGATCCCTGAGGTAATGTTCCCCCACTGATCCGAGCCGCCAATCTGTAAAACCACACCATATTGTGCATTCAGACAAGCGAAATCATATCCCTGCAACAAATTGTAGGAAAACTCGGTAAAAGAAATCCCCTGATCCTCGCGGTTAAGACGCTGTTTCACCGCCTCTTTGTTGATCATCTGATTCACTGAAAAGTGCTTACCGATATCACGCAAAAAAGTCAGCACATTCATATTGCCAAACCAGTCATAGTTATTAGCGGCAATCGCACTATTGACGCCACAGTCAAAATTCAGGAATGGCGCAACCTGATGGCGAATTTTTTCTACCCATTCATGTACTGTGTCGGTGGTATTGAGTTTACGTTCTGCCGCTTTAAAACTGGGATCGCCAATCAGGCCGGTGGCGCCACCCACCAGTGCGACGGGGGTGTGGCCCGCATCCTGGAAACGTTTCAGACAGAGCAACGGCACCAGATGGCCCAAATGCAAGCTGTCGGCTGTTGGATCAAAACCGCAATAGAGTGCAATTGGCCCTTGCGCCAGTCGTTCTGCTAACGCGTCTTTGTCTGTGACCTGGGCAATAAGGCCCCGCTCTTGCAAGTGTTGAATCAGGTTACTGCTGGCCATCAATAGCTCCATGTTGAAACGACTGCACCACAGCTGGTACACAGCTATCCGCTCGATGCGGAAAAAATCAGACATATAGAATAAAGCGCGCCGACAATCTGTGCCAGCGCTTAACGGTAATATCGGGTGAAATTAGGGTGCGAGTCGATCAATTTTCCATCCGGCGCCGTCACGTTGATAAATAAAGCGGTCATGCAGGCGATGCTCACCGCCTTGCCAGAACTCCACAGCCTCAATGTTGATGCGAAACCCTCCCCAGAAACTGGGAAGTGGGATTTCACCTTGTTGAAACTTCTGTTTTAATTCAAGAAACTTAGCTTCCAGCACGCCACGCGCAGAAATTCGGCTCGATTGTTTTGATACCCAGGCACCAATTTGACTGGCACGAGGACGACTATGAAAATAGTTGATGACGTCAAGCGGAGAAAGCTTTTCTACGTGGCCCAGCACCATGACCTGGCGCTCAAGAAAATGCCAGGGAAATAACACGCTGATGCGGGGGTTATTTTCCAGTTGCTGTGCCTTGCGGCTACCAAGGTTGGTATAAAAAACCATGCCACGATCGTCATAGTGTTTCAGCAATACCATCCGTTGATAAGGCTGCCCGTGCTGATCAACGGTCGCCACACTCATCGCCGTGGGATCAGGCAACTGAGCCTCGCAAGCCTGGCTTAACCAGCGTTCAAACAGTGTCAGCGGCTGTGCCGGTAAATCGTTACGCCGCAGCCCACCACGGGTATATTCCCGGCGTAAGTGGGCAATTTTTTGCAGGCTATCATTATCACTCATAACGCGGCTTCAGTTACCAAAAAGGGTCGCACTATTGTGCGCCTCGTCCCGATGAGATTCAATGGCTTAACGGTCAGGTTGCTGCTGGCAATCATTAACAATAATCTTGTTATTACGTGCAATGGAGGCGGTGGTCCCTGTTGACCAAAAATCATATGTCCCGTCGCTGTAGCGTGTCCCGGAGGCAGAGACCTCCTGCTTCAGCGTCAATGACTTGCCATCCATAATAAAACTGACCTGCTGTTGTGCATTGTTCATTTGCACCGTTAATGGCATTGTACCGCAGGTATAATGCCGCGTATTAACCTCTTGCGGCGACTTGCTCAACAGGCTGCAACCACAAAGCAGAGTGATCGCGGCGAGTGTCAGTCGTTTTTGCATTGTTTATCTCCTTATTTATCCGGGAACCTCACAGTATAGGCCATGCGGTATCCGTCTGACTGCGGCTATTTATTGTGATTAGCCGGAAATATGGCGCCGAGGACAGTTTCACTTCGCGCTCCGGTTACCGATGGCAAATTGCCCGGAAGCCCGGAAAGCGTTCGCCATGCCAGCCAGGCGAATGCCAGCGCTTCCATATCATCGCCGTTAATCCCGACGTCATCGGTCGTACCAACCATGGTTTTCGTGAGCAAAGCCGCAAGGCGAGCCAGTAACAAAGGGTTATGACCGCCACCGCCGCAAACCAGTAAACGTTCACAGCCCCCATTCAGTAAGACTTGCTCGCTAATGGTTCGGGCGGTCAATTCCGCCAGGGTAGCCTGAATATCTTGCGGGGCAATACCCGGAAACTGGCGCCGTTGTTGTTCTATCCAACGGAGGTTGAAATATTCACGTCCGGTACTTTTCGGCGCCGGCAAGGCAAACCACGGATCGGCCAACATGTTTTGTAACAACGGCATAATGACCTGCCCGCTACGCGCCCATTCCGCGTCTTTATCATAAGGCAACGCACGCTGATGTCCGATCCAGGCATCCATTAACAGGTTCCCCGGGCCGGTATCATAACCGCGTACCGGTTGACCCGGAAATAATAAAGAGAGGTTGGCGATGCCGCCGATGTTTAGCACCATGCGTCGTTCCGTGGGATGCATTAATACCGCCTGGTGGAAAGCCGGAACCAGCGGAGCCCCCTGCCCACCCAGAGCCATATCACGCCGACGAAAGTCACCCACAACCGTAATGCCGGTGGCAGCGGCTATTTGATTGTTATCACCAATTTGTAACGTATTAGGCGCATCACCATACGGTTCATGCCACACCGTTTGTCCATGGCATCCAATGGCGGTAATTTCTGCGCCATTCACCCCGTACAGCTTTAGCATGGCTAACACCGCTTCGGCGAACAGTTTCCCGAGTCGGGTATCAAGTTGCCCCAGTTGCGACAGGGTTAATGACTGCCCCTGGCACAGGGATAAAATAGCCTGACGTAGTGACTGAGGTATCGGATGCTCATAACGGGCTTGTTGCACTACCCGATTTTCATCAATGGCCGCTAAAACTACATCAACACCATCAAGACTGGTTCCTGACATGACGCCAATATAACGTCCCGATTTCATCATATGGAGCGGTACCCTTCTGTGAAAATATGGCTGTTGCTGCCAGCCTGGCAAAAATAGCGAGGTAATTCTATGATTAATTGTTGTTTTTTAATTGATGAATATTGTTACACAATGAAATTTTTTATCCCGGCACAATTGAATTTTCTTTAAGTCCTTGTGGTCTATGTTTCGGTCGCATGGTTTATTCAATATAATGAAGGAACTGCCTGCGCTTGTGCCATATAATAAGGTTATCAATCGCTGCAACCTTCTCGCAGCAAAAATGTCATGAAAGGAGTTTTACAATGATCAAACGTTTATTTGTCGTGACACTGGCTGGCATGACGCTGGCTGGCTGTACTAACACCGATGCGCTTTCTGGTGATGTCTACAGCGTCAGCGAAGCTAAGCAAGTTCAAAATGTGAGCTACGGTACGCTGGTCTCTGTACGTCCGGTTAAAATTCAGGGCGGCGATGAAAATAACGTGATCGGCGCCATTGGTGGTGCGGTGCTGGGTGGGTTCATCGGTAATACCATTGGCGGCGGTTCAGGTCGCAGCCTGGCGACTGCAGGCGGAGCGCTGTTAGGTGGCGTCGCCGGTCAGGGGGTTCAGGGAGCGATAAATAAAGCGGATGGTGTGGAACTGGAAATCCGGAAAGATGACGGTAACACTATTCTGGTGGTGCAAAAACAAGCCGCCAGTCGTTACGCTGTTGGCCAGCGTGTAATGCTGGCATCAAACGGCAGTCAGGTCACCGTAGCGCCCCGCTAATAACATTTTTCACAAAAAACCGATGCATCTGCATCGGTTTTTTACCATTATGGGTTTTTATTTTGCAGTTCGAGAATATTTTTTTCCAGCCGGGCGATGAGTGTCACCAACAAACTCACCTCTTGCCGCGAAATGCCCGATAAAATGTCATCCCGCGTGATATCAATGACATTTTCCACTTCATGGATTATTGGTTCCGCTCGTTTGGTTAATTTGATGCGCTTCGCACGGCGATCATTGACACAGGTACAACGCATGATCAGCCCTTTTTCCTCAAGCTGGTCTAACGTACGAACCAACGATGGCTGTTCAATACCAATCGCTTTTGCCAACTGGATCTGTGATTGTTCGGGAGGCAGTTGGTGAATATTATGCAGAGTGACCCAGTGGGTTTGCGTCAATGCTAATGGTTTTAATCGGTGATCGATTAACGCGCGCCAGATGCGCACCAACCGTGCCAAATCCGTTCCAAGTGGCGTATCCAATTTCATCTCCTTATAATTAGCTTGCTAGCTATCAAGCCTGATTTTAGACTATTCTGCGAGTTTACAGTATAAAATACAAACGCGGTTCCGCCGTACGATCACACAGGATGGCTTTTCAAACAGCGCACTATGCTTGTTAACAAGGATAATTACACGTGCCAACAATGCATTTTACTTCTTCGGCTCCACTCACCGACCTGGTTTTTGGCGCATCATTGTATCTCCCCCCGTTGTTCAATGCTGTTTTGCTCGGTTTCTTTATCTGGCTGTTACTTCACGCAATCGTACGACGCTGGATGTACTCTGGTGAAGTCTGGCATCCCACTTTGATGGACCTTTCTCTGTTTGTCCTGTGTGTCGCAGGATCATTGTGTGTATTGAGTGCCAGGTGATGCCATGAAACTAAATACCTTAAAATATTTTTCGACCGTCATTGTTTTCGCCCTGGCGCTTGTCGCGGGTTGGTGGATGTGGAACTACTACATGCAGTCCCCCTGGACACGTGACGGTAAAATTCGGGCAGAACTGGTGAATATCACCCCGCAGGTCTCCGGGCGTATCGCGCAATTGTGGGTCAGGGACAACCAGTTTGTGAAGCAAGGGACATTATTATTTACCCTTGATGCTGAGCCTTATCATATCGCCTTGCTCAATGCGCAAGCGCAACAAGCCAAAGCACTGGCCGAACAATCGAAAGCACAACATGAAGCCCGCCGGCGTGGCAGCCTGCCGCGGAATGTCATTTCGGCCGAAGATCTGGATGCCGCAAATTTCAATGCGAATGCGGCGGTTGCCACCGCCAATATCGCGCTTGCGGATCTGGAGCAGGCACAATGGAACCTGAAGCAAACCAACGTCTATGCGCCGGTTGATGGTTGGATCAGTAATCTCACTCTCCGTCCCGGAAATTATGCAACCCGCGGTTCCCCGCTTTTTTCCCTCGTCGATAGTCATTCATTTTATAGTATCGGTTATTTTGAAGAGACCAAGTTGCGGCATATTCATATCGGCGATCGTGCTGAAATCGTGCTGTACAGCAATGGTCGTCATATTAACGGTACGGTGGAAAGCATTGGGCGCGCTATTTATGATCAGAGTATAGAGAGCGACAATCGTCTGGTGCCAGAGATTAAACCCAATGTTCCGTGGGTACGGTTAGCCCAGCGTGTGCCTGTGCGCATCGCCTTATCTGACATCACGCCTGACGAGGCGCTGGTAGCAGGAACAACCTGTACCATCTCAATTCAGCCATGAGGCGACAATGACATTCAACTGGCTGGTATGGCGACAGTTGCCATGGATGAAAGCAACGAGCGGTCAATGGCGTTATGCGCTCCGTAACGGTATCGCTATGTGTCTGGCGCTCAGTATTGCCTATGGGCTGGATCTGGACGAACCCTATTGGGCGATGACGTCCGCCGCCGTGGTCAGTTTCCCGACAGTCGGCGGCGTCATCAGTAAAAGCCTGGGGCGTATTGCCGGCAGTTTATTGGGCGCAGCGGCGGCTTTATTGATAGCCGGTCATACCCTGAATGAGCCCTGGTTATTTAGCTTCGCTATCGCCGCCTGGCTGGCACTGTGTACCTGGATTGCCAATCATTATCAAAACAATGTCGCTTACGCCTTCTCGCTGGCGGGTTACACAGCGGCGATTATTGCGTTCAGTAGTGTTAACGTCAATGAGATTAACAGCCTTTGGGACATTACTCAGGCGCGTGTTTGTGAAGTCATCTCCGGCATTCTATGTGGTGGGTTCATGATGATGATCCTGCCAAGTACTTCCGACGGAAATACCTTAATTAAGTCGCTGAACGACATGCACAACCGGCTTCTTGAACATGCCGGGTTGCTATTGCAACAGGAAACCACGGCGAATGTTCGAACCGCGCATGAAACGGTGATCAGCCAGATTTTAACCATGAATCTGTTACGCATTCAGGCGTTCTGGAGTCATTATCGTTTTCGTCGACAAAACAATGTACTCAATTATGTTCTTCACCAACAGTTGCGTTTGACCAGTGTCATTTCCAGCCTGCGCCGAATGCTGCTCAACTGGCAAGATCCGCCAGAGGAACTGTTTAGCGTATTGCATCAAGCGCTTATTATGCTGTCACAGCGCAATTGCGATAAATATCAGCTCGCACAGATTTTGCAACGTGCGGCGCCGGGGAAGGATGGCGATTATCGGCATTACGCATTCTGGCATCGCCTGCGTTATTTCTGCTGGGTGTACCTGAATGTCAGCCGCTGGCTGCGACAGTTCGAAAACGCTGATGCCGAAACCCGTTTCTATCCCCCTGCCGTTCCGGCGCTGGCTCGCTATACAGACAGTGCAGAAGCCAGTTGGAGCGCCTTGCGTACCTTTACGGTGATCATCCTCGGCTGTACATTCTGGATTAACACCCAATGGGACGTCGGCGGCACGGCGCTGACACTGACTGCTATCGCCTGTGTACTTTATTCTGCCGCCCCGTCACCCACTGGCAGCATTACCCTGCTACTTAAGACGTTATTATTGCTTTCTGTATTTAGCTTCGTGGTTAAATTCGGCCTGATGGTACAAATCAGTATGCTCTGGCAATTTATTCTTTTTCTGTTGCCTCTGCTGGTTACCTTACAACTGTGTAAACTTCAACAGAAAAATCTGGCCGGGATGTGGGGTCAGTTCATTGTTTTTATGGGATCTTTTCTGGCAGTTACCAACCCACCCACGTACGACTATCAGTCGTTTATCAATGGCAACCTTGCCAGAGTATGCGGTGTACTGCTGGCGTGGATTGCCTTTCAGATCCTGCGCCCCAGTTCTGATATCCGCAAAAGTCGTCGTCATATTCGTGCTCTGCGACGTGAGTTTCTCGATCAACTGGGACGTCATCCGCGCCTGAGCGAAAGCCGCTTTGAATCGCAAATTTATCATCGTATCAGCCAGCTCAATACCAGCCAGAATGAGCAGGCGCGCGTCTGGTTGCTCCGCTGGGGCGTAGTGTTGCTCAACTGTTCCCATATCGCCTGGCAATTACGTGACTGGAAAGCCGCGTCCTCTGATCTGGCAGCAATACGTGATGCCAGTCTGCGTGGGTTGCAATGTATAATCAGTGAACGCGGGGTGCATCATGACTCACTGAGCGGAACCCTCGACGCATTAAATACGATGATCGCGGAATTGCTCGCCCGGCACACTGACGATGCCACTCAACTGGCGGGGATCCTCTGGCGTTTGTTTTGTTCGTTGTCACAGCTCAAACAGGCACTGCCAGAAGGCGCGCTGGCGGGTCAACAATGAACGCCGGCAATTGATATCATAACAATGAGGGTTGCGCCTTATGGGATGGCGAAAGCGCCTGAGTTTTATTGAAGACAGATTAACCTTGCTCTGCAAGACCAGGCGCATATATAGCGCGGAAATGATCACGTAATGCCTGCAATGCGCGGCGACTCTTCTCCGGCAAGACGCGCTCCAGTGTCAGTGCCGTCAGGTTAAGCGCCGGAGGGCGCCATTCGGGCAGTAACAGAATAAGTTCGCCGCTGCGTAATTTATCCTGAATTTCAAACAACGGTTGTAATGAAATGCCCAACCCGGCCAGCGTGAAGGTCCGAATAACATGCATGTTGTCGCTGATGACTTGACCTTGCGCAATCTGCAATTTCACCGCAGGCTGATGAGCATGATGCAGTTCAAGCTGGCGCCCTGTATGGGTGCTTTTGGTCATCGCCGCAATCCAGCGGTGTTGTAACAGCGCCTCCGGTGTTTTAGGCTCGCCATGCTGTGCGAGATAACGTGGTGCCGCACAGATAACCATCGGCCACGTTACCAGTGAGTGCGCAATAATCTGCGCATCACTTAACTGGCGATTAACACGCAAGGTGATATCAATGCGATGTTCAATCATATCAAGGATATCGTCGGTGGCGATGATGCGTAGCTGTAATCCGGGATTTTGTTGTAATAGCGGGGTCAACGCCGCACACAGCGGCTGACTGCCAATACCAACAGCGCTTGATATCCGTAATTCCCCGGTTAGGGTATCACGCCGCTCAGCCAGTTGCCGTTCTGCATCCCGGGCACTGTTTAGCATGGCTTCGCAACCTGGGAAAAAGGCAGCGCCCGCATCCGTTAATGTCAATTTACGGGTTGAACGGTGCAGCAACGGCACGCCAACATCACGTTCCAGCGACCGCAAATGCTGGCTTACCGCCGAAGCGGACATGCCTAAGCGACGCCCTGCCGCGGTCAGTGAACCCTCGGTGACAACCATTGCAAAAATGGCCATACGATTGAGTTTTTCCATCATTATTAAGTTTTGCTTCATTCTAAAAGTCTGAATATGCCACTTATCGGGGCCTGCGTTAACCCGTAAAGTTCATTGGCATATTCAACATTGAAAAAAGAGCCTGAAAATGAACATTGCAGTGATTGGTGCAACAGGATTTGTCGGCCTGGCGGCAGTAAAAGAAGCGCTGGCGCGTGGCCACACAGTGACGGCGATTTCCCGTACAGGCAAAAACCTGCCTCAGGATGTAAACCTGACGCGTGCCACGGGAGATATTCATGATGTTACCTGGTTAAGCGGAGTGTTGCAGGGGCAGGCTGCGGTGATCAGCGCGTATAATCCGGGCTGGTCAGAAACCGATCTATTCGAAAAATTTACCCGTGGCAGCGCACAAATTCTCGCGGCAGTAAAACAAAGTCAGGTAATGCGTTTACTGGTTGTTGGCGGTGCTGGCAGTTTGCTGGTGGCGCCCGGCATTGAACTGGTCGATACCGACACCTTTCCGGAAAAGATTAAACCCGGTGCGTTGGGCGCCCGGGCCCTGCGTAATCAGCTTCAGCGTGAAGAGACTCAACTCGACTGGACCTACCTTTCTCCGCCGGCCTTGCTGGTGCCTGGCGAACGTACCGGACAATTTCGTCTTGGCGGTACACAATTATTAATGTCCGGAGACAAACCAGCAACCATCAGTGTTGCCGATCTCGCCGTGGTTATTCTCAATGAAATCGAGTCTCCGCACCATATCCGTGCACAATTCACTGCGGGTTACTGAACCAACACCACAACCGGGAAAAATACGGGTGCCATGATGCGGCAGGGTATTGCCGCCTTTGTGAGCGGCCTTTGCTAAAATACCGCTGACCCACAACCACGATGATCAGTAAGTGCCTCACCCACAACCAGAGATTGCCTTAACATGGCGGCTCTATTACGCTAAGCGTTATGACTAAAACGACCCGACATGACACCAGTGAACACTTGCTGGCAACTGGTGAGCAATTGTGCCTGCAACGCGGTTTTACCGGCATGGGACTGAGCGAATTGCTCAGTGTCGCGGGTGTACCGAAGGGCTCGTTTTATCATTATTTTCGTTCAAAAGAAGCGTTTGGTGTGGCTATGCTGGAACGTTACTTCACGCATTTTCATCGTGATCTTTGTGCTTACTTTGCGGCAGAGGTGAAAATACCCCGCCAGCGACTGCTGGATTATTACGCCCGTTCCGAGCAGACCTTCCGTGAAGATGGCCGTATTGATGGTTGTCTGGTGGTAAAACTGTCGGCTGAAGTGTGTGACCTCTCGGAAGAAATGCGCATGGCGCTGGAAAAAGGATCGACCACCATTATTCGGGTATTAAGCGCGGTTTTGCAACGCGCAGTGGACGACGGCACTGTCATCCTCAACCGCCCATCGTCAGCGGCGGCGGAAATTCTCTACATGCTGTGGATGGGAGCCTGTCTGCAAAGCAAGATCTGCCGAAACAGTGGTCCATTGCGCACTGCCCTGAGTGAAATTAGCCGTATGTTGTCACCGGCTACTTTTTAAAAAAGCATTTACTAATCGACCAGTCTAATACAGGAGTTTACATGGAATTAACAAAACTGTTTACCCCACTGAAAACAGGCGCTATTACGGTGCCAAATCGTATTTTTATGGCGCCATTAACTCGTCTGCGCAGCATTGAACCGGGTGATATCCCCACGCCATTAATGGGAGAATATTATCAACAACGTGCCAGTGCGGGTTTGATCATTACTGAAGCGACACAAATTTCCTTCCAGGCAAAAGGCTATGCTGGCGCACCAGGTTTACATACCGCGCCGCAAATTGCCGCCTGGAAAGCCATCAATGCGGGTATTCACCAGAAAGGGGGACACAGTTCGGTTCAGTTGTGGCACACCGGACGTATTTCCCATAGCAGCTTGCAGCCCGGACAACAAGCACCTGTCGCGCCTTCGGCCATCGCGGCTGACACCCGAACCTCACTGCGCGATGCTCAGGGCCAGATAATTCGCGAACAAACATCCACACCGCGCGCGCTGGAAAAATCCGAGATTATCCAGATAATTCAGGACTTCCGTCAGGCGGCAACCAATGCGCGCACGGCCGATTTCGACCTACTCGAATTACACTCCGCGCACGGCTATTTAATTCATCAATTCCTGTCGCCAGCCTCTAATCAGCGCACTGACGAATATGGCGGCAGCATTGAGAACCGTACGCGTTTTGCCCTGGACGTGGTCGACGCGGCCATTGATGGCTGGCAGGCTGATCGCATCGGCATTCGCATTTCACCCATGGGGCCATTTAATGGGCTGGATAATGGTGAAGATCAGGAAACCGCGGCACTCTATTACATTGGTGAACTGGCAAAACGTCACCTGGCTTATTTACATATCTCCGAACCTGACTGGGCCGGCGGGAAACCGTACAACGACGCATTCCGGCGGGCAATCCGGGCCAGTTATCCAGGTGTGATTGTGGCGGCTGGCGGCTATACCGCAGAAAAAGCGGAGGCGTTAATCGAGCAAGGCCTGATTGATGCGGTGGCATTTGGCCGTGACTATATTGCCAACCCTGATCTCGTTGAACGTCTGCGGCATAAAGCCCCGCTTAACGAACCCAATCCAGCGTTATTCTACGGCGGTGCTGCTGAAGGTTATACCGACTACCCTACCTTATCGTGATGGTTTTCATCATTGACGACCCGCGCGCCAGCTACTGTGCGGAAGTGGTACGGTAGCGGGCTATTTTTCAGCCTGCCGCGCTGTTGTCTCTGTTATCTGGCCGGCGTCCTGCAACCCGATAACTATTAGGTATATACTGAGTCTGTTTTTGTCATCACATAATGACGTTCATTTAAGGAGGATTTCATGCGCTTACTTCACACCATGCTGCGCGTTGGTAACCTGCAACAGTCGATTGATTTCTATACACGGGTACTGGGCATGCGCCTGCTGCGTGAAAGCGAAAATACCGAGTATCATTATAACCTGGCCTTTGTCGGCTATACCGATGAAAGCACCGGCGCTGTTATCGAACTGACTTACAACTGGGGCGTCGATAAATATGATCTCGGTAACGCTTATGGTCATATCGCGCTGGGCGTTGATGATGTCGCAGCAACCTGCAACCGAATCCGCAATGACGGCGGAAAGGTGACGCGCGAAGCGGGCCCGGTCAAAGGTGGCACCACCATCATCGCTTTTGTGGAAGATCCTGATGGTTATAAAATTGAATTGATTGAAAATAAACACGCAGAACGGGGTCTCGGTAACTAAGGTCATGGGGCGATATTGGCCGCCCCATCCTCTTCTCTCTACTGCAACTCACGGAAAAATTTGCCATAATACGCGCTGCATTTTTCCGTCAATGAGATCCTGATGCCTGAATTGAAAGAGTTAAACGCCCTGAGTAGCCGTTTTCGCGGTTTCTACCCGGTGGTAATTGATGTGGAAACCGCCGGTTTCAATGCCCAAACTGATGCGTTGCTGGAAATTGCTGCGGTGACGTTAAAGATGGATGACAACGGCTGGTTGCAAAAAGATGAATCGTTGCACTTTCATATCAACCCCTTTGAGGGCGCGCTTCTCCAACCGGAAGCACTGGCGTTTAATTGTATCGATCCCCACAATCCGTTACGGGGCGCAGTCAGTGAATATGATGCGTTGCATGCCATTTTTAAACAGGTGCGCAAAGGTATCAAAGATCAGGAATGTAACCGCGCCATTATGGTGGCGCATAACGCCACATTTGATCATAATTTCATGATGGCGGCGGCCGGGCGGGCCGGGCTGAAACGTAATCCCTTTCATCCCTTCGTTACATTTGATACCGCGGCGTTAAGTGGCTTAGTGGTTGGTCAAACTGTGCTGGCGAAGGCCTGTAAAGCCGCGGGTATCTCTTTTGACAGCACTCAGGCGCACTCCGCGTTGTACGATACCGAACAAACGGCAGAACTCTTTTGTGAGCTGGTCAATCGCTGGAAACGTTTAGGTGGGTGGCCGTTACCGCTGGCTGATGATGAAAATGACGGCGCCGGGCAACATCAGACAGAAGACTAAGAGCCTGGCCCAGTAGGTATTATTGCCGCAGTAAATGTGGATACAGACAGCGCGGAGAAACCGGAGGGAGCGTACAGGCAGTACGTGAGGATTTCAGGCACTGCCCAGCGCCAAAGTGGCAAGTAAAATTTGCCTAATGGGATAGGCTCTACGTATTACTGTCGCTTCGTTCCCCATTCCGACATCACGTTAAATATGGGCAGGGATCCCCGCCCATTTCGTTACTCAGCTTCTTTATATTTATCCGCTGTCGCTTTGATCAGTTGCTGCAATTCCCCGCGCTGAAACATTTCAATCACGATATCACATCCCCCGACCAGTTCACCGTCAACCCACAGCTGCGGGAAAGTCGGCCAGTTGGCATATTCAGGTAACTCGGCGCGAATATCCGGGTTCTGCAAAATATCGACATACGCGAAGCGTTCACCGCAGGCCGAGAGCGCCTGAACCGTTTGTGCAGAAAAACCACAGCTGGGTAGTTTCGGTGACCCTTTCATGTACAGCAGGATCGGATTTTCTGCGATCTGACGCTGAATTTTTTCAACAGTACTCATCTTTAACTTCCTCAATGCTTCACTTCGTGTCTATGTTATTGTAGCGATTGTTGGCTGGTGCTGAAAACGACATTTTGCGCAAGGTTAATCCCTTTAGGCTCATAATGCTAAATGACATCAGAAAAATAACTGTGCCGCACTATTTTTATCATGCATATTGCGTATTGCAGTAAGGTGAAAAGTGAACAAACCTGGCCATAATTGCTTAACTCAGTGGTGGCAGGGAATGTGTTCCAGCAACACCGTCATCGGTGAAAATGCCCGTGATACCGTAATACCTGGTAATAATTTTGGTGAGACAAACAGCTGATATTGCTTATTTTTGAGGCATTCATTGTTCTGTAACCGATTAATGAAAAAAGACCTTATCTTTTGCTAAACAGTTAGATTAGAATTGGTTCCTGGCGCTGCCCTACCGGCAGTATTTTTTCACTCGAGACTCTCAGTTGTACGGGAGCATAACCTGTAACGGGACTATGCGTTTACTGATTACGCTTTTTCTGCTGGCTTTTGCTCAGTTGTTCTTTAATGTGGCGCAAGCTTCGCCGCATCAGCCGGTTAATGCCGATCAGCATAAGATTGATAAAAAAAGTGCGCGCGATGATGATCGTCGGAAGCGTCGTCAGGTCAAAACAACCGTTAAAAAGTCCCGCATCCCGGTGATCCAAAAACTCAAATTAAAGAAAAAGGCCCCCCAGGAAGCCGTCGCTTTACACATTCCCGCCAGCCAGCGCAAAAAAGCGGTGGTGAAATATTACGCTAAGCACCATAAAGATAAAAATGATCAGCTCGCCGCCGTTGCGGTGAGTCGTGACATAAGCCGTAAAGGGAAAACCTACAAAATCGTCCGCACGACAATGCGTCATGACATGCTTCGTAAAGGGAAAATGGACAAATTTGCTGTCAGTGCGGTTGATCGCAGCCCAATCAAAATGAGTAAGGTTCACAAAGAACGCTATCAAAAAGCCCGTGAAACGGCGATGAACAAACTTATGGGGCAACTTGGGAAACCTTACCAATGGGGCGGGACATCGCCGTATACCGGCTTCGATTGCAGCGGACTGGTATGGTATGCCTATAAAGATTTAGTTAAATTCAAAATTCCACGGACGGCTAATGAGATGTACCATTTGCAAGATGCCGCCTCAATAAATCGTGAATCACTGGAGAAAGGTGATCTGGTCTTTTTCCGTATCAATCATCGTGGTGCGGCGGATCATGTCGGCGTCTATTTGGGCAATGGTAAGTTCATTCAGTCACCGCGAACCGGTAAAGATATTCAAATTAGTCAGTTAAGTGAAAATTACTGGCAACGTCATTATGTTGGCGCCCGCCGGGTGATGACACCCAAAACCATTCGTTAACGCGATCAGCTTACACAACAAAAGACCGGAACATCCGGCCTTTTCTATATTATGATGATGGCATCACTTAGCCGCTATCCTCACCAATATGAATGCGTACCCTGTGACCACAGTCACCTAATGCATTACCGCCGTCAGGCTAAAGGCAATAATCATCAGTAATGCAGCGATGGTAGTAAACAGTGAGAACTTCAAATCGGTACTCATGGCATGCTCCTTAAAGACCGTACAAAGAATAATTGTTTTGATTTTCCCACAGTTGCTGGTAAAAATCTCGTTTTCTACACGCAGGCTTGGTAGAATTTTTTCATTATGCAACCCGGCAGTCCCCGAGTTGCCATTGTTTACCCCGACGCCCGCCTTCCTGATGTAACTCAGAAAGCATTAAAAAATCGTTATCGCAGTTTGGTCAACGCACGGTAGACGCAAACGTTTAACAATATGCTTGCCAGTGTGTTGTGATAGAACAGGAGTATTTTTTTTCAATGGCAACAATTAAAGATGTGGCGAAATACGCCGGCGTTTCAACGACAACCGTGTCCCATGTCATTAACAAAACCCGTTTCGTCGCGGAAGATACCTGCAATGCGGTCTGGGCGGCAATCAAAGCACTGCATTACTCGCCAAGTGCGGTTGCACGTAGTCTGAAGGTAAATCACACGCGTTCGATAGGTCTGCTGGCGACATCAAGCGAAGCGCCCTATTTTGCTGAAATCATTGAGGCTATTGAAAACAGATGTTTTTCCCGTGGTTACACCTTGATTTTAGGCAATGCGCACAATGATTTGCAAAAACAACATGCCTATCTGTCAATGATGGCGCAAAAGCGTGTTGATGGTTTATTGGTGATGTGTTCGGAATATCCCGACGACTTGCTCAACATGCTGGAAGAAAACCGCAATATTCCCATGGTAGTGATGGACTGGGGCGCATCACAAGGGGATTTTACCGATACTGTGCTGGACAATGCATTCGAAGGGGGCTATCTGGCAGGATGTTATCTCATCGAGCGTGGACATCGTGATATTGGCGCCATCCCCGGTCAAATGGAACGTAATACCGGGGGTGGACGGCATGCTGGTTTTATCAAGGCCCTGAATGAGGCGCATATTTCGATACATAAAGAATGGATCGTACAAGGTGATTTTGAACCCGAATCGGGTTACCAGGCGATGTTGCACATTTTGGCGCAGAAACACCGCCCAACCGCTGTTTTCTGTGGCGGTGATATTATGGCCATGGGCGCTATTTGCGCGGCCGACGAAATGGGGCTAAGGGTGCCGCAAGATATCTCCATCATCGGCTACGACAATGTCCGTAATGCGCGTTATTTCACTCCCGCGTTGACCACAGTACACCAGCCAAAACAACAACTTGGAGAAACTGCGTTCGATATGTTGCTGGACAGAATTATCAATAAACGCGAACACGCTCAGGTGATTGAAGTTCATCCGACACTTATCGAACGTCGTTCGGTAAGTGATGGTCCTTTCCTGAACTATCGGCGTTGAACGGTGCAATCTTGACGGGATTCGCTTACTAACCACAATGACAACAATAGGTAACGTATTGCTGATATTTCCTTTACCTTACCCGGTTATGATCTACAATTTACCCGGACACAGGAGGGGGTTTTTACGTGATTTATTTGCTTAGCACCCTAACAATAATCCGTTGAATATTGTCTTTTGTAAGTTTATAATCATTGTTATACGGTGTTTTATAACAAACGATTAACTTTTTGAACCTGATCCTGACAGGGCTGTCGTGATGTTCTCCGCGTGATGTTCGTTACGCGTCTTTGCAGGATTCTCATTCAATTCAAACCTCTGTCTTGACGTCGGATATCAGGCGCACGGATTTTCCGTGAGTTCTCGCACAGTCCTGTAGAAATTGTCTATTCTGTTTCTCAGGTTCGAATCACACCGGTGATGGAGAAGCTATGAGTTCATCGTGTATAGAAGAAGTGAGCTTAGAAGAAAACCATTGGTATCGTATCATCCATGAGATGCTCGCCAGGGCTGATATTACGATTAATGGCTCACGCCCCTGGGATATTCAGGTCAAGAAACCTGATTTTTTTAAGCGCGTGTTGCAAGAGGGCTCTCTGGGATTGGGTGAAAGCTATATGGAGGGCTGGTGGGATTGTGAGCGGTTGGATATGTTTTTTCATCGCGTATTAAAATATCAGTTGGACAGGCAATTACCCCGCCATTTTAAAGATACATTGCGTATCGCAGCGACCCGATTACTGAACCTGCAAACGAAAAAGCGTGCCTGGATTGTGGGTAAAGAGCATTACGATTTAGGCAACGATCTCTTCTCGTTGATGCTTGATAGTCATATGCAATATTCCTGTGCTTACTGGAAAGATGCGACAACGCTTGAAGCCGCGCAAGACGCCAAGTTGCACATGATCTGTGAAAAATTAAAGCTCGAACCCGGCATGTCACTACTTGATATTGGTTGTGGCTGGGGCGGGTTGGCCGAATATGCCGCCCGCCATTACGGCGTGAATGTTTTTGGCGTGACTATCTCTGCAGAGCAACAAAAACTGGCGCAGCGACGCTGTGAAGGGCTTAATGTCACCATCCTGTTACAGGATTATCGTGATCTGAACCAACAATTTGACCGGATCGTGTCTGTTGGCATGTTTGAGCATGTCGGCCCGAAGAATTATGCCACCTACTTTAATGTTGTCGATAGTAACTTAAAGCCGGACGGCATCTTCTTATTGCACACCATCGGCGCCATTAAGACTGATATGAATGTTGACCCGTGGATTGATAAATATATCTTCCCTAATGGCTGTCTGCCTTCAGTTCGTCAGATTGCGGATAGCAGTGAGTCGCACTTCATTATGGAAGACTGGCATAATTTTGGCGCGGATTACGACACCACACTGATGGCCTGGTATGATCGCTTTATTGCCGCCTGGCCCCAGTTATCAGAGAAATATGGCGAACGTTTTAAACGGATGTTTAGCTATTATCTCAATGCCTGTGCTGGTGCATTTCGTGCGCGCGATATCCAGCTCTGGCAAGTGGTGTTCAGTCATGGCGTTGAAGGCGGGTTACGTGTTGCGCGCTAAGTAAACATCATTACCGTGACGCATTTAGTCCCGGAGCGAGGAAAAGACAGTGGGCCCATGTTGTTATCTCATTGGGCCCGGTCAGTCAAACCAGCCCCCTCTCCTCTTCGTTTTCACGTTTGCTTCCCCGTAGCGCCAGCACACGTTCCACGGTTTCGACGATGGTCTGAGTGTGCGGATCGATTTCAATATTCACGCGCTGTCCCAGTTTTTTACTACCGAGTGTTGTCCGTGCCAACGTTTCAGGGATGAGATACACGCAAAATTTGGTTTTGGTGACATTTCCTACCGTCAGGCTGATACCGTCAATGCCGACAAAGCCTTTATGCAGGATGTATTTCATCAGTGATGCGTCCGGCAACTTAAACCATATTTCTCTGTTATTCTCAGAAGTGACAATTTTACAGATTTCTGCGGTGGTCATAATATGACCGGACATCAGATGACCGCCAATTTCATCGCCGAATTTAGCCGCCCGTTCAATATTGACACTATCCCCGGGTTGTAAGTCGCCAAGGTTGGTGATGCGCAGGGTTTCCTTCATCAAATCAAAACTCACACAGTTACCGCTGATCGCGGTTACCGTCAGGCAACACCCGTTATGAGCTACCGATGCGCCTAACGCCAGTCCCGGCAACAATGCTGTCGGAAGTTTAACCACGTGGGTGCGGAAAAGGGGTTTCTCTTCCACAGCAAGCACCTCGGCGATGCCTTGTACAATACCCGTAAACATGCTTCATGCCCCAATCAGTTTTTCTCAATATTAACATAGCCAATAACAAAAGCACGGGGCGCACTGCACACTCTGGGTCATACAATACGCCGCTATTCTCTCTGCCCATTGGCTAAACCCACGCTGCCAGCTACACTATGCAGCTTATTTTCCTGATGATTAATTTCAGCCGCCCGTCAGGTCCGTCATAATGCGTTCATCGCTTAACAATAGGTGCATACGTGCAGAAGTATTTAACAGAAGCGCGTCAATTATTAGTCCTCGCAATCCCGGTTATTTTGGCGCAAGTTGCACAAACTGCAATGGGTTTTGTCGATACGGTTATGGCTGGTGCTGTTAGCGCTACGGATATGGCCGCCGTCGCTGTCGGTACGTCTATCTGGTTGCCGGCCATCCTGTTTGGTCATGGTCTTATCCTGGCGTTAACACCTATCGTGGCGCAACTTAATGGATCTGGCCGACGTGATCGCGTTGCCCACTATGTTCGCCAGGGATACTGGCTGGCGGCATTGGTCGCCATATTGATTATGCTGGTGTTGTGGAATGCGGGATATATGATCCGCGCGATGCAGAATATTGATCGCCATCTGGCGGACAAAGCCGTGGGTTATCTGCGTGCTTTACTGTGGGGTACGCCAGGTTATTTATTTTTCCAGGTAGCGCGTAACCAGTGCGAAGGGTTATCGAAGACCAAGCCCGGTATGGTGATGGGATTTCTTGGCCTGCTGGTGAATATTCCGGTTAATTACATCTTTATCTATGGCCATTTCGGCATGCCTGCACTGGGCGGTGTTGGCTGTGGTGTCGCGACAGCCTCCGTGTATTGGGTGATGTTTATCGCGATGAGTGTTTGGCTCCATCGGACGGGTTCAATGCGTGATATTAAAAATCCGCGCGGTTTTTCCTCCCCCGACTGGAAGATGCTTTGGCGTCTGATTAACCTTGGTATGCCCATTGCCTTAGCGCTATTTTTTGAAGTTACCTTATTTGCCATTGTGGCGTTACTGGTGTCCCCCATGGGCATTATCAAGGTGGCCGGTCATCAAATTGCCCTGAATTTCAGTTCCCTGGTATTTGTGTTACCCATGTCGCTGGGGGTTGCCGCGACCATCCGCATCAGTTTCAGTCTGGGACAGGGTTCGGCGGAAGCGGCGCGTGTGGCATCATGGACTGCGCAGGGCGTCGGCATCACCCTCGCGCTGATTACGGCTATTTTGACGGTCATCTTCCGCGAGCCTATTGCATTGCTGTACAGTCGTGATCCTGACGTCATTGCGCTGGCGGCACATCTAATGTTACTGGCGGCGCTCTACCAGTTCTCTGATTCCATTCAGGCCGTCGGTAGTGGCATCCTGCGTGGCTATAAAGATATGCGTTCGATTTTCTTTATTACTTTTATTGCCTATTGGGTGTTAGGTCTGCCCGTGGGTTACCTGCTGGCGCTCACTGATTATATTGTTCCCGCCATGGGGCCAGCCGGTTTTTGGTGCGGGTTTATTATTGGCCTCACCTCATCTGCAATCATGATGTTATGGCGGATGCGCAGTTTGCAGCAATTTCCAGCGGACGTGGTGCTGGCGCGCGCATCACGTTAGTTTTACGCTTAAAAAAGCAACGAGCCGTACAGTTGATCGCCAGTTATATGGAAAAAAGCATGTTTCTGCTTGCCAGTCATGTTCGCTGTCGTTAATATTCGTCCGCGCTGTTATCTCACCGCGCTTGATGCGTTCTTAGCTCAGTTGGTTAGAGCACCACCTTGACATGGTGGGGGTCGATGGTTCGAGTCCATTAGAACGCACCACAGTGCGTCCGTAGCTCAGTTGGTTAGAGCACCACCTTGACATGGTGGGGGTCGGTGGTTCGAGTCCACTCGGACGCACCAAT
>JAATFO010000083.1 GCA_015655145.1 Enterobacterales bacterium | reverse complement strand
CGATGGAGAACGCAGTCAATGTTCCATTCTCGCTGAATATGTGTGGGGGCACTGATCGGTCGGGAGCCGGATGCGGTAGTTCCGCAAGTCCGGTTCTGAGGAGGGGCCCGTCCGGGTAACCGGCGGGTCTACTCACCTCAACCCCCAGTTACTACTGCGAGCTCAGGTTAAACCGCTATGTAATGTGCTTAATGTCCTTCGTTTTGATGTGTATTCAGTGCGGCAGCACGCAAAATGATGACAACATCCTCGCCATTACTCTTCAGGTCGACTATGGTCGTGACCATATGGATTTCCGGCACATCCCTGCTCAGAATAATAAGGAGTTTAGTATGAAAGTTGCGGTTCTCGGTGCAGCTGGCGGTATTGGCCAGGCGCTTGCACTCTTGCTAAAAACCCAGTTACCTGCGGGTTCAGAACTCTCTCTGTATGATATCGCGCCAGTGACGCCTGGTGTTGCGGTTGATTTAAGTCATATCCCTACAGCAGTTAAAATTAAAGGTTTTAGTGGTGAAGATGCCACACCAGCACTACACGGCGCGGATGTTGTCTTGATCTCTGCCGGTGTTGCACGTAAGCCAGGCATGGATCGGGCTGATCTGTTTAATGTCAATGCGGGTATTGTGCGTAACTTGATCGAGCAAGTCGCGAAGGTCTGCCCACAAGCATTGATTGCCGTTATCACCAATCCAGTGAACACCACGGTTGCCATTGCCGCAGAAGTACTGAAGAAAGCCGGTGTTTACAATAAAGATAAACTGTTTGGTGTGACGACGCTGGATATCATTCGTTCCAATACTTTTGTCGCAGAACTGAAAGGTAAACAACCAACTGAGCTTGAGGTCGCGGTAGTGGGAGGACATTCCGGCGTGACTATTCTGCCTTTGCTTTCTCAAATTCCTGGCGTAAGTTTTAGTGAACAAGAGGCGACAGCGTTAACGAAACGCATCCAGAATGCCGGCACTGAAGTTGTCGAAGCCAAAGCCGGAGGCGGTTCGGCAACGCTCTCAATGGGGCAGGCGGCGGCGCGTTTCGGTCTGTCACTGGTCAGAGCATTACAAGGGGAAAGCAATGTTGTTGAGTGTGCTTATGTTGACGGTGATGGACAGTATGCGCGCTTCTTTTCCCAGCCGTTACTATTAGGAAAAAACGGTATTGTGGAGCGTAAGCCCATTGGCCCGTTAAGCACGTTCGAACAACATGCGCTGGAAACGATGCTGAGCACGTTGAAGGCCGATATCCAGCTTGGCGAAGATTTCGTCAAATAAACATGGCGAAATACAGACGCTGATACAACGCCTAACCCTGCGACAGGTAATTTCTGTCACTTTTTTCGGATATGTTGTTTTAACTCTGCGCAGGGTATTCCATGATCGTTACCGGTAACGAGAGTTTTTGATCATTGCGGATCACCTGAATAGTGATCACTGAGCCCGGGCGGATTTCGGCAACCTGATCCATGGTTTCTTGTGCAGAAATCACCGGTTTACCATCAACACTGGTGATCATGTCATTTACCTGAACGCCTGCTTGTGCCGCAGGACCGCCTGCGGCCACATCACTGACAATAATGCCCTGAACCCGGTCAATATCAGCGCCTTGTCCATGCAAGGGGGGGACTTCACGGCTGGTAATGCCGATATAACCGCGGATCACGCGGCCATCACGAATAAGCTTATCCATAATTTTGGTGGCCAGCGCGGTTGGAATGGCAAAACCAATGCCTTCAGGTGTCTCTCCATCGTTACTTTTATCGAAAGATAACGTATTGATGCCGACCAGCTCACCCAGGGTATTGATCAATGCACCGCCGGAATTACCATGGTTGATTGACGCATCAGTTTGCAAAAAATTCTGCCTGCCGGAAGGGCTGAGTCCTACACGGCCGGTGGCGCTGATAATCCCCTGGGTAACGGTTTGTCCGAGATTATAGGGATTGCCAATTGCCATCACGATATCGCCAATATGGGCAATGCGTTTCGAGTTGATGGGGATCGCCGGCAAATTTGAGGCGGTAATTTTCAGCACAGCAAGGTCAGTCAGGCTGTCGGATCCAACCAGCATAGCTTCAAGAAACCGGCCATCCTGTAGGGCGACAATAATTTGATCAGCGTCATTGATGACATGACGATTGGTCAGAATATACCCTTTTTCGTTCATGATGACGCCAGAACCCAATGTCGTAATTCCGCGATGATTCCCACCATTGCTGGCGCTGCGATTATACACGTTGACCACGGCGGGCACTGCCCGACGCACGCCCTGATTAAAACTAAATGGCGTTTCATTTGCGCTATTTTCTTGCGTGGAGAGCAATCTGCTTCCTGTTCTCAATGCGGGCAATGTCGCCAGTAAAATACCCGCAACGATCAACCCGAGAATGACCGAACGCAACAATTTAATAAACATGGTGTTAATTTAAGCAAAGGGGAACGGAAAGCAGGATAACATGAGTTGCGTGGGCACACACGGAGTTGTGCCCACAACGTGATAAACGCGGTGTTTAACGCAGTAATAAATAAATATTTTCGTCGCCCCGCATGACGCTCAGCGCCAGAATGGGCAGTTTGGTCGCCAGAACATGGCGCATTTCATTCAGGGTTTTAACCTGGGTGCGGTTGACGCCGATGATGATGTCATCTTTCTGCAATCCCACTTGTTCAGCAGGCGAGCCTTTCTGTACGGTATCCACTTTGACTCCCTGATAGCCCGCTTTCGACTGCGCATCACTCAGGGTTGCGCCTTGCAGCGCGGGTGACATCAACTCTGCATTGGCGGTACTTTGTGAACTGGCATCCAGTTTCACCATGACAGTCAGTGTCTTACCTTCACGCAACAGATCAACTTTAACCAGCTTCCCGGGCGCGCTGGTGCCGATTTTCACCCGCAGTTCGGCAAAGTTGGACACCGGTTTGCCATCAACGGTGATGATAATATCACCAGCCTTAATGCCGGCGTTTGCTGCCGCGGATTTGGGAATGACTTCGGAAACGAAGGCGCCGTGTTGGGCATCAACATGGAATGCTTTTGCCATGTCTGCGGTCATTTCGGTCCCTTTGATACCCAACTGACCGCGTTTTACTTCGCCATTCGCAATCAGTTGTTGTGCCAGATCAATCGCCATATTGGCCGGAATGGCAAAACCGATACCGATATTACCGCCACTGGCAGCAAGGATTGCGGTATTAATACCAATCAATTCACCGTTCAGATTAACCAGCGCGCCGCCGGAGTTGCCTCGGTTGATGGCGGCGTCAGTCTGAATAAAGTTTTCCAGTCCTTCCAAATTCAGACCGCTGCGTCCCAGCGCGGAAATGATCCCCGAGGTTGCTGTTTGGCCCAGGCCAAAGGGATTACCGATCGCCACCGCGAAATCACCCACTTTCAGTTGATCAGAGTCAGCAATCTTTATCTGGGTAAGGTTTTTCGCATTTTGCAACTGGAGCAAGGCAATATCAGTCTGTTCGTCATTACCCATCAGTTTGGCGTTATATTCGCGGCCATCACTGAGTTGCACCGTGATTTTATTGGCGCCGTTCACCACATGGTTATTGGTGAGTACATATCCCTTATCCGCATTAATAACGACGCCGGAACCGAGGCCCTCAAACGGTTGATCTGTGTCTTCGCCGGGCGTCTGACCAAAGAAACGTTTTAACGGTTCGGGAATATCCTGTTGATCATCAGTCGACGTACCTTCTACATGTACACTGACCACGGCAGGCAACACTTTTTCCAGCATGGGCGCCAGGCTTGGCAGCGATTGACCCTGAATTTTGGCGGGAAGCGTCGCCACCGCGGGGGGGACAACGGAAAAACTCATGCCGACACTCAATGCTAATGCGCTTAACCATAATGACTTTTTCTTCATCGCTACGATGCTCTCGCTGCAAAATAAGGGGATAAATCGACAGTTATAAAAATGTATGTCGCACGAACAGCTTAACGGCTCGCTTGCGCGCGAAAAGTAAGGGCGTAAACCCGCCCAAACCGTATCAATCGCGTTTGGCATCACCACGCAGTAAGCCAGAGGCGCCTTCAGAATAATCGCGCGGCATTTGTACCGGCGCCTGGTCGTTATCCGCTTCCGTTAACTGATAAGCAAATGGATTCGCGTCACCCGGCAAGTTTGGCAGTAGATCATTAGAACCTTTAGCCATATGTTGATAGAGCTGGCGATAGTCATGCGCCATGTTATCCAGTAGTTCCGCGCTACGCGCAAAATGGTTGGTTAATTCCTCACGATAATCCGCCAGTTCGGCTTTGGTTTTTTCCAGCTCGTACTGCATGCTGCGTTGTTTACGCAATGTCTTGTTACCAAATCGCATGGCGACTGCGCCGATGATGATGCCAATAACTAACCCAATTAGCCCATATTCCCAGGTCATAATGACTCCCATATTGTCTTCGTTGTTCCGTAGGGCGTATCCACACTAATACTAGCCACTATAACCGTTAATCTTATCGAAGTGGAATCCTGAGGCAGTATCGCTTAGTGTATAATGCCTTTTTTTTCGCCAAACAGTTCATGCGACGGACCCTTTTTCAGGGAAAATGATCTAACCATGCAAACAATGTCTCCTCAGACGCTTTATCAACAGGCGTTGAACAACGGTGAGTTTCAACCTGACAATATTCAGTCGGAAGCGATCGCGCGCTTAACAGTTATTCAGCAAGCAATTATGCGTGTCCCGGTAGTGGTTGACGCGCCGACAAAAGGATGGCTTGGCAAACTGAATAAGCTGATAAGCAAAGACAAGCCGGTGAGCCGGGAGCCCATCCGCGGACTGTATATGTGGGGTGGCGTGGGACGCGGTAAAACCTGGCTCATGGATTTGTTTTTTCAGTCTATTCCTGGTGAGCGGAAGCTGCGTTTGCATTTTCACCGTTTCATACTGCGAGTACATGAAGAACTGACCCGATTACAGGGGCAGAGTGATCCGCTGGAGGCCATTGCCGATCATTTTAAAGCACAAACCGATGTGCTCTGCTTTGATGAGTTTTTTGTTTCGGATATCACCGATGCCATGTTGTTGGGAACATTGATGGAAGCGCTGTTTGCGCGTGGGATCACCCTGGTGGCCACTTCGAATATTCCGCCGGATGAGCTGTATCGCAATGGATTGCAACGTGCGCGGTTTTTACCGGCGATTGAACAGATTAAACGCTATTGTGAGGTGATGAATGTTGATGCCGGCATTGATTATCGGTTACGTACGCTGACATCGGCCCATTTGTGGATGTCGCCGCTTAATCAGGAAACGGCGCGGGAAATGGATCGGATGTTTGCGGCGCTGGCTGGCCGTGGGCGAGGCGAACCGCAGACGTTGGAAATTAACCACCGTTCATTGACCACGCTAGGTTTCACCGAAGGGGTGCTGGCCATGGATTTTAAAGCACTTTGCGGTGAAGGACGTAGTCAGCATGACTATATTGCCTTGTCGCGTTGTTTCCACAGTGTCCTACTGTTTCATGTTCCGGTGATGGAAAGTCGCATGGAAGATCAGGCGCGTCGTTTCCTGGCGTTGGTCGATGAATTTTATGAGCGGCATGTGAAACTGGTGGTTTCAGCAGATGCTCCGCTGTTGGCTATCTATCAGGGGGAACGGCTGAAGTTTGAGTATCAGCGTTGTTTTTCACGTTTGCAGGAAATGCAAAGCGAAGAATATCTGCAACGCGTACATTTGCCTTAAGTTGTTATACGCTTCTCACTGTGATGAGGAATTTCGTGTAAAAAAGAGTCGACCTTTGTTGTCGACTTCCCTATAATCTTGCGACCCCACGTTACGATGAAGTTTTTTTCCCAGAAACTTTGCTGCACTGGCAACTCTGTCCGAGGGGGTGGGCTTGCTGGTCGAGATGGTCGTGTGAGCCTCAACCGTTTATTCAGGCGTTTGGGATTTCACCAACGTGTAACTTAATTTGGGTAAGCTTTTAGATGAAAACTTTTACAGCTAAACCAGAAACCGTAAAACGCGACTGGTACGTTGTTGACGCGACGGGCAAAACATTAGGTCGCCTGGCGACTGAACTGGCTCACCGTCTGCGCGGTAAGCACAAAGCGGAATATACTCCGCACGTTGATACCGGTGATTACATTATCGTTTTAAATGCTGAAAAAGTTGCTGTTACTGGCAACAAGCGTAACGACAAAATTTATTACCATCACACCGGCCACATCGGTGGTATCAAGCAAGCGACTTTCGCAGAGATGATTGCTCGCCGTCCTGAGCGTGTGATTGAAATCGCGGTTAAAGGCATGTTGCCAAAGGGGCCGCTGGGTCGTGCAATGTTCCGTAATCTGAAAGTTTACGCGGGTAACGAGCACAACCATGCGGCACAGCAACCGCAAGTTCTGGACATTTAATCGGGATTACAGGCAATGGCTGAGAATCAAAACTACGGCACTGGTCGCCGCAAAAGCTCTTCCGCTCGCGTCTTTATCAAGCCGGGTAGCGGTAATATCGTTATTAACCAGCGTTCGCTGGAACAGTATTTTGGTCGTGAAACTGCTCGCATGGTTGTTCGTCAGCCACTTGAACTGGTTGACATGGTGGGTAAATTCGATCTGTACATCACTGTTAAAGGTGGTGGTATTTCCGGTCAGGCTGGTGCGATCCGTCATGGTATCACCCGCGCGCTGATGGAATACGACGAATCTCTGCGTTCTGAATTGCGTAAAGCGGGCTTTGTTACTCGTGATGCGCGTAAAGTTGAACGTAAGAAAGTTGGTCTGCGTAAAGCACGTCGTCGTCCGCAGTTCTCCAAACGTTAATTTACGCTGTTCTGGCAGTGTCAATTATCGGAAAAGGCCCGGTGCGTTGTGCATCGGGTTTTTTTATCGCCGCTTTGCATCACAAAAAGCGTACAAACGCGAAGTGTTTGCGCATTTTGCTGCCAAATATTTACTCTGCCCCCCACACTTTGCTTAAAATCTGGTAGACTCTGTGTCGCTTTGCATTCATTAGCAGGGCCGTTTATGTGATAGTTGATCGTTCTGCCAGGATGTTGGGTCGGTGTAATCTCTGGCTGCGAGCGCTACGTCAGGCAGATTAATCGCTGCGTGGTTGGCTATTCGCACTGTTTTTTTGGATAAACTTGGAGGTTTTCATGGCTGTCGCTGCCAACAAACGTTCGGTAATGACGCTGTTTTCTGGTCCAACTGACATTTTTAGCCATCAGGTACGTATTGTACTGGCTGAAAAAGGTGTCAGCGTAGAGATCGAGCAGGTTGAAACGGATAATCTGCCCCAGGATCTGATTGACCTCAACCCATATCGCACCGTGCCAACGTTGGTGGATCGTGAACTGACGTTGTATCAATCTCGTATCATTATGGAATATCTGGATGAGCGTTTCCCTCATCCGCCGCTGATGCCGGTTTATCCGGTTGCCCGTGGTGAAAGCCGTCTGATGATGCATCGCATTGAACAGGACTGGTACAGTCTGATGCGCATCATTGAAACAGGTTCCGCGCAGGAAGCTGATGCAGCGCGCAAACAACTACGTGAAGAGTTGTTGGCCATCGCGGCACTGTTTGCCCGTACGCCTTTCTTTATGAGCGAAGAATTTAGTCTGGTTGACTGTTATCTGGCCCCGTAATTATGGCGTTTGCCGCAGTTAGGCATTGAACTGGCGGGTAATGGCTCGAAAGAACTTAAAGGTTATATGACCCGAGTCTTTGAGCGTGATTCTTTCCTGGCTTCTCTGACGGAAGCTGAACGCGAAATGCGCCTGCAATCACGGGGCTAGTTGCTTATGGAAATGTCGCAACTTACTGCCCGCCGTCCTTATCTGCTGCGCGCCTTTTATGACTGGCTGCTGGATAACCAGCTTACGCCCCATTTGGTTGTCGACATCAACTTGCCTGGCGTACAAGTGCCGCTGGAATATGCCCGTGATGGCCAAATAGTGCTGAATATCGCGCCGCGCGCGGTGGGTAACCTGGAACTGGGCAATGATGAAGTGTCTTTCAACGCCCGTTTTGGTGGCATTCCCCGGCAGGTCACGGTTCCGATGGCGGCGGTGTTGGCGATTTATGCGCGTGAAAATGGTGCAGGCACGCTGTTTGAGCCAGAGCCGGCGTATGAAGAAAACACAGAAGACGCCATTAATGACGAACAGGTCATGTCGGTAATCGACGGTGATCGTCAGACTGAGGCCAGTGATGATGATGGCAACAATCCTGATGATGAGCCACCACCCCGTGGCGGGCGTCCGACATTGCGCGTAGTGAAATAAACGGTCGACCTGGTGTCAGGTCGCCGTTGAGAATTATTTTCTCGCTCTTACAGATGAAAAATCCGGAAACATACCCATGTTCCCGGATTTTTTTATGGCTATTGTCGTACAGGATGACAGGCGATTAATAAACGTCGCGTAGGTAACGTTTCTCTTTCTTAAGTTGATCGATGTAATCAGCCGCACGTTCCGCTGACAATCCTCCGAACTGGGTAATGATCTGATACAGCGTCTTATCAACATCTTTCGCCATACGAGATGCATCACCACAAACATAGAAATAAGCGCCTTCCTGTAGCCAGGCGTAAAGCTCAGCGCCTTGCTCAATCATCCTGTTTTGCACATAGATCTTTTTGGTCTGATCGCGTGAGAAAGCCAGATCAAGCCGGGTAAGCAGGCCATTTTCATGCCAGGCATTGAGTTCATCCTGATAGATGAAATCATGCTCCTGATGCTGATCCCCAAAGAATAACCAGTTTTTCCCTTTGGCGCCGGATGCCTGACGTTCCTGTAGAAAGGCGCGAAAAGGGGCAATACCCGTGCCCGGGCCCACCATGATCAGTGGCGCATCGCTATTTGCCGGTATCCGAAACGCTTTATTGGGTGAAATAAAAATAGCCGGTTTTTCCCCACGTCCGACACGCTCGGCGAGATATGTGGAACATACGCCACTCCGTGCCCGCCCCGCACTGTGGTAACGAACTGACGCGATAGTCAGATGTACCTGATTAGGATGTGCCGCCGGACTTGAGGAGATAGAATACGCCCGATGTTGTAATGGGCGTAGCAGAGCAACGAACTCAGGAATACTCACCGCACGACTAAGATCCAACTGCAACAAATCCAGCGTGTCTTTGCCCCAGAGCCAGACCCCCAATGCATCTTTGTCGTCATGTTGCAGAACGTGGCGCAGTTCCTGATTAGTGGTATGTTGCCCAACCCACTCAATCAGCTTGCGGGATGGCTCAGAAATCTCAAACTGATACGTTAACAGATCGCCTAAATTTCTGTCGAAGCCGGGAACCGGGGTCTGGTAGTCGGCATTCAGTTGCGTCAACAGTAAGTTGACTAAAACAGGGTCATTCACCGGAATGACGCCCAGGGCATCTCCGGCTTCGTATTTCAGTCCGCTGTCGGTTAAATCAAATTCAAAGTGGCGAATATCTTTGTCTGAATTGGCGCCAGAAAGACGCTTATTGGTGACTAATGTCGCCGCATAAGGATTCTGTCTGTTGCTCCCGGGGATCTCCGGCGCTTCCGGCAAATTCTCCAGCGCTGTTCCGCTACTGCCCGCGCTGGCAGCAAATTGCGGCATTGAGCTGGAAAGCCAGGTACTGGCGGGATTTTCATAGTCGATATCACAATCAATACGATCAGTCACTCGTTTGGCGCCCAACTGCTCAAGGCGCATATCGATGAACTTACCTGCCTGACAGAACCCATCATAACCTGTATCGCCAATGGCCAACACGGCGAAATGCATTTGTTCCAGGCGTGGCGCGGTACTGGCGGAAATGGCCTGCCAGAATAACTGGGCGTTATCCGGCATTTCGCCTTCGCCATAGGTCGAGGTGACAATCAGCACATGACGCATGCTGGCGAATACATCAATATCGACTTCACCCAGGGCCTGAACCACAGGGACCAGACCCTGAGCACGAGCCGCTTTAGCCGCATTTTGCGCTAAGGCTTCTGCATTGCCGGTCTGAGAGCCAAACAGGATATGCAACTGTTTGGTGGCTGTTGAGCCAGTACCGGTCGCTGCCGGTTGTTTATCTTCCAGCACCAGCAAGCGCGAGTGCAACCCCGCGAGGAACCCTGCCAGCCAATATTTTTGCTCACCGCTAAATGGTGCATCTTCAGGAATATAAGGAATTTTCATCGGTTTTCTGTACTCAATCCCATTTTCATCATGTTCAGTAAACATTCCACAGTCAATTTAGTTAGTCGTCAGGATAATTTCCCAACTGCCGCTGCTATTTCAGGCAGGGCAGCGCGAGCAAACAGTTCCTCAAAGTCAGGCAGCCGTCCCAGCACCTGCCTGTTACGCATATCCTGATACATGATCCAGCCATACGTGGCCAGACTGTCCATCGAAAGAATGTTGCGTTGTGTCAGGGCGGCTTTGTAATCGGCGATGCGTTTAGCGGCAATCAGGCAGGAAAGCGCATCATCATTATAGTTTTCAATCGCCGCACGAGCATGACGCTGAAGCTTGCTTATCAGTGAAAAATCTTCGGTCATCAACAAATTACGGACAGACTTTTCAACCAGCGCATCTTCCACCGAAGTGCCTTTCGGCAACCGGGAGAGCGCCAGTTGCTGGGCAAAACTGAGCACGGTGTAGTTATTGAGCAACACAAACATCGCGGGTGTGTCAGTTGCGCCATAGTCAGGTACCGCGCCATTGGCAATGGTCTGTCCGTCTCGCCACGCCGACTTAAATTTCGTCACCTGATGGCTGGCCAGTGCGGTAGACAGCTCTTCCAGCAGATCCTTACGGGATTTAGCCTTAAGGATTTCCTCACCGTCCTGATAGAGCAACAATGAACGCGGCATGATATAGACAAAATGTTGGCACTCGGTTTCCCAGTGCTGCAAAAGCCAGGCGGCACGCGGAGAATGAGTGGCCTCCACATGCCAGTTAAGCATCGCCAGAACCGCTTCCTTGTGCACCCTGGCCATCTCGTCATCAGCGGTGATAGCGCCAAACAGCACCGAATCGCCGGCCGCGTATTGCGCTAATGAACCATACGGATCGTATTGGTAAGCAAAACCGCCACTCATGCCATTGCCAAATCCTTTACCAAATGACCCCAGGTTGAGGACGGCGCCGTTAGTCATATACTCGCAGCAAAAATCTCCGACGCCTTCAACGACGGCAGTCGTGCCAGAGTTACGGACAGCAAAGCGATCCCCGGCCTGGCCCTGAACAAACAAACGTCCGCCGGTGGCGCCAAATAAGGCAAAGTTGCCAATCAATACGTTGCCGTCACTGTCTTGTGAACCGCCGCCAGGAGACATAACAATAATTTCACCGCCACACTGGCCTTTACCCACGCCATCATTACAAGTGCCGTAATGCGTCAGACGCATCCCGTCATTGCAGAACACGCCATAAGACTGGCCCGCTGAACCTGATGTCGATATTGTGATCGTCGCCGGAGCCAGATAACGACGACCACGTTGATCCTGCAATGCGGCAGGCATGTTCTTCAACTGCGCTTCATTTAACTGGTGATTGAGCAAACGCTCAATATCAATCGCCAGTTGTCCGCCGACACTCTTGTTACGGTTATTAAGCGTAATGCCATTACCGAGTGTAATTTCTGTATTCCCTTCCGCCACCAGTGCGTGGTTCAGTTGCTCCAGCCAGCCATCATCCAGTTGATAATCTTTTTCCAGATAGACGGGATGCGCGATTTTCATTTCCGGGACGACGGTCAGCATGGCGCGTAAATCGAGTTTCCCGACTTCAAGGGGATGATCCATCAGATGCAGTAAATCAGAGCGGCCACGGGCTTCACGCAATGAGCGTAGACCAAGTCTTGCCAGTATTTCGCGCACTTCATGGGCGACATTAATGAAATATTGTGCCAGCTGGCGCGGGTCGCCATCAAAAGCTTCTGCGTTGGTTGTCAGGCCCGCAGGACATTTCACGTTGCAGTTTTTTGCCATCACGCACTTCAGCATCATCAATGCTGTGGTGCCGAACTCAAAACTGTCGCCGCCGAGAAGGGCGGATTTCACCACGTCACTGCCGGTTTGTTGCGCACCAGAACAGCGCAACAGAACTTTCTCGCGCAGACCGTTAGCACACAAAGCCTGATGAACTTCAGCAATGCCAATCTCTGCCACGCGTCCTGTATATTTCAGGCTGGTCACCGAAGCCGCGCCTGTACCGCCGGTGTTCCCCGCGACATTAATTACATCCGCGCCCGCTTTGGCAACGCCTACTGCGATGGTACCAATTCCTTCCGACGATACCAGTTTCACAATGACGCGCACGCGCGCGGCTTTGCAGTCATGAATCAGTTGAGCCAAATCTTCGATAGAGTAAGTATCGTGGTGCGGAGGCGGCGACACCAGTTCTACGCCTGGCGTACCTCCGCGGGCGGCGGCAATTTCTACCGTGACTTTCGGCGCAGGTAACTGTCCGCCTTCGCCCGGTTTTGCGCCCTGGCCTATCTTGATTTCAAGCTCTTCCAGCATGGGATCGGCAAGATAAGCGGCCCAGACGCCGAAACGCCCGGAGGCAAGTTGCTTGATGCGTGAAGCGCGAATCGTTCCGTGACGTGAATAGTGCTCACCGCCTTCGCCACAGTTGCTCATTCCTCCCACCATATTCGTGCCATGTGCTACCGCTTCGTGAGCCGGAGCGACCAGCGCGCCATGACTCATCGCACCTGAAGCGAAAGTACGGGTAATTTCACTGGCGGGTTGTACTTCGCTTAGCGGCAGCGCAGGTAAGGTGGTGAAAATGCGCGCCAGATAGTCAGCGGCTTTACCGTGCGCCGTCACCTTCAGGGTGCCCGCATTGATCTCACTGTCATCAATATCATCAGTAAAACGCTGTTTTAGCGCGGCAAACAGCGCTGAAAGTCGCTCGTTTTCCGGTTTCAGCCACTCGATAGCGTCAGTCAGGCGCAGCGTGAAGTGGCTGCTACTGCCAGCGATGGCTTCGCAAACCAGCCCGCGGATGGCAAAACCATTGTTGATCAGTGCGTAACGCCCCAGTTTACGGGCAAATTCTGCCTGGCTGTCGACATGGGTTAAGTCTGCCGGGAAGGCAAGGATATCGCGCAGTGCTGCCGGGCGACGTTTACGCTCCTCATACATTAAACGAGAGAATTGCTGGTAATCCGGGGTTATCGCCAGGCCATCGATCACGGCGTTTGGAATACGTTCGAAGCTGCTGCCAGCAAATGATTTCGGTTTAATGTTGAAGGCGTTATCCAGCTTGGCCAGGGTCAACAGGCGGATGAATTGATCTTCCTCCCGTGGCTTATTCGCAAAACGGATAGGTTGCTCGGTCATATCGATAAACGTGCGCACGGCAATCGTACCGTATGAGTGGCCAGCACCTTCAGCACGTTCTTTAAACAGGCCGAGCAGCGGAACTTCGGTTTCTCCCTGGATTCTCAGGGCGCTTTGGTGCCAGTCCACAGCCATCTGTGCAATGCTGGCAAATCCTGCTCCGCCAACCGGTGTTTTGATATTGGGGAAATACTTTTTCAGCACCGGATCTTCGGTATCAAGAAAATTCGGCTCAAAAAACTCACCACAGCTATAACTTTCTACGGTGCATAGCCCCACTTTACCCATGGTTTTCATCAGCGCTTTTTCAGCGGCTTTGGCATAGCGTTTAAATGCCTTATTATCTTCCTTGCCCTCACCGTATTTCTCTTCGGCGCGCATTTGTACGCCCAGCGGATAAATAGCGGATGCGCCAAAACCCAGTGCTGCGGCAATATGGTGGGATGAGATGATCTGACCACTCTCAACAACCAGCGAGACGTCAAGACGCAGGCCTTCTTGTACTAAACGCTGGTTGATGGCGGAAACGACCAACAGCATCGGGATCGCGGCGCGTGTCGAAGAGATATGGCGATCAGTAATGACCGCAATCCCGCCATGTTCACGGGCAAAATCGACCACGTGCTGTGCAAGGTCATCAATGGTTTTTTCCAGCGCATGGGCGTTGTTAGCTCGGCTTGGCTCATCCGTACCGGTGACCGGGGTATACAACATGTCAAAACGCGCATAAGGCGCGACACGCTGCTCGCGTAACTGCAGCATATCCAGATGCGTCAGGATCGGGCTGGGGACGATAATCTGGCGTCCCTTGCTACGTCCCAGGTGAGGCTTGGCGCCAAGTGCGACCCGTAGCGTCATGCCGTCAACTTCGCGGATGGAGTCTAACGGCGGATTGGTGACTTGTGCAAAACGTTGTGAGAAGTAGTGCGCCATACCACCTTCATGATCGGATAGCGCGTTGATGGCGTTGCCGTAGCCCATTGCGGAGATCTTTTCAGCGCCGTTGGCCAACATCGGATCCATCATGAATTTGAAGCTTTCCTGGTTATAGTAGTAAGCGACAAATCGTTGATAAGTCTTGAGATCGCCGCTATAACGCAGGGGCGACCATTGTTTTTCCGCAGGGATCACAGGCAGATCTTGCAAGGTTATTCGTGCTTGCTCAAGCAGCGCCGGGTAGTCTTTTTCCGCCGCCAGTTTTTCCAGCGCTTCAACTGTGGTATAGCTGCGCTTTTCACGATGATCATAATAAAGCATGCCACCTGCTTCGATACGTCCACGACGTAACACGCTTTCAGGCGGAAAGGCGATCTGACCGGCTTCTGACATCGCGCCAATATATTCAGCCGTTTCGATAGAGCGCAATGGCCGCAAACCCAGGCGGTCAAGGCGAGCGCCGATGACCTCACCGTTGCCGAATATCAGTGCGGCCGGGCCGTCATTTTTTTCTTCATATAATGAGAAGTATTCCAGCATCGCGCGGACATTGGGCGCTAACGCGTCATCATTTTCCCAGGCAGGCGGCATCATGGAAACCACGGCGGTGATCAAATCAAGATCATCTTCCATCAGGCGACTGTGAATGCTTTGATCCAGCCGCGAACTGTCCGATTGCCCCTTTGGCCGCACGATTTTTTTGCCCCGCGCCAATGCCAGTGCAGATTCGGCAATCCGGTTTTTACGATCAGTATTCAGTTCACCATTATGGGCCATCAACCGGAAAGGTTGCGCCATGGTGGTATGTGGATCGGTATTGGTGGAAAAACGGGTATGGAAAAACAGACCGCGAACCTGATGGTCCGCATCAGTAAGATCCTGAAAATAAGGAATCACTTCATTCGAGTTCAGACGCGCTTTAAATACCTGAGTCCGGGAAGAGAGTGAAAGCGGATAAAGTCCGCCAAATTGGCTTTCAGTAAACGCGCGTGACTCAATATCCAGCAAAGCGCGATAGATACATTTTTCAAAGCTGTTTTGATCTTCAATTTCCTGAGGCGCGGTAAATACCCACTGCACAATAGGTAACTGAAATTTAATTGCCGCCGGGCGCAACACGCTTGAATCCAACGGAATATCGCGTTTCAGGATAATTGTCAGGCCACAGGAAACCAGCGTATCTTCCACCAGTTGCTCAGCATTAGCGCGTTGTTCAGGATCTTTAGGGATAAAGAAGTTACCTACGCCAAAGCGTCCTGGCTCCAGCCGCTGACCCGTTATCTTGCGGAAGAAGTGCAATGAAAGATCCACGTTAACCCCAGCGCCGTCACCAACGCCCTCAGCTGACATGCCGCCACGGTGAGGTACGGTGCAAAGGGCACGGTGTGCCATCTGGAGGACCTCATGGGTTTGCTCGCCGTCCTTACGTGTAATAAAACCCACGCCACAGCTATCACTTTCTTTGGCTGGATCATACAAGCCATAGGGATAAGGTTTTGAGTTGGACATCGAGGCACTCCTTAACTGCTTTGACATTACCTACATTATTTCAAATACAGCGCCTGATTGAGTGTATCTCGCCAGGCATTGCATCATTTTCTTTGCCGCTAAAATGCTTTACCGCTAAAAAGCGGGCGTCATTACTCCAGGCATTTCCTTTATAGACATAATTAAAACGTCCGTGAATGGAGCTGCTCTCTGATTTCCGGTCTCTTAAATGGAGATAACTTGCATCATGAGGGAGTCTTCTTGCTGCATAGATATGCCGAGACACTCGCCCGTTAGGAACATGTCCAGCGGACTTCCAACTTATCGGGAAAGCGCACAGAGGTCAAATACCACCCTTATTGCTGTTTTTTTCAGGTGAATGTGACTTATGTGTTTGTATTTTAATTGTTTTATTCATTATTTTTTCGTATCTGGCTGCTTCCTGTTATCGGAATAAATGTGAACTGACTCACTATAGTGCAGTACACAAATCTCTGCACCATGCTGGTGCCACCGTGAATCTCAGCATTATCCACTGACAAACACGTAATATCCGCAGGATATATCTGTTTTTGTTATGGTGTCATATTTGAATCAAACAGGCTGTCATCATTAGCAAAATTAATTACGGCAATAATGATTAAACTATCAGTAAAGATGAATTTTTATTCGTTTTTATAAAAAAATAATCCGCCCAATACCTGAGTCATCGCATGGAAAAGTATTGATGGTGGAAAAAAGCCCACAATAACGGGCGGCCCATCAGATTATGCAGTTGGAAAATTTAGTCAATAGCTTTATGCCCCGAAAGGGGAAAAGGGGGGATTTTAAGGTAGTATGCACCGGAAAGGTGCGATAAAGCAGGTCTCTGGCGCTGATCTGCCGCGTTCATTTTACCTTCGCTTCTGATATCGCTCAATCACTCCGCGGGCACCGAACGTGTATGGCATGTTTCATCACATCCCGTCTGACGACAAATTACGATATGATTGAATGTATCGACCCGGAAGGAAACGGCTATGAAACAAATTCGGTTGTTGGCGCAGTACTATGTTGATTTGATGGTTAAACTCGGCCTGGTCCGTTTTTCACTGTTATTGGCCTCGGCATTAGTCGTCCTGGCGATGATCGTGCAAATGGCGGTCACGATGTTGCTGCATGGTCATGTGGAGAGCATTGATGTTGTGCGATCAGTGTTTTTTGGCCTGCTTATCACCCCCTGGGCGGTTTATTTTTTGTCGGTAGTGGTAGAACAGCTGGAGGAATCACGACAGCGCCTGACGCGTCTGGTCGATAAACTGGAAGAGATGCGCCATCGTGATCGCCAACTGAACCAGCAGATGAAAGAGACCATCACCCAGTTAAACCAGGAGATCACGGACCGCATCAAAGCAGAAGATTAACGTCTGCAAGTCGTGGACAAACTTAAAGAAGAAATGGCCCGCCGTGAACAAGCGCAAATCGAACTGGAACAACAAACCTCTTTTTTACGTTCGTTTCTTGATGCATCGCCCGATCTGGTGTTCTACCGCAATATTGACCAACAATTTTCCGGTTGTAATCGGGCGATGGAACTACTCACCGGTAAAAGCGAAAAACAGTTGATCGGCCTGACACCCAAAGATGTCTATGATGAAGACGCCGCCACCAAAGTGCTGGAAACAGATGAAAAAGTGTTTCGCCACAATGTTTCGCTCACCTATGAACAATGGCTGCAATATCCGGATGATCGAAAAGCCTGTTTTGAAATTCGTAAGGTGCCGTATTATGACCGTATTGGTAAGCGCAACGGGCTGATGGGATTTGGCCGTGATATTACTGAACGTAAGCGCTACCAGGATGCCTTAGAAAATGCCAGCCGGGAAAAGACCACCTTTATCTCCACCATTAGCCACGAGTTACGTACGCCGCTGAATGGCATTGTCGGTTTAAGTCGTATCTTGCTGGATACCGATTTAAATCAGGAACAGTTGAAGTACCTGAAGACCATCCATGTTTCAGCCATCACGTTGGGAAATATCTTCAATGATGTGATCGAAATGGACAAGATTGAGCGACGTAAAGTACAGCTGGATAATCAACCGCTGGACTTCACCAGCTTCCTGGCTGACCTGGAAAACTTATCCGGTTTGCTGGCGCAGCCAAAAGGGCTGAAATTTATTATGGATCCCACCTTCCCGTTGCCACATAAGATCATTACTGACGGCACACGTTTGCGCCAAATCTTGTGGAATTTGATTGGTAACGCCGTAAAGTTCACGCAACAGGGTGAAATTGTGGTGCGGGTGGCATACGAGGCCGACGAAACGCTGCGTTTCGACGTCGCTGATTCCGGCATCGGGATCCCGCCGGATGAGCAGGATAAAATTTTTGCCATGTATTACCAGGTGAAAGATCAAAACGGTGGTAAACCGGCAACCGGCACCGGTATCGGCCTTGCCGTATCACGACGTCTGGCACAGCGGATGAGGGGCGATATCACGGTAAGCAGCGTTCCTGGCGCCGGATCGTGTTTTACCGTCACGATTCAGGCGCCGCGCGTAGCGGAAGATGCCGAAGATGACATGCCCGAAGATGACATGCCATTACCTGCGTTACATGTGTTGCTGGTGGAAGACATTGAACTGAATGTGATTGTTGCACGTTCGGTGCTGGAAAAACTGGGTAACAGCGTCGAAGTGGCGATGACCGGAAGTGCTGCGCTGGAGATGTTTGATCCGGATGAATTTGATTTAGTCTTGCTTGATATTCAGCTGCCAGATATGACTGGTCTCGATGTGGCGCGTGAAATTCACCAGCGTTTTGCACACCGGACAATACCGCCGCTGGTGGCGCTCACCGCCAATGTGCTGAAAGATAAAAAAGAATACCTTGATGCCGGCATGGATGATGTGTTGACCAAGCCGTTGGCAGTACCGGCATTAACCGCGATGATCAAAAAGTACTGGGATGATCAACAATCGGATCCCGAAGGGGAGATAAACCACGTGGATGAGAAAAAACTGGCATTGCTTGATGTGCCGATGCTGGAACAATACCTTGAGCTGGTTGGTCCTTCGCTTATCAACCAGGGATTGGATATGTTCGAGAAAATGATGCCGGGCTATCTGGCGGTGCTGGATTCCAATATGATGGCGCGCGATCAGAAAGGTATTACCGAAGAAGGGCATAAAATCAAAGGCGCAGCGGGTTCGGTCGGCTTGCAACATTTGCAACAACTGGCGAAACAGATTCAAAGCCCGGAGCTTCCCGCATGGTGGGATAATGTGCAGGAATGGATCGATGAGTTAAAGCATGAGTGGTTGCACGATGTCGCGGTATTACGCGAATGGGTAAAACAGCATGAGAGTGGAAAAAAATGACCCCGACCTAAGCCGGGGTGCGCGAATTACTGCGCCAACACCAGGGAAAACGATCACTCATGCTATTGTCAATATTATGATTAGCGGCATAAGCAGGTATTGGTTAATGCTCACGTAACACCTTAGCAAATCTCACTCAGTTAGTGACAAGATTCATTAAAATGTGTGATGTGGAGCAGTGTTTGTTAATAGGAAACATTAATTTGATGACACAGTCAAGGAATGAATGAATTAATGGTATGTATTGACGTAATTTTGAGCGCTATTAAGTTATTAGCGACTCCAGGTGTGAAAAAACAGACTTGATGATACGGGCAAATGAACCGTGATAAAGGGCAAAAATATTGTTATGCCGATAATATCATAACACACTGTAATTAATCATTTTGTTAATTATAGTATCGCGCAAGGACAGCGTGTCGTGGTTGAGGCTGCATTTCTTTGACGCTGCACAATTTTGCCTGCCCGCGACACAATCCGATGTGCTGATCGTTATCGGAGGATACGAAGGAACAAGAAACGTGAATAGTGTGATCATCGCCAAGATAAATTGTTATGTTGATACAAGTTTGCAAAAGCTTACATCAGGAATTTATAAGTAATATAAATCAATTGAATTTATATATATTGCATCCGGTTCCATTTGCTGATTAATCGGCGCTTTTGCGTATCTGACGGTTATGATTGATTCCAGTGAGAGTGGAAGTGATTGAAGATGCGGGAGGATTTGATATTTTGTCCCTGAAAAATGACCGACAGGCCGACAAAAAACCGCTTATTTTTATCACGCCAGCACGTCAGCCGGTTCTGGCGGTGAATGAAGTGACAAGAGGAATTGATAAGTTACTGCAGCGTGTGACAGGTATTATTATATGAGGAAGCATAAAGGGAACTTCTGGCAAAAACTTAAATACGGGGTGTTACGTGCGGGCATCGCTCTTGTGGGATTGTGGGCAGTTGGTATCCTGCTTTTTGCTTTTTTACCTGTTCCTTTCTCCGCCGTCATGATTGAGCGGCAGCTCAGCGCCTGGTGGCGTGGCGATTTTGCTTATGTTGCACATTCTGACTGGGTCAGTATGGATGAGATCTCGCCGTGGATGGCCGTAGCCGTCATTGCTTCTGAAGATCAAAAATTTCCGACGCATTGGGGATTTGATATCGATGCGATTGAATCGGTGCTGAATAGCAGCAAAAACACGCGGTTGCGTGGTGCTTCTACGCTTTCTCAACAAACGGCGAAAAACATGTTTCTGTGGGATGGCCGCAGTTGGGTGCGTAAAGGGCTGGAAGCGGGGCTGACGGTGGGGATTGAAACCGTATGGAGTAAACGTCGTATTCTCACGGTTTATCTTAATGTTGCCGAGTTCGGCAACGGTGTATTTGGCGTAGAAGAAGCCTCACAACGCTATTTCCACAAACCAGCCAGCCGCCTGACGATGGCGGAAACCGCCTTGCTGGCGGCGGCGCTGCCTAACCCATTACGTTTCAGAGTAAATGCGCCAACAAGGTACATGAAACAACGCCAGCAATGGATTATGCGTCAGATGCAGCAGTTGGGCGGAGAACGATTTTTACGTGAACATAAGTTGCACTAATCTTCATTGAAGCCAGCATTGAACAGGTCAATCACTGCCGCCAGGGCTTTTTCTTCTTCCGGTCCGGAGGCCTCAACTTCAATATGCCCGCCCTTGGCGGAATCCAGCATCAGTAGTGCAATAACGCTGCTGGCTTCCGCTTCAGTTCCGGTTTCATTGCGTAGCAGGACTTCCGCATCAAAACTCTGAACCAGCTCAAACAGTTTCATCGCCGGACGTGCGTGCATTCCCAGTCTGTTTTTAATTTCAACGGTTTGTTTTATGGTCATGATTTGCGTTTTTCCAGCGTGCGATGGCGCGACTGAACATTTTTACCTCGTGATCGGAAGTAATCGGCCAGTTGTTCTGCAATATACACTGAGCGATGCTTGCCGCCGGTACAACCGATAGCGACAGTCAGGTAACTGCGGTTATTGGTTTCCAACATCGGCAACCACAGCTCGAGATAACTGCGGGTTTGATAAATGAAATTGTGTACCTCAGTATGGCGATCCAGAAACGCGGCGACCGGACGATCGAGTCCGGTCAGCGGGCGCAATTTCGGATCCCAGTGAGGATTGGGGAGAAAACGGACATCAAACACATAGTCAGCATCAATCGGAATGCCGTGTTTATAGCCGAAAGACTCGAATACCATGGTGAGTTCACGTTCACGTTTACCTAACAAACGGGTACGTAGCATCTCGGCCAGTTCATGTATGGACATTTCTGAGGTGTCAATAATCAGATCGGCCCGGGAACGTAGCGGTTCAAGCAGATCATTTTCTTCATCAATGGCGCTTTCCAGTGAAAGATTTTTGCTGGAAAGTGGATGCAAACGGCGTGTATCACTGTAGCGGCGGATCAGCGTATTGCGATCAGCATCTAAAAATAGTAATTGGGGGGAAAAGCTGTCAGGTAAGTTAGTGATGACTTTTTCGAAAACCTCCGGCGATTCCGGCATATTGCGCACGTCAATGCTGACCGCTGCCGAGATATTGCGTTCGGCCAGTGAGTTGGCTAAGTCAGGTAATAGCACCACTGGCAGGTTATCGACACAATAAAACCCCATGTCTTCCAGGGCACGTAGCGCCACCGATTTTCCTGAACCAGAACGACCGCTGACAATCATCAGCACCATTAAATTGTCTCCTGATTTAACCTGAACATTGTGCGCCAGGGTGCCCACATGGCATATTATTGATGAAGAATCAAGGTGTCTCGCCTGGGTTCTCGGTAATGATCCCAAAGAGCTCTTCATCGCTCTGCGCTGCACGCAAACGCCGACAGACAGTTTTATCCGCCAGACGTTTTGCCACCAGAGAAAGGGTGTGCAAATGTGTCTTGCATTGGGCGGCCGGGACCAATAGCGCAAACAACAGGTCTACGGGCTGGTTATCGATGGCATCAAATGCAATGGGCTGGTCGAGATGGATAAAGACACCCACGGCACGTAATGTATCTTCTTCAAGTTTGCCGTGTGGAATAGCAATGCCGTTACCGATACCGGTACTGCCCATTTTTTCCCGGGTCAGAATCGCTTCAAAAATAATCTGGTGGGGCAAATTAAGCTGTTTAGCCGCTAGCTCACTGATAATTTCCAGTGCGCGTTTTTTGCTCTGACAATGCACGCCGCGACGTGTACAGGCGAGATTGAGAACCGAGCTAAGCTCCAGTGTGAGATCGTTATTCATCATAGTTTCACTTACGTGTTCACATGGCTGGCACATGATTACTTTACGCGCCTTACGACGAGAAAAGCAGCAAATTGTCGACAGCAATAGACATTAATAGAAAACAGGGCGCATCAATGCACGCTGAACGAACAGTGGATAAATCCGGCCAACACCCGAGAGGTTATGCTGTTGGCGCGGGATTCATGCTGTCTGCCTTATCCATGCTGCAAACGCGAATTTTAGTGTTGTTTTAACTTATCTTTATGTTTTGTCAATTGACGAGCCAGTTTATCGATCAAACCGTCAATTGCCGCATACATATCGTCCGCTTCTGAAGTGGCATGCAACTCACCACCATTGACACGGAGTGTGGCATCAGCAATTTGCTGTACTTTCTCTACTTTCAACACAATATAAACCTGATTAATTCGATCAAAGTACTGTTCCAGTTTTTCAAATTTTGTTTCCACAAAATTGCGTAATGGTTCGGTAATCTCAACATGCTGTCCGGTAATATTGAGTTGCATAGTGTCTCCGTCCTCTGTGTCTTTTCACACCAGTTGCTTGCGCTGGTTGGATGGTGGGATAGATAAAGACTCGCGGTACTTCGCCACTGTGCGCCGGGCGACCATAATGCCTTGATCGGAAAGCAGGGAGGTCAACTTGCTGTCACTCAGTGGCTTCGCGGGGTTTTCCATCGAAATCAGTTTTTTCACCAGTGCCCGGATCGCTGTCGAAGAAGCTTCACCTCCGCCTTCGGTACTCACATGGCTGGAAAAAAAGTATTTCAGTTCAAAAATACCCCGTGGGCTATGTAAATATTTTTGTGTGGTTACCCGTGAGATGGTTGACTCATGCATATCGACAGCCTGGGCAATATCAGCCAACACCATCGGGCGCATAAATTCTTCACCTTGTTCAAAAAATGCCTGTTGCTGCTCAACGATACAACGCGTGACTTTCAGCAATGTATCATTACGGCTCTCCAGACTTTTAATTAACCATTTCGCTTCCTGCAAATTAGTCCGGATAAACTGGTTATCATTGTCATTGCGTGCCGCGCCGCCTAATGCGGCATAATGTTGGTTGATCTTCAGGCGTGGCACGCTGTCACTGTTCAGTTCCACGACCCAGCGCGTGCCAACTCTCCGTACCAGCACATCCGGTATCACATACTCGGGTTCGCTGGTATTTACCGACTGGCCAGGGCGAGGATCCAATGACTGAATCAGGAGCATGGCGCCTTTCAGCACCTCTTCTTTCAAATGTGTTACGCGCATCAGGGTGCGGAAATCATGGTTTGCCAGCAGATCGAGATATTCGCTGACAATCAGGCGCGACTCTTTTAACCATGGCGTATCTTCGGCGTATTGTGAGAGCTGAACCAGTAAGCAATCACGCAAATCCCGGGCGCCAACGCCAACAGGATCAAAACGTTGAATGCGTTTGAGCACCGCTTCCACTTCTTCCGGAGAAATATCGTCATTGCCGGTGCTGTCACGTATTTCTTCCAGCGAAGCCGTGAGATACCCGGTATCGTCAATGGCATCGACAATGGACGTCGCAATGGCACGGTCATTATCGGTAAAGGGTGTGAGTTGCACCTGCCACATTAAATAATCTTGTAGTGACTGGGTGGTTTCGCCCTGGTAAACCGGCAACTCTTCATCGTGATAATCAGTCCCGGTCCCGGATGGCGTTCCGGCAGTATAGATTTCATCCCAGGTGGCATCCAGAGGAAGCTCTTCCGGCATCTCTTTCTGCTCGAGTGCTTCGCGGGTATCGAGCGCTTCATTTTCCTGATATTCGCGCGTATCGACTTCATCATGCGCGTCAGTCTGCTCAAGCAGGGGATTGCTTTCCAGTGCCAACTGAATTTCTTGCTGAAGTTCCAGCGTGGAGAGTTGCAGCAAACGAATTGCCTGCTGCAGTTGCGGCGTCATCGCGAGCTGTTGGCTGAGCCTGAGTTGCAAACCTTGCTTCATAATATTCAGAATACACATTCCTGAGAAAACATGTGTGTAGCAGACACCATATCAGAGTCTGAACTCTTCACCCAAATAGACACGTTTAACTTGCTCATCAGCAAGAATTTCGTTGGGGGTTCCGTGGGCGATCAGATGGCCCTGGCTCACGATATAGGCGCGTTCACACACCGCCAACGTTTCGCGCACATTATGGTCGGTGATCAGTACGCCAAGGCCGCTGTCGCGCAAATGTTCAATGATTTTTTTGATATCCATCACTGAGATAGGATCGACCCCGGCAAAAGGCTCATCCAGCAGGATGAATTTAGGATTGGCGGCCAGCGCCCGGGCGATTTCAACCCGGCGTCGTTCGCCACCAGAAAGTGATTGCCCCATATTGTTACGCAAATGCTCGATATGGAACTCTTCCATCAACTCGTTGGCGCGGTCCTGTTGCTGTTCTGTGCTCAGGTCCTCGCGAATTTGCAACACTGCCATGAGATTGTCATAAACGCTCAACCGCCGGAAAATAGACGCTTCCTGCGGCAGATAACCAATGCCGCGACGCGCACGTGCATGCAATGGCAGGATGCTGATATCGTCTCCGTCAATCATAATACAGCCGGCATCCAGCGGCACAATGCCCACCACCATATAAAAAGTGGTGGTTTTACCTGCGCCATTCGGACCAAGCAACCCGACAATTTCGCCTGACTTCACTTGCAGGCTGACATTTTCAACCACACGACGGCCTTTATAGGCCTTCACCAGGTTTTCCGCGAGTAATGTTGCCATACGGATTAGTTACTCTTCTTTTGACTGTTAGACGGCGTGTTTTTATCTTGCAGTTGCGATGGCACCAACACCGTAGTGACACGTTTGTTGCTTCCTTCGCTATAGGCTTGCATTTTTTGCTCTTTCACCAGATAGGTAATACGGTCGCCTTTCACGTTGCTGTCGAGTTGTTCGATATAGGCATTGCCCGTGAGCACCACGAAATCCTTTTCCAGCTCGTAATGCATTTTCTGCGCATGGCCTTGCACCGGTTTATTGTTATCCTGCATTTGATAAAAAGTGGCAGGATTACCATAAGCATCAACGATGGTTTTTTTGTTATCACCGCCGGGGCGGGTAACAACGACTTTATCTGCCGTGATTTTAATCGACCCTTGCGTGACGATGACATTCCCGGTAAATGTGGCGACGTTGCCCTGTAGATCCAATGACTGGTTGGCTGAGTCAACGTTAACCGGTTTATCCGAGTCACCTGTCAGCGCCAGCACGGGCATACTGGTGGCCAGCAATGCACTGACAAAGAGTAACTTAAGGTTGTTGTTCATTTTGGATTTCATAATAGGTTTTGACCTTTTCAATCAACTCGGCAGTTTTCGTCCGTAAATTTCCACGCATCTTCATCCCGGTAGAATTGAAGCCCTGGCCATAAAGCGTGACCTGATCATCGGATGTCACATCTTGTGTGACGAGGTTAACCTGAGCGTTATCAGTAGTAATGCGCTTAAGTTGTGCATCTTTTACCAGACTGTTTACTTCAACATGCCCATAAAGATAGAGCATACGATCATTAGTAAGTTTGGCTTTATCTGATCGCACTGACCAGGTTGGAATTTTATCCGCGTCATAGGTCGTCATGATGGGATTATCGAACCAACTTACCGCCTCGGAGGAAAAATAAGTCACTTGATCTGAGACCAACTTGTAACTCAGGCTACCCGCCGGGTTATAAACCACGGTGCTGGAATTCGAACTGGTGTACGTCGGATCTTGATTATTACTGGTGGCTGCGGTTTTTTCGTCGTCCGTCGCCGTCAGACCCCAGCCAATTAAAATAATGGCAATCAATGCCAGCAGCAGCGTAATCCAACGTCGGGTTTTGCTCATACCGATTGCCCTTTGGCATCATCAAATTTGTTCTGTGCGATCAAAATCAGATCGCAAATCTCACGGACAGCACCACGGCCACCCGCAAGATGAGTAACATAATGGGCCCGTGAAAGCAGAATAGGGTGCGCATCCGCTACGGCTATGCAGAGGCCCACCTTTGCCATCACTGGCCAGTCGATCAAATCATCACCAATATAAGCGACCTGCTCCGGGCTTAACGACAGTTTATTCAGCAGTTCTCTGAAGGCCACAAGTTTATCCGACTGCCCCTGATAAAGATGGGTAATGCCCAACGTTTTGCAGCGATCTTCCAACAGCGTTGCTTTGCGGCCAGTTATAATAGCCACTTCTACTGCCGAGGTCAGCAAACAACGGATGCCATAGCCATCGCGAACATTGAATGCTTTCAATTCTTCGCCATTATTGCCCATGTAAATCAGGCCATCGGACATGACACCGTCCACATCACAAATAAGCAGTCGAATGGCGCCTGCGCGCGCCATCACTTTCTGGCTGATGGTGCCGTAACAGGTCTCGACCATGTCCTTTTCAACACACATTTTTCTGTTCCCGGTTAAATCACGCCAGCACGCAGCATGTCATGCATATGCACCACCCCGACTAACTGATCGCCATCGGCAACCATCACGGCGGTGATGTGTTTAGTTTGCATCAAATTGAGTGCATCCACCGCCAGCATATTCGGGCGTACGCGAATACCGCCAGGGGTCATTACGCTGGCAATGTCGGCATGCTGAAAATCAATGCCCATATCAAACACCCGGCGTAAGTCACCGTCAGTAAAGATGCCCTGAATCTGCATCAGATCGTTGACAATGACGGTCATACCGAGGTTTTTACGGGTCACCTCCAGTAAAGCATCGCGTAATGACGCATCTTTACTGACATGAGGGATTTCATCACCGGTATGCATGATATCGCTGACGCGTAACAGGAGCTTACGCCCCAGCGCTCCTCCCGGATGGGAGAGGGCAAAATCTTCCGCCGTAAAGCCACGAGCTTGCAACAGCGCCACTGCCAGAGCGTCCCCCATGACGAGTGCCGCAGTGGTACTGGATGTGGGAGCCAGCCCCAGTGGACACGCTTCTTGGGGTACTTTAACACAAAGATGAATATCTGCCGCACGTCCCATGGTGCTTTCGGGACGACTGGTGAGGAAAATGAGCGAAACGTGCAGACGTTTAAGCACCGGAATAAGCGCCAGAATTTCATTTGACTCGCCGGAATTAGAGAGGGCTATCACAATATCACTGGGGCTGATCATCCCGAGGTCACCGTGGCTGGCTTCACCGGGATGGACAAAAAAAGCGGGCGTGCCGGTGCTGGCGAACGTTGCCGCCATCTTTCGACCGATATGGCCTGATTTTCCCATCCCCATAACCACCACTTTGCCCTGGCAATAAAACATCATTTTGCAGGCGCGAGT
>JAATFO010000060.1 GCA_015655145.1 Enterobacterales bacterium | reverse complement strand
TGCTTCTACCTCTGTTGAGGCGTTATTTTCCTTGCCAGTGCGGCAAACGCACAGTGAGTGATAATCCCCCTTCTTTGTTGTTTTTCGCCTGTACATCGCCGTTGTGAGCCAGAATAACTTTGCGCACAATTGATAACCCAAGACCATAGCCTCGGCCCATCAACGGGGAATTTACCCGCACGAAAGGATCAAAAATACTGGAAAGTTTGTCGTCATCAACGCCAGGTCCCTGATCACTGACCGAAATTACCAGCCAAACGTTCTCCTGACGCAAGCTGACGTTTATCTGTTGCCCCTGTAATGAAAAGCGTAATGCATTGCGCACAATATTTTCAATCGCCCGTCGAATCAATTCAGCATGGCCTTTAACGGTATAATCAGCCGCCGGGGTAACATCAAGCAAAATCTCCACGCCGGGGATTTGCGCTTCAAAACGGGCATCATTGACCACGACTTCCAGTAATCCAGAGAGATCAACATACTGTTCTTCCGGCATACTGTCATTTTCTGCTCGTGACAGGGTCAATAATTCACCAATCATCTTATCAAGACGACTCGCTTCTTCATCAATACGATCCAACGATGCGCCAACCGATTCAGGCGTTTGTCGCGCCAAACCAGTGGCTAACTGAAGGCGGGCCAGCGGGGAACGTAGCTCATGTGAAATGTCATGCAATAACTCTTCCCGCGCACGCACCAGCACGATTAAACGTTCGACCATCGCATCAAAATCACGCGCCACAATTGATAACTCATCATGCCGACGGCGCATCGCCGGATACAAGCGTACCGACAGATCCCCCCCAGAGACTTTGGCAAACCCCTCGCGCAACTGACGCATCGGGCGTGTCAGGTTCCATGCCAGCAAAGCGCTAAACAACAACCCCGCCAGCCCGGCTAAAATAAACATGGGTTGAGGAATATTCAGAAAACTGCGTCGATGCCCATCCATATCACTGTCGATGCGCAGCCCGGTGACATCATAACGCAACAGATATTGCCGCCCGTCAGCGCCCGTCACCTGCTCTGCCACTGTGTGGGGCATACCACCATGCTCACGCTCCCGATTCATCGGCAAGGCAATTTTCTCTTGCTGCAACATTGTCAGCGGCTCGACAGAAAAAAAACGCCGATCATCAGGGGACCAGGCAGCCATCATGGCGTGCAGGGCAGCAAAACCACTATTTTTTAGTACTGATGCCGCAGAAGCCATCTGCACATCGACAATGTGCCGCACAGCAATACTTTCCGGTGACTCACGATGATTTTTGTCATACAGGGTGAATCCCAGCCACAGCAACTGGCTGATCAACAAAAACACCAGCCAAAAGCCAAACAAAATCTTCCAGAACAGGCGCCCACGGAAACGGCGGATCATCGAATGCGGTACCCGATGCTGCGGACTGTTTCTATATTGATGCTGTCGCCCGTCAACGCGGACAGCTTCTGACGGATATTACTGATATGCACATCCACGCTGCGATCATAGGCTTCACGTGGACGGCCAAGACCTTTTTCTGACAGTTCATCCTTCGACACAACACGGTCTGGCGAACGCAATAACAAATCCAGCAAGTTAAACTCCGAGGCCGTCAAATCAAACGGCTTTCTCTGCCATTCACTTATTCGGGTCGCCGGATTAAGCGATAAATCGCCCCAGGAAATCACATCTTTTTTTTCTGGCAGGGGAGCCTGCTCTTCAACCCGGCGCAATACAGCACGCAAGCGCGCCACCAGCTCACGCGGATAGCAGGGTTTAGGCACGTAATCGTCAGCCCCCATTTCCAGTCCAATGACACGATCGATATTGTCCCCTTTGGCCGTCAGCATGATCACCGGAATACGGCTGTGCTGCCGCACCTGACGCAATACATCAATACCGCTCATATCCGGCAGCATAATATCCAGGATTACCGCCGTATATTCACCCGACAGCACGCCATCCACTCCCGCTTTGCCGGTTAATACTAATGAAGCGTCAAAACCCTCGGTGATCAGATATTGACTGAGCATCGTACCCAATTCCACATCATCATCGACTAGTAAGATTTTCATTCACGTTCTCTCATTGACCATTGCCGCTATAGTGGCCTCAGCTCGCTCATTTAGCAGCCTTTTTTACGCGATGCTTACACTGTGACATCACTTTTTTAATACAGGTTAGTCCGCATCGTTGGTTGATGGTGGAATTTTTTTGCGAACAGCGAGCGAACATCGAACATCGGTACCAATGCGAAACCCGCGCCAGGCAAAATGAAATCTATTGAACGTAAACACCGGTCGATAAATAGCGATCACCGCGATCGCAGATTATCGCTACCACCACACTCCCGGGATGCGTCTGTGCAATGTGCAATGCACCAGCCACGGCGCCGCCAGAGCTAATACCACAGAAGATCCCTTCCTGACGCGCCAGCGCGCGCATGGTTTCTTCTGCTTGCTCCTGAGTCATATCAATGATGTGGTCAACCAGCTCGGGACGATAAATGCCCGGTTGATAAGCGGCTGACCAGCGGCGAATCCCCGGAATATTGCTCCCTTCAGCCGGTTGCAAACCAATAATGTCGACGTTAGCATCCTGCTCTTTCAGGTAACGCCCGACACCAGTGATAGTGCCCGTGGTGCCCATACTGGAGACAAAATGAGTTATGCGTCCATGACTCTGTCGCCAGATTTCCGGCCCCGTGGTGTGGTAATGCGCTAATGGGTTATCGGGATTATTGAATTGGTCGAGAACCTTCCCCTCCCCACGTGCCGCCATGGCCTGGGCCTGATCACGCGCTCCTTCCATACCATGTTCACGGCTGACCAGAATCAATTCCGCACCGTAAGCGCACATTGCGTCTTGCCGTTCGCGGCTCATATTATCCGGCATGAGCAATTTCAGCCTGTACCCCTTCATGGCCGCAATCATTGCCAGGGCAATACCCGTATTACCGCTGGTCGCTTCGATTAACACATCACCCGGTTTAATTTCCCCACGCCGTTCTGCCTGTTGGATCATCGAAAGTGCCGCGCGATCTTTTACCGATCCGGCCGGGTTATTACCTTCCAGCTTTAGCCAAATTTCACTGCCATTGGCTGGCGTTAAACGTTGTAATGTAATCAACGGCGTATTGCCGATGGTATCTTCCAGAGTCGTCACGGTGTTTTCCTGGCAGGCAACATAGCGCTGGCGGGAAAAATCCCGCCCAGCTTAAATCAGCGATGAGGAGAAAATATCAGGCACTTTCAGCAAAGGCAATCGCCCGCAATGGGGTATTTCCATGATAAAGACGAGCCTGACGTAAACCGATAAACAAGCGTTCGCCACGAACCGGGGCTGCATTATCACCGTCGAACACCAGGGCAATAGGTTCCGGACGCCAGCCGGTTGGTTGTACCACCAGTTGCCAATAGTGCCCGCGTGGACTCACTTCCAGCACCTGTACCGGTAGCGGGGTTTCCAGGCTACTTTGACGGCTGACATCCAGCTCCCATGGCCGTAAAAACAGTTCGACAGATCCCTGGTAAGCGGGGGTGTAACCTAACGGCCAGCAGTGAGCACCCACCTGAAACTGGGCGCCATGGATCTCACCATCAAAGCGGTTCACTTCACCCAGGAATTCCAGCACAAACCGGGTTGCTGGTTCGCGCCAGACGTCCTGCGGCGAGCCTGATTGTTCAATATTTCCCTGGCTCATTACCACGACGCGGTCCGCCACTTCCATCGCTTCTTCTTGATCATGAGTGACGAAAACACTGGTGAATTTCAGTTCTTCATGCAACTGCCGTAACCAACGGCGCAGTTCTTTACGCACTTGCGCATCCAGTGCGCCAAACGGTTCATCCAGCAATAAAATCTGTGGTTCTACCGCCAGTGCGCGCGCGAGGGCAACCCGCTGTTTCTGCCCCCCGGACAATTGAGACGGATAGCGATTGACCAAATGCCCTAATTGCACCATTTCCAGCAACTGAGTCACTTTTTGTTTGATTGCCGCCGCAGAAGATCGCGTGCGCCGGGGCTGCACGCTTAAACCAAATGCAATGTTATCAAACACGGTCATATGGCGGAATAAAGCATAATGCTGGAAGACAAATCCCACCTGGCGATCACGGGCATGCAAGCGACTGACATCTTTGCCCTGAAAGCTAATCTGCCCGCTGTTTTGCTGTTCCAGGCCTGCGATAATCCGCAGCAAGGTGGTTTTACCGGAACCAGATGGCCCCAATAATGCCACCATTTGACCAGAAGAGATATCCAGCGAGATATTGTTCAGCACCACTGTATGGCCGAAAGATTTATTGATGTGATTAATCTCAATGCTCATGATTTCCCTCCTGTTGCAAACGCCGCTGCTGGTGTTCCAAACGCCATTGCAGTGCCCCTTTCAGAAACAGTGTCACTATCGCCATCAGGGTCAGTAATGCCGCGGCGGTAAAGGCCCCCACCACGTTGTAATCCTGATGCAACAGTTCAACCTGCAACGGTAGCGTGTAGGTTTCACCTCGAATCGAGCCGGAAACCACTGAAACTGCACCAAACTCACCAATTGTGCGCGCGTTAGTCAATACCAGGCCATATAACAGCGCCCAGCGAATATTCGGCAACGTCACTCGACGAAACATCTGCCAGCCAGAAGCGCCCAGCAATATCGCCGCCTCATCTTCATGACTCCCCTGGCTCAGCATCACAGGAACCAGTTCTCGCACCACAAATGGACAGGTCACAAATACGGTGACCATCACCATCCCCGGCCAGGAGAACATTAAACGAATATTGTGCGCATCAAGCCAGCCGCCGATTGGCCCATTCACCCCCCAAAATAACAGGTAAATCAACCCAGCCACCACCGGCGACACCGCAAATGGAATATCAAACAGCGTCAGCAACAATTGACGTCCCGGGAAATTAAAACGCGTCACCAGCCAGGCCAGCAAGACACCAAAAACCAGGTTGACGGGTACAGTAATCAAGGCCACCAGAATGGTCAGCCAGATGGCGTGTAACATGTCGGCATCTTTCAGGTTGGCAATGGCAGCGCCCACCCCGTGTCCAAGGGCTTCCACCACGATAGAGATCAGCGGCACCACCAGTAACAACGCGGAAATAATCACGCCGAGGCTAATCAGCAACCATTTCCCGCCATTGACCCGTGAACGCTCACAGCTTTTGAATGCCGGAATATCAGCCATTAATGACCTCCTAAACGACGGCCAAAGCGGCTTTGCAGGGTATTAATCGCAAACAGCAACAATAACGATGCCGCCAGAATCACTGAAGCAATCGCACTGGCTGCCGGGTAATCAAACTCTTGCAGACGAATAAAAATCATCAGCGAGGTGACTTCGGTTTTCCATGCGATGTTGCCGGCAATAAAAATGCCCGCGCCAAACTCACCGATGCTACGCGTAAAAGACAGCGCGGTCCCCGCCAGTAATGCCGGCGCGACTTCCGGCAGTACCACGCGGCGGAAGCTCTGCCAGGGACGCGCGCCCAGGGTCTGGGCCGCTTCTTCATATTCCGGACCCAGTTCTTCCAGCACCGGTTGTACCGTGCGTACCACAAACGGAATGCTGGTGAAAGCCATCGCCACCGCGATCCCCAACCAGGTATAGGAAACTTTAAAGTCAAACTGCGCCAGCCACTGACCATACCAGCCATTAACCGAAAATAACCCGGCCAGGGTCAAACCGGCAACGGCGGTTGGCAGCGCAAACGGTAAATCCATTAAACCATCAAGAATTACCCGCCCGGGGAAACGATAACGCGTCAGAATCCAGGCCATCAACATGCCGAAAAAGGCATTGAAGATCGAGGCCACACCCGCAGCAAGCAGTGTCACCCGATATGCCGCCACTACCTGTGGATTGCTCACCACGTGCCAGTATTGCGACAGCGTCATCTGCGATAACTGCATTAACAAGGCACTCAGCGGCAACAACAGGATCAAACAGGTGAAGAACAGGCTGCTACCGAGGCTAATGCCAAATCCTGGTAGCACGCGTTTACTGCTTGCTGCAAACATTATCTCTGCCCTGCGGCTAATAATTTATCCAGCTCGCCACCACTGGCAAAATGCGTCTTCATCACCTGATCCCAGCGACCAAAAGTATCTTCAACCCGAAACAACGCAGTTTGCGGGAAGCGCTCGTGCTGTTGGGCCATCAGTTCAGGGTTATTCACCCGATAATAAAACTGCGTGATTATCTGTTGCGCTGCGGGTGACCAGAGATAATTCAGATAGGACTTGGCTGCCGCTTCGGTGTGATTGTGCTCAACGTTCTTATCAATCCACGCCACCGGAAATTCTGCCAGAATATTGTTTTTCGGCACAATGACAATGTAATCATTTTGACCATATTGATTACGAATGTTGTTTACTTCCGATTCAAAGCTGATCAGCACATCACCCAGACCGCGCTCGATAAATGTGGTGGTCGCCCCCCGACCACCAGTATCAAACACCTCAACATTTTTGAGAAATTTCGTCATGAACTGCTCAGTTTTTATTTTATCTTTCCCGTCGGCTTGATCCGCCACACCCCAGGCGGCCAGGTAGGTATACCGCGCGTTACCCGACGTTTTGGGGTTCGGGAACACCAGTTTGACGTCATCGCGCACCAAATCTTGCCAGTCATGGATATTTTTGGGGTTGCCTTTACGTACCAGAAACGCCATCGTCGAATAGAACGGCGAACTATTATTGGGTAGGCGTTGTTGCCAGTTAGCCGGGAGTAGATCGCCACGATCATGCAATATCTGCACATCCGTCACCTGGTTATAGGTGACGACATCGGCCCGCAACCCCTGCAAAATGGCTAACGCCTGTTTTGATGAACCGGCATGAGATTGTTTGATGGTGAGCTTGTCACCAGGATGGGCTGTATCCCATTGTTTTTCAAAAGGCGCATTGAGCGCCACAAACAGTTCACGCGCCACATCATAAGAACTGTTAAGGAGTTCCGTCGCCTGTGCTGAGCCGGCCAGCAGCAAGGAGAAAACAGCACCCCCTGCGATTCTTTTCACCCCTGGAAAAATCATTGTTCACCCTGAAGTCATGATCGGCTCACGCCACGTATGCGCTCAGTGTATGGATAACCCCGGTGAAAACTGTAACGGTTTTATATACCGTTTGATGATGTTAAAGTCTAAAACGCTATAAGGCGGCGGCAATGGTTATCTGTGGTATGGGAAACGTGCATTTTAGCGTCACCAGGCCGTGAACATCGTGCGCGGCGCCGATAAACCTGACGCCGCACCAGGGAAGAGATAACTCAGCGCTGCCAGACAATTTTACTTATTGTCCAACTGGTCAGTATATCGTCCGGTGGCAACAAACTTTCCGGACCAGACCATGTGCCGCTGTAAATGTAGCTGAGGTGAGAACTCGCTGATCGTTTGCATTCGATACTCTGGTGATCAAATCCCTGCGCTTTCTGGCAATGACCAAAAGCTCTGGTGTAGTAGCGGCTGAATTTATCACCCACGTGAGTGCCATCGCTGTCAGGGATATTTGCATCCATCACCTCAATGCGATTTACCGTGCCCTTACCCAATACCACCAGTTTTATCTTGCCATCATCAAGAGCCTGCCAGAAAGCAATCACTTCGCCATTATTGCTGCGCATTCCCTGACGCAAGGTGTAATCGCCGTTTAATCCCCGGTCAATCGCCGCTTTATCCATTGGTGTCGTGCCATTGATGTCACCCACGCCTTGCTCACTAACAGCCAGTGAGGTACCGAACCAGTTGAGTGGTGACAAACTCGACCAGGATATCTTTGCCAGGGGATTCCACCATTGCGTGTCTGAGGACGCTTCAGATCCTGAACGGGCACACCCCGTCAGTAGCATGATGGCGACAATTAATGCTGGTCGAAAAAATTTCATTGCAACTCCTGTAATCAAAACACCACACTTGCGAAGCTGATTTGAGTCCTGAATAGTAAAAAAGTTTTACCCGGCGCCATTCAATGTCGGATCAAAGCAGTCTTTCAGACGGGGATTAAACAGCAAATAACCACAAGCCAGCAAACAGAACCACGCCCACAGTACGCGCCAGAGTAGCAAATCCGTATCATCCTGCCCCGTTAGCCAGCCCTGCAACCCAATACTGAGCAATAAACTCAGGCACAACACCGCCCGCCAGCGTTGCCACAGTCGCGGCCAGCGCTGACGATAGCCGGTCAGCAATCCGGCCAACACCGCAGGAATACCCGTGACCAGACTTAAAGCCAAAAAAAGCGGGTGCGGATAAAACAACGCCAGCAACGTAGCGCCCTGTTGCCGTGATACTCCGGCGATAATCAACAACACCCACGCCCGAGCCAGCAACAGGGTCACCAGCCAAAAACTGAATGGTAGTCGTAACACACCGTGGTTATCGTAGGCATCAGGGGAATAGTGGCGGTTCATGACTTCAGGCCGCCGCTGCGCCAGACATCAGTACTCGCGATCTTCAATCAGCCGCTTTCCAAGGCAGACAGAATCCTGCATTTCATAATCCAGCTTCTCGTAGAAACCCATCACCACATCATTATCTTCACGCACCATCAGATTGATTTTCGGGCAACCGCGGGCGACCAGCTTTTTTTCCAGCCGATTAAGCAGCGCATTAGCAAAACCGCGCCCACGGTAATCAGGGTGTACGCCGAGATAATAAACCGAACCACGATGACCGTCATAACCGCCCATCAATGTTCCTACAATCTCGCCGCCCACCTCCGCCACCAGAAACAGGTCAGGATCATGGTTCAGCTTACGTTCAATATCCATTTCTGGATCGTTCCACGTACGTAAGAGATCGCAACGCTCCCAGAGCGTGATGACTTCTTCAAAGTCTTCCTGGCGGAAGATGCGAATTTCCATCAACGTTACTCAGATGTTTGGCCGAATTTGTTGATTATCACGCATTCTTTGCGCGGTGCAACCCTTGAAATGGGTCAGCGGTGAAAAAATCGTAATTTTTGCGATTAGCGTACTGAAATAGAAAGTAAAACGCTGAAATAGTTCCGTCGTCGCTATCCTGATATTGATACGATATAACAATAGCTTCGCTGGCTAACCGGATTCGTACATGAAACAGGTTTCATTTATCAACGCGTTCATTTCACGCCGTCAGCTTTTGCTTTCAGCACTGGCGCTGGCCCTACTCCCCAAAAAACAGGCACAGGCACAGGCACAGGAAGAAAATGTCAGGTTGCACATCGCCGCCAACGGGCATGCACCGCATCGCGGCCAGTTCCACCCGGTAACCAGCGCCGGCAAAAAGATTGTCATGATCGACCCCGGCCACGGCGGTATTGATCCCGGCGCAATGGGTCATGAAGGGTCGGAAGAAAAACATGTGGTGCTGGAAATCGCCCATAATATTCGCGATATATTGCGTGAACACCCACGGATTGATGTCCGCCTGACACGCGAAACGGATTACTTCATTCCACTGTATCAACGCGTAGAGATTGCCCACCAGCATGACGCCAGTGTGTTTATGTCTATTCATGCTGATGGTTTTACCCACCCGGAGGCCAGCGGCGCCTCGGTGTTTGCTTTATCGAACCGGGGAGCCAGTAGCGCCATGGCGCGCTATCTGTCAGACAAAGAAAATGCGGCCGATGCGGTAGCCGGCCTCAAAGTACAGGAAAAAGACAACTATCTGCAACAAGTGCTGTTTGATCTGGTACAAACCGATACCATCAAAAATAGCCTGATCCTCGGTAAGCATGTTCTGCAACAAATCCGCCCGCTACACCATCTGCATAGCCAGCAGACGGAGCAGGCCGCATTCGCGGTGCTCAAATCACCGTCCATTCCTTCCATCCTGGTTGAAACCTCATTCATCACCAATCCTGTCGAAGAGCGTTTACTCGGCACCACCGCATTCCGTCAGAAAATGGCCGGCACGATAGCCAGCGGTATTATCAGTTACTTCGCTGAGAATGATGGTCACAATCGTCAATCTGCTCAGGTATAATTACAGCGAAATGGCTAATGGCAAAATGACGATGAATACACCCGATATTTCCCGCATTAAACAGTTCCTGCTCAACCCGCAGGACGATATTTGTCAGCAACTGGCGCACGCTGATGGCACCGCCCGTTTCGCAGAACATCACTGGACCAATACAGGCGGCGGCGGCGGACGCAGCCGGGTATTACGTAACGGCGCGGTTTTTGAACAGGCCGGCGTGAATTTCTCCCATGTTCAGGGCGATCAACTACCGGCATCGGCAACGGCGCACCGATCAGAACTGGCGGGACGCAGTTTTCAGGCGATGGGTGTGTCTCTGGTCGTCCACCCGGAGAACCCTTATGTGCCCACCAGCCACGCCAACGTGCGCTTTTTCATTGCGCAAAAGCCGGGCGTGGAGCCCGTATGGTGGTTTGGCGGCGGCTTTGATCTCACCCCCTTCTACGGCTTTGAAGACGATGCCAGACACTGGCATCGTACTGCCCTGCATCTCTGTCAGCCTTTTGGTGAAGACGTTTATCCGCGTTATAAAAAATGGTGCGATGATTACTTTCATATCAAACATCGTGGTGAGCAACGCGGCATTGGCGGACTTTTTTTTGATGATTTGAATACGCCGGACTTTGAGCAATGTTTTGCCTTTACCCAGGCCGTGGGCCATGGTTTTCTGGCAGGCTATTTACCGATTATTGCGCGTCGCAAAGCCCTTCCCTGGGGTGAACGTGAGCGTCAGTTTCAGCTTTATCGTCGTGGGCGCTATGTTGAATTTAATTTAGTGTGGGATCGCGGCACCTTGTTTGGCCTGCAAACCGGCGGCCGTACCGAATCGATATTGATGTCGATGCCGCCGTTAGTTCGCTGGGAATATGACTACCAGCCGGAACCCGATTCCCCGGAAGCAGCGCTGTACCGTGATTTCCTGCCGGTAAGAGATTGGTTGTAAACCGCCGTCGGGCATCTTGTTCGTCAGGGAGGTGATTCTCCCTGACGCCATACCACGACAATGTGCCTTGCATCAACGCGTCGAATACGCCAACACCCATGCAACGCCGGCGATAAATGGGTGCTGCATCTATAATGGCTGAGTCTGAGCCTCCACCACCGCCAGCGCCACCATATTAACGATACGTCGTACTGAGGCGATTGGTGTCAGAACATGCACGGGTTTCGCTATCCCCATCAACACCGGCCCAACGGTCACCCCTTCCGAGCAGGATACCCGCAACAGGTTGTAACTGATGCGGGCAGCTTCCATGTTTGGCATGATCAAAATATTGGCCGATCCTTTCAGCGGACTGTCCGGCATCAAATCTTGCCGGATACTTTCCACCAGGGCCGCATCGCCATGCATTTCACCGTCGATCTCCAGCTCCGGCGCGCGCGCATTCACCAGCGCCAACGTTTCCTGCATTTTACGTGCCGCCGGCGCTGCCGAAGTACCAAAACTGGAATGCGACAGCAGGGCCACTTTCGGTTCAATACCAAAGCGCCTCACGGTTTCCGCCGCCATGATGGTCAACTCCGCCAGTTGCTCCGGCGTCGGATCTTCATTGACATACGTATCGGCAATAAATGTATTACCACTTGGCAATTGCAGCGCATTCATCGCCCCCGCGACGTTAACATCAGGCCGGAAACCAAACAGTTTTTCCACAATCTCGTAATGGACGCGGTAATCGCCCACGGTGCCGCAAATCATCGCATCCGCTTCACCGCGATGAACCATGATGGCGCCAATCAGCGTTGGGTTGCCGATCACCGCCCGTTGCGCTTCCGCCGGTGAGACGCCGCGCCGTTTCATGATCTGGTAATAGGTGTTCCAGTAGGCTTTGAAACGCGGGTCAGATTCGTTATTCACCACCTCAAAATCTTTCCCCATCTCAATTTTTAGTCCCAGCTTTTTCAGACGCATCGCAATAACACTCGGACGGCCAATCAAAATGGGTCGAGCCATACCCAGGGAGATCAGTTCCTGGGTGGCATGCAGCACCCGCGCTTCTTCCCCTTCGGCCAACACCACGCGCTGCGGATCTTTACGTGCCTGCGAAAAGATCGGTTTCATGAACAAATTGGTTTTATAGACGAATTCCGTCAGTTTCTCTTTATAGGCATCAAAATCGCTGATCGGACGGGTGGCAACACCCGAATCCATCGCCGCTTTCGCCACCGCCGGGGCAATCTGCACAATCAAACGGGGATCGAACGGTTTAGGAATCAAGTACTCCGCGCCAAACGACAGTTCCTGATCATCGTACGCCGACGCCACCACATCACTCTGCTCCGCCAGCGCCAGCCCGGCAATGGCATACACCGCCGCCAGCTTCATTTCTTCATTGATTGCGGTTGCGCCGACATCCAGTGCGCCACGGAAAATAAACGGGAAACACAGCACATTATTGACCTGATTCGGGTAGTCGGAACGCCCGGTACAAATAATGGCATCCGGACGTACCGCTTTCGCCAGCGGAGGCAAAATTTCCGGCTCGGGGTTAGCCAGCGCAAGAATGAGCGGATCTTTCGCCATCCGGCTCACCATGTCGGGCGTCAGCACTTTCGGCCCTGAGCAGCCCAGGAAAATATCCGCATCCGTGATCACCGCATCCAGCGTACGTTTGCCATTATCGGCAATCGCATACGCGGCTTTGGTTTCCGCCATATGTTCTTCACGGCCCCGATAGATGACCCCTTTTGAATCGCACACCACAATATTGTCTTTCTGTAGGCCCAGTCCAACCAGCAAATTCATACAGGCGATAGCGGCAGCCCCGGCGCCAGACACCACCAGTCGCACCCCGGCAATCTCTTTCTTCACGATGCGTAAACCGTTAAGTACTGCGGCGGTACAAATAATCGCCGTGCCATGCTGATCGTCATGGAACACCGGAATTTTCATGCGCGCACGTAACGTTTTTTCAATGTAAAAACATTCGGGCGCTTTGATATCCTCAAGATTGATGCCGCCAAAGGTAGGTTCCAGCGCCGCCACAACATTGATCAGTTTATCGGGATCGTGTTCATCAACCTCAAGATCGAACACATCAATGCCGGCAAATTTTTTAAACAGCACGCCTTTCCCTTCCATCACCGGCTTACCGGCAAGAGCGCCGATGTTACCCAGCCCCAGCACTGCGCTGCCGTTGGAGATCACTGCGACCAGGTTGCCGCGTGCGGTATATTTGTATGCGGCCAGCGGATCGCGGGCGATTTCCAGACAAGGCGCCGCCACGCCCGGTGAATAGGCCAGCGCTAAATCACGTTGTGTCGCCAGCGGCTTTGTCGGCGAGACTTGTATCTTACCGGGTAGAGGAAATTGATGAAAATCGAGCGCACTTTGTTTCAGTTGTTCATCCATTAGCAGATCCTTCGTTATGGTTATCGGTTTACAACATTAACCACTCAGTATAGAAGCGCAGGATGGGAGAAAAACATGAAGTCAGCCATAGAATTGGCATGGAATGAAGGATGACAGCAATCATATCAAGGCAAAGCGAATCAGCGCATTCGCCTTACCCGGCTATTTCGTCATATTCAGTAGGGTACGGATATTTTGAGCACTGGTGGCAATAATATCAATGGCGCCAGTGCGCAGTGCGCCAAGAATGGCCATCGCTTTAGTATTTTCCGATGCAATGGCAATCACGCAGGGGATGTTGCGCAGTTCATCGATACTGAGGCCGATCACTCGATCATTCATCACAGTATCAACATGTTGCCCTTGTGCATTAAAAAAATCATAGCCAGCCACATCGCCTGTCACGCCCTGATGTAAACTGGCATCAACAATCTCATGCGGGGTAAACCAGCCCAGTTTTACCATATAGCTGTTTTCATTCATGTCACCAATACCCACCAGCGCAATATCTGCTTTACGTGCGCGATCAAGCGTCTCTTTAATGGTGCCGTTTTGCATGAATGCCTCTTTGAGCGCCCGATTTTCCACATAGGCAGGTGCATAGAGCGTTTCACTGATGCCGCCGAATTTTTTCGCCATCCGCCGGCTGATATGGTCAGCATTGATGGCGTCGCCCGGACGATGTGTGCCGCCAATCCCACTGATGAAATGACAATTGCGGGTTGGCACATTTCCCGGATAATCCGCCACTGCGGCAACATTTCGGCCCTGGCCAATCGCCACGACCGAATTATCTTTCAGCATTTGTGACAATTGGGTCGATACCAGGGCGGCGACCTGCCGTCGCTGTTCTTCGTCATCCTGATGATCAAGGGCGATCAGCGCTCGCTGTAAGGGAAAACGTGCCAACAGTTGTTGTTCGAGCCGGGTACTAAATACGGGATGATAACGGACATTGATTTCAACAATGCCTTCCTCTTTGGCGCGTTTCAGTAAACGCCCGACTTTAATGCGGGAAATACCAAATTTGCGCGCAATCTCTTCCTGGGTGATTTCGTCCTGGTAGTAAGCGACCGCAATTTCCGTCAGCAATTCAGAATCCTGAGAAAGCGTATGTTTTTCCATCCGATATGTTATCTCGCAGCCTGAGGCGGTGGCCGGTGGTAAAACCGGGCACCGTCAATTATCTCGTCTTGTCAGCAGGATTTATAGCACTGAAACGGCTAACTTCGCCACACATTGGCTCATTAGCCGCAAGGAAATACCATGACTAACGACGGATCGCATCGATTTTCAGCATCCGGGCAATCACCAGGTCCAGCTCTTTCTCCTCAAAAATTTGCTTCCAGTCCGGCTTCACAATTTTTTCGCGACCGTACTCCATGGCGATCATACAGGCATCGGAAAAAGGGTTGGTGGCGCGAAAAGCTACCGCCAGGGCAATTTGAATATGACCGTAAAGCATGGCCTGGGCGGCTTCTACCGGAACACCCGAGTGTTTTACCGTTTCGTCCAGCGCCTCTTTCATAAAGGCGCCGACCATACAGGCCACGGTTTCCACCAGTGTCGGTTCCAGATACGCCAGTTGCTTTACTGTCACCCAATGCACCTGCTCAACCGGCCCATACATGACACTGATGACGTTCGCCAGCGCCGCTTTTTGCTCATCGCTTCCTTGCTCGTAAGATGCCGCGACATGCTGCAACGCCGCTACCCCGCCGAACGCATCAGCATGCTCTTCTTTGGTATAACGTTGCAGAAACACGGAAGGGTGACAAGGATGCGCGACCGCATACTCAATCTCATCACGCTGCGCAATCAGGTTTGCGTAAGCCGCTGCCGGGTCAAGCGTTAATAGCGTGGTGCCTGCTTTCATTTGTGGCACGATGCCGTGCGACACTTTGCCTAACACCACATCGGGAACCGCTAAAATGACGACATCACTCAGCGGAACAACCGATTCCGGCACAGAGATTTCACGTCCCTGGGCGATCACCTGTTGCTGTCCCTGCGGTGAATTTTCACAGTAAAACACGTGATAATCACTCTTTTGCAAATTGGCGGAAATGCGCATGCCCATTTTGCCGCCCGCGCCAATCACGGTAATTGTTTTCAGTTGCTTTGTCATCGCGTTACTCCTGAGCGTATTTATGACGTAAGAATTCCACACTGTGTTGTGTCCACTGCGCCTCGCGTTGACAGGTCAGTTCTGCATTTTCCTGCCAGGGAAGCCAGTGTTCGATAATCTGGTTAATTCCCCGCTCAGCGGGTCGGACTTTATCGATCAATAAGTCGTAATCCAGTAACCCTTCTCCCAACGGGCAACCGGTTAGCGTGAACCCGACCCAGCCATCACGTCGTGTAAAGGCGAAATCTTTTATGTGCAGGTTCAGTACCCGCGCTGCGGTGTTATCAATCACCTGGGCGGGCAATTCCAGCGCCGCGACACAATTGGCGGGATCAAGACACACTCCCAGCGCCGGTGAATCGAACGGGTTGATCACCGCCATCATATCCGCGCTGTTCACCTGCTCATAAGTCTCAAGACAAAGCGCCACCTGTTGCCGTTCAAAGTCAGGCAGAATGTCGGCAAGAAGCTGTACCGCTTCCGCCTGTGTTGGCTGATGGCTGGCACTGTTGAACATAGAACGGATAATGCGCGCATCCAATAATCGGGCAATGTGCAGATAACGCCGCAAATGGGCGCCCGTTAACCCACGGGTCCCCAGTTCCAGCGTGATACCTGACTTTTCAGCCTGGCGCCGCAAGGCACGGAGTTCATCATCTGACCATTGCTCAATCTGTGCATAGTCACAAATCTGGAACAACGACACGGACATTTCCGCTGTCTTTTGCAGCATCTGTGCCAGTGTCATCGGCTGAGCGACACGTGTAGATGCCCGCCAAAAAAAAGCATAAGTACTTAATCCAATGGTCATTTCATCGTGCCCTCCCGGGAAAAAAGAAGTCAAACGCCGCCGCGTCATCAATAATCTTCCGCAAGGCGGCGGGATCATGGGCAAAGCGGCCAAGAAATAGCCCGTTGACCTGACCATTAAGGCGTTGCAATAACCCCGGACCTGCGCTGCCGCCATAAATAACGCTCAGCCTGAAGTCCCGATCGGCCGCCAGGTCACGCAATCCGGCACAGACAGCCTGAATATAGTCATCAGGCGCCGGATTAGCGGCCCCTATCGCCCACTGCGGTTCCCAGGCGATAATCACCGCGCCAGATAACCCCTGCTGACGCGCCATCGCCAGTGCCGCATGATATTGTTGCGTACAAAGTGCAACCGCCTGCGCCACCGAGGTGTGCACAGGTTCGCCCAGACACAGGATCGGCGTCATGCCATGACGTAACGCCATAGCGAGTTTGGCGGCAATCTGCGTATCATCTTCAGCAAAATACCGTCGCCGTTCAGCATGACCAACCTCCGCCAGACAACAGCCAATCTCCGCCAACATGCTGCCACTCACTTCGCCAGTCCAGGCGCCATTTTCGGTGCCGGCAAGGTCTTGCGCCCCTACTTGCACCGGCGTGGCAGCAAAGATATCCACCACCGCCGGTATGGCCGGGAACGCAGGCAAGACAAACAACCTGACATCACCCGCCACAATGGCAGGATGCTGGCGTGCGATCTGCGCCACCTTTTGGCTCCACGCCAGTGTCTGCGCGTAGCTGAAGTACGTCTTCAGGCTGACGCCGAGCAAAATCGCGTTGTTGTTCATCGTGTCGCCCCGGACGTGTCAGATTGCTGTAGCGAGCATTGTCGCTGCATCACCTTGCTGATGGCATTAACGATCATCGCAAGCGATATCGCACCGGCATCCGGTGTGCCCAGACTCTTCGCCGCCAGTGGGCGGGCTCGTCCCATTTTCGGCGTCAGTTGACGGGTAGCCTCAGCACTGTGTTGCGCCACCCCGGCGGCAATCCGCCAGGCCTCAGGCAGTGAGACGCCGCGCGCCACTTCATCATTCAAACTGTCGCTAAAGGGAACCAGCACATCCACCAGCGTTTTATCACCCGGTTGCGCTTTGCCAAAATGCATCACGCTCTCTTTCGCATGGCGGACACCCAGCGCCACATGGTGCGCATCCGGTGTCAATGTATCCCCCAGAGCAGTGCCAATCGATGTCAGCGCCACGCCCCATAATGCGCCGGAAGTCCCCCCCGCGTTATCCGCCCAGGCATCGGCCGCCCGACACAACAAGGTACCGGCACCCGCACCGCGCACCACCAGGCTACGGGCTTCTTCTACCGCAGCCAGCACGCCGCGTTCCATACCAATACCATGATCGCCATCACCGGCAATCGCATCAATACGCCCCAATTCATCCGCATTGTCTTGCAGAGTACGCGCCATGACCGCCAGAATCCCCATCAGGCACTGTGCCGCCTGTTGCGACGCCGCTGAAGCGACAGGGATGGTTTGCACCGCCGCCGTCTGCAAGGTTTCAACAGCCAGGGGCTCCGCCACAATAATGCTTCCTTTGCGAAACGCAGGCGCATTCGCGGGCGCACGCCAGAATCGTTCCAGTTCCTCGTCCAGCCACATCAGTGTTAATGAAACACCCGCCATATTAAAGCTGGTCACGAACTCCCCGACTTCCGGCTCGATGATCTGCAAATGCGCCTCGTGCAGCAAAGCGGCAACACGACGGTAAACGACAAATAATTCCTCGTATTTCACTGCGCCGAGCCCATTCAGCACCACAGCCACACGCTGTTCGCTGAGTGCTGTCACCCCGGCAGGACGTTCATCAAGTAATGACGTAACAAACAACTCAGCCAGTGCATCGGCGCGCGGGACTTCACGCTCACCAATACCCGGTTCACCATGAATGCCCATCCCCTGCGCCATGGTGCCAGCGGCAACTTCAAACAGCGGCTGAGACGCCCCCGGCAACGTACAGCCCGAAAAAGCCACGCCCAGCGTCCGGGTGTGAAAATTCGCCCGCCGTGCCACGGTGGCCACATCAGCAAGGCAATACCCTGCTTCCGCCGCCGCGGAGGCCACTTTAAACACCACCAAATCACCGGCTACCCCGCGCCGTTTGTCGATCTCAGCGATTGAAGCGCTGGAGATATCATCGGTGACCGCCAGTAATTCGCAGGGGATCCCTTCCGCTTTCAGACGCTCACATGCCTGCCCAAAATGGAGAACATCACCAGCATAATTACCAAACGCCAGCAGAACCCCGCCGCCGTTATCAGCAGCGCGGGCGACAGTGTAAATCTGTTGCGCCGACGGCGAAGCAAACAGGTTTCCCATTGCCGCGCCATGCGCCATTCCCTGGCCAACCAGTCCGGCAAAAGCCGGATAATGCCCGGATCCGCCACCGATAACGATGGCAACCGTGCCTGGCTGGCTACGAGTACTGCGCACGACACCACCAGCAACCTGACGCACTTTATCGCCATTCGCCGCCACAAAACCTTCAATTAATTCACGGGAAAAAGCGGAAGGTTGATTAAACAAATACGTCATTGTGGCTGCTCCTGTGCAATATGGACGGGCTGGACCGGTCGACGCCTGGCATTCAGGAATAGCATCAATACTGCAGAAAGCAGCATAAAGCCGCCAACAACGGTCATTGGCAAGGTGTAACTATGGGTCGCGTCATGCAGCACACCGGTAATATAGCCAGCGGAAAAACCGGCGATATTGCCCAGCGTGTTAATCAAGGCAATGGCAGCGGCAGCGGAAGCTCCCGTCAGAAATTGCGTCGGCAGTGTCCAGAAATTGGGTAATGCGGCAAAAATTGATGAAGCGGTAACCGCAACGACCAGAATGGTGGCCAGCGGCGAATCCATGTATAACGCCAGAGGAACGCTAATCGCCCCGGTCAATGCCGGTAATGCAATGTGCCAGGTTTTACAGCCGCGTCGCGTTGCGTCGCGTGACCAAAAGAACATCACTACAGCGGCAAACAGATAAGGCACGCCCGTGATTATTCCCTTCTCCATCACATTAAACGAGGTGCCAAATTGCTGTTGAAAACCAGCAATAATAGTGGGCAGGAAGAAAGCCAGCGCATATAAACCATAAATAAAGCCAAAATAGATCAGGCACAGCAACCAGACACGTCCGTTAAACAGCACCGTACGTACGCCGGGATGCTGTTCTTGTTGCTTCTCACCTTTCTCTTTTTCCAGCTCAGCCGTTAGCCACTCTTTTTCTGCTGTGGTTAACCAGCGAGCATCGCGCGGCGTATCCGCCAGCCAAAACCAGGCCACAATGCCAATGATAATCGCCGGAATCGATACCCCGAGAAACATCACTCTCCAGCCTGACAATCCAAACAACCCATGTTGTTCAATTAAACCGGCGGCCAGCGGCGCACCAAATACCACAGTCAACGGTTGCGCCAGATAGAACAGCGACAAGATTTTGCTGCGATGACGAGCAGGTACCCACAAACTGAGATAAAGAATCGCACCGGGAAAGAAACCAGCTTCGGCAATCCCCAACAACATACGCAGGGTATATAACCCGTTAACACTCGACACCCAGGTAAACAGTAAAGAGACAATGCCCCAGCTCACCATAATACGTGCCAGCCATTTGCGTGCGCCAAAGCGATGTAACGCAAGGTTGCTTGGCACTTCCAACAGAATGTAACCAATAAAGAAGATGCCCGATGCCAGACCAAATTGCGCCGCCTGTAAACCCAATTCCGCGGTCAGCCCGTTCGGTCCAGCAAAAGAGATCGCCGTGCGGTCCAGGAAGTTAATGAAGAACATCAACGCAACAAAGGGTACCAGGCGCAGTGAAACTTTACGGATCACTGCAGTTTCAATCGCAGATTGTGCCGATGCGTTCATCGTGCACCTCCCGGGGCCGGGCATGACCATTCAGGTCGCCCTGGTTGCGATAAAAATAAGCAGGAACAGCCATAAAAATCTTTATAGTTCAAAGGGTAATGAAATATTTGACGCATGATTGAGTCCTCAGTGGGTCTTCTTGTGCATTGCATCAATGCATGAACAAATGAACATTAGCATGGATAAATGTTCAAAACACACTGGCAAAAATGAAAAGTGTGACTGACCTCAAATGATTTAAACCCCCTTTTTCAGCGAAAAATTACGCTTTTTAGCTGATATTTCCGCTTACACTGGTGCATATCTTCGATGGTTTGGACAAACAAATGAAATTATGTTGAACATATGAACAATTATGCAGTAGAGTAAAAAGCGAATCATGCACTGCCTCCTCACAATCAGGCAGCGTGACCCTGTCAAAACCGTACTGGAGAAAGCGATGAAACCGATTGCGATAGGTGCCGACGACGCGGCGCTGGAATTGAAAAACCTGATAAAACGTGCCTTACAGGAAAAAAATCTGGATATCAGCGATTACAGTAACGATGCACAGGTGGAGAAGCCGCTCTATCCAGATATTGCCTGGAGTGTGGCCAATGCGATTAAAGACGGTAAACATGATCGGGGTATTTTAATTTGCGGTACCGGTATCGGCATGAGTATCGTCGCCAACAAAGTTCCTGGTATCCGTGCAGCCCAGTGTCATGATACCTATTCCGCCGAACGCGCGCGAAAGAGCAATAACGCACAAATCATCACGCTCGGCGCCCGGGTGATTGGCCCGGAACTGGCGCGTTCAATTGTTAATGCATGGCTGGCTTCCGAATTTGAAGGCGGCGGCTCTACCGCTAAAGTAGACAAAATTAACTACTACGAACAGGAAGCATTAACAAAATAACCACAGAGGGGATCAATGCATCAGCAGGGCTGCCAGGACCTGCTACGCTTGATAGTAACAAATGGCCCTGGTGACGGCATTACGGGCGTTTAATGCCAGGGTTTTTCACCGTCCTGCTACACCCTAATGACAGCACTAACGCGTTGCCCCGTTCCTGTTGCCAAATCACAGAAAGCGCAGTCAAACAGGCAAACCATCCTGACTGCCTTATTGGCATAATCAGTAAAGCGTCGGTCAATTCCATGGCGTCAGACGCAAGGTATTCCGCCTGAGATAATTATTCGTCCTTCACTGAATTGCTTATCAAGGAGCTAAGAGATGAACCAACTAGATGCATTAAAACAGTTCACCACCGTGGTGGCTGATAGTGGCGATATTGAATCAATCCGTGATTACCACCCTGAAGATGCTACCACTAATCCGTCGCTGATCCTGAAAGCCGCTGGCCTTGAGTCCTATAAACACCTGATTGATGATGCCATCGAATACGCTAAAAAACAGGGCGGCAGTAAAGTCACTCGCATCATCAATGCCAGTGATAAAGTGGCGGTTAATCTCGGCATGGAAATCCTGAAAAGTGTTCCAGGCCGAGTTTCGACGGAAGTCGATGCCCGGCTCGCCTTTGATCGTGGTATGTGTGTGACCAAAGCAGAAAAACTGATCAGAATGTATGAGGATCAGGGAATTGACCGTTCGCGCATTCTAATAAAACTGGCATCCACCTGGGAAGGTATTCGCGCGGCAGAATCACTGGAAAAAAATGGCATCAACTGCAATCTGACCCTGCTATTCTCTTTTGCTCAGGCGCGCGCTTGCGCGGAAGCGGGCGTTTTTCTTATTTCGCCATTTGTCGGCCGCATTTATGACTGGTACAACAGCCGTAAACCACTGGAACCTTATATCGCGGATGAGGATCCTGGCGTGATATCGGTGCGTAACATCTATGATTATTATAAACAGCATCGTTATCACACGGTAATCATGGGCGCCAGTTTCCGTAAAACTGAGCAAGTTCTGGCGCTGGCGGGATGTGACCGTCTGACAATTTCGCCTAATTTGTTACAGGCATTGCAGTCCAGTAATGCGCCGGTCATCCGCCACCTGACGCCGTCAACCAAAGTCAGCCAGGCGCCGACGCCACTGACAGAAGCCGAATTCCGTTGGGCACATAACCAGGATCCGATGGCGGTGGAAAAGCTGGCGGAAGGCATCCGCCAGTTTGCTTCTGACCAGGAAAAACTGGAAGACGTTCTTGCCGCACGGCTTTAATCATCCGGGCGGGAAATCTTCCCGTCTGATAACCTGCTCACTAAGGTTAATGTTATGGCGGCGTTGACTCTGATCATCGCGTAATTTATCACTGACCCGCATCAGCGGATGCTGAAATTCATCCCATGCCGTCTTATTGCCTGACGAAATCTGGCGCACAGACAAAAAAATCACGTTTCGCTCTTTTCGCCAGCGTTAAAGTGGTTACTATTATCCCATCTTTCCTATTAGAACAGATGGATGCAGCCCCGTTGAAAACACGCGTTCACTTTATGGCGGCACTGATATTCGCCGCGCTACCTTTACAAAGTCAGGCTCAGGCGTCACCCGATCCGCTTTTTGCTTCGCAACTTGTTGATCGTTATGCTGAACATATTTTCTACGGCAGCGCCGCCACTGCGATGGCGTTGGTGGCCATTGACGGCAACCAGCGTGTTTTTACCAGTTTTGGCGAGACGCGCCCGGGTAATAATGTACGCCCGCAAAAAGACTCGCTGATCCGCATTGCCTCGCTGAGTAAATTAATGACCAGTGAAGTAATGGTCAAACTGGCTGAGCAAGGCCGGCTCAATCTGGACGATCCACTGAACAAATTTGCGCCGCCGGGAACTGCCGTTCCCACTTATGCTGGTCAGCCGATCCGCCTGATTCATCTGGCAACCCATACCAGTGGATTGCCACGTGAACAGCCCGGTGGAAAAGCCATTCGTCCGGTATTTGTCTGGCCAACGCGCGCTGAACGCTGGAACTGGCTGCAAAATGCCCGACTGGCCACACCTCCCGGGATCCGTGCCGCATACTCCAACCTGGCTTACGACCTGTTAAGCGATGCATTATCACGGGCTGTCGGCGTGCCTTATCCAACGCTGTTCAAACAGATGATCACGCAGCCTCTGGGGATGAAAGACACCACCTTCACACCGTCGGTTGATCAATGTAACCGATTGATCATTCCCGGGAAAGGTGCCAGCCCCTGTCTGAATACGCTGGCCGCTGTCGGCAGCGGCGGCGTCTATTCCACCCCGGACGATATTGGCCGCTGGATGCAACAATTTCTTTCTTCTGATGTACACCGCCGTACCGCTCAGGTTGATCGTCTGCAAACATTAATCTACCAGCGTAACCAACTGACAAAAGTCGACGGCATGGATGTCCCTGGCAGAGCAGATGCGCTGGGCATGGGCTGGGTTTATATGGCGCCGAAAAACGGACACCCGGGAATTATTGAAAAAACGGGCGGCGGCGGCGGATTCATCACCTATATGGCGATGGTGCCACAGAACAATGTCGGTGTTTTCGTCGTTGTGGCGCGTTCATCATTAACGCGTTTTAAAGCGATGAGTGACGGCGTCAATGACTTACTGGCTGAACTGGTCGGTAACCAGAACGGTTCACCGATACTGGTTCAGGCCATCCGCTAAACCGGGACCGCTCAGGTTAGGTTATTGCCTCACTGAGTGCTGGCTTACCCATAACGTAGGCCAGTCATCACTGCCGTGCCATGCGTCACAGGTGTTTTCTTCCGCATATTCAGCCAGCACAAATTCGCGGCCATTATACTGCCAGCGCGTTGCCGTGCCGCAATCACCCAGGCCGCGATTTTTGGAAAACGTCAGTAACTCCCCGGTCAACGTGTCATACTCCGCGTTCATCAACTCCATTTTCTTCATTTTATGGTTGGGTGGTGTAAATGGCAGGTTGAATGTCAAACCCCGGGCGACATAAGGCTGCGTTCGGGTCACCTCAAACGCCAGATTGATCACATTGTAGGCCCCCATTTCACAGCTGACCAACAGCAATGCTTTATCATCACTTAATGGATCTACCGTCACTTTACGCCGCAACGGATCCAACAAACACTCATTGGCATTGATGCGCCAGGTAGCAAAATCAATCAACCCCCGGTTTTCTTCGGCGGTCAGTGCCAAAGGAGGATGCACCAACGCCAGCATCTGTGGCGGTGGAGGCTCAGGCAGCACCTCAACCGCATGATGATCAGTGCGTTTAATCCAGGCACTGGCATCATGACCCCGCCCCTGAGTCGCATCCATCAACAGAAGTACATCCTTAAGTCCATGTAACGCGATAGCCGATTGGGGTCGCCATGTCAGTTGAATGCTGTCCGCTTCCAGAGCTTGCGCTAAAAACTCATCAATCGAAATGACATTGGTTGTCGCCCAATGATGATGCTCAACATTCCAGTGTTTAAGGTCGGGTTTCAGACGTTGCTGATCAAGCAGTAAATTTTCTTTCAGCGGCCCCCCCTTCAATTCACCTGTATAACGATTGCCATAATCAATGCGCAACAATGGACGCGCATTAGCGCCAGCATGACGGGAAATCGTCATCACTAAACCATTATCGCCAGGAACGTTACGCGCGACACAAAAATTGAGGTTATTACAGGTTACTTGCCAGTCAAAAAATGTCTTTTGTAGCGGGGACGCATACCCTCGGGCGGCAAGAAGAAAAGGCAGTAAAAGCAGCGATTTCATCCAATAAGACATTAAACATCAGGCTCTGGAGCAAATGAAGTTATGATGATAGCGCAACAATCACCAGCCAACATCCCTTTCTCTGTGACATCACCCGAAAAGCGGGATTCCCGTCCAGCGCGCAAAAAACCTGCCACCTGGCCGTACAAGGTCAGCGGCATGCGTATTTTGTTTGCCCGGTTAGGGCGAAACACCATCACTCTGCGGCGTTTAACCACCCAGCCAGTTGCGCATATTGTAGCAACATGATGGTTTTCCCATCACGAATTCGCCCCTCTTTCACCATCGCCAGCGCCTGCGGAAAAGGGATCTCAAGGACATCAATATCTTCATCTTCCACGCCGCCGCCGGCACTCTGGTGCAGTGACTCGTCGTATTCAGCGGCGAAAAAATGCAGCAATTCCGTGACGCCTCCTGGTGACATATAAGCTTCGTACAGTTTCTCCACCCTGCCGATGGCATACCCCGTCTCTTCCATCGCTTCCTTACGAATGCAATCTTCCGGCGCATCATCATCCAGTAAACCGGCACAGGTTTCGATCAACATACCGCCCTCATTGCCATTTACCCAGGTGGCGATACGAAACTGGCGCGTTAATATCACACTGTTTTTATTACGGTTATACAATAACAGCGTGGCGCCATCACCGCGATCATACACTTCGCGCTTATGACGCAGCGTCTCCCCTTTTTGGCTGGTCAGCTCGTAGGTGTAATTACGTAGTACAAACCAGTTTTCAGAGAGCAGCTTATTTTTGATCACCTTGACGTTAACAGACATAGCGGGTTCCTGAACATTGAACGAATCCCACTATGATATCCTGGTCGTCATGTAGATTGCAGCGGCATTGGCGGCCCGTGTTTACCCGCACACCATCACTTCAAGAAAAACGCCAGTCACCTCAGCGGCAATCTGACATCAGCGTTAGCGGCGAGCACGAACTAACTGATAACGTCGGGTCATATACCCCAGCGGCACACTCCAGATATGGACCAGCCGACAAAACGGAAACAGCACAAACAGGGTCATCCCCAACACCAGATGGAGTTTGAATATCAGCGCCACGCCGTCCAAATACGCCCCGGCCCCGGCCTGCAACGTGACTACCGCCTGTGCCCAATCCACCAGTTTCATCATCTCATGACCATCAATATGCCGGGCAGAAAAAGGAATGGTCAACAGACCGAGGCACACCTGCACCACCAGCAATGTCAGGATCAGAATATCAGCAACACTGCTGGTGGCGCGAATACGCGGCTGGGTAAGACGCCGTTTCAGTAACAAACCGCCCCCTGCCAGCGTCATCAGACCGCAAATACCACCAGCTACCATGGCTATTTTTTGTTTTACCGCAATCGACAGGAAAGCTTCGTACATCCAGTGCGGAGTCAACATGCCAAAAAAATGACCAACGAAGATCCCTAAAATACCAATATGAAACAAATTGGAGGCCAGACGCAGGCCTTTTTTATCCAGCATCTGGCTGGATCCGGCACGCCAGCTATATTGCCCGTAGTCGTAACGCAACCAGCTGCCAGTCAGGAAAATGGCGGCGGCCAGATAGGGATAGATATCAAAAAAAAAGCAATGCCAAAATTGCATAGTCAGTGTCCTTTGTTGCTGGTAACGATCTGCGCCACATCCAGATATTGCGGCACCACCGCGCCGACAAAACGTCTTTGATGCGTTGTTTCTGCCGCTGACGGGCACCCTGGCTGGCCGATGAACGTGACTTGCTCCTCTTCCCATACCGCGTCCAGCGCCTGGGGAGTATCATCACGGGCTTCACCGGCAACCTGTGGTTCCAGCGCCTGGCACTGTACACCACTGCCGGACAGCGCCAGTAAGACATCAAATAACACGCCATAGGAGCTCTGACGCTGGATCAACCGGGCACCCAGTAATGCCAGGATCGGCGCCACATCCTGTAAACCGCTGCGCGCCTGCGCAGGGTTGAGATTGGCGAGGTATTCCAGATAGAGCGGCAGAAAATCCGGTAGTTCGCGACAGTTAATCTCCAGTCCGGCGGTGCGGTATTGCGCCAGCAGGTCTACCATCGCCTGGCCGCGGTCATGCGATTCCCCATGCACATGTTCAAATAGCAACAACGAGGTGGCGCGGCCACGGTCAAACAATTCACCGTATGCCGCTTGCGCATCCAGCAGCGGACGGGCGCAAAGATGCCGGGTAAACCGCTGTAACTGTGCGCAATGGTGCGGGTCAAGCGCCCCAGTAGGCACCAGCGCCTCAATGAGATCTTGCTGATGCTCGAATAATGTCTGATTCGGGTAATCCAGCAAATGGGCAATCACGCGCAGAGCAATCATCATGGCGCCTCCTGAGGTCGGGTTTTCGGCGATACCTCAATCGCGTCAATACGACGGCTGTTAAACAGATTGAACTTGCTGTCACTACCGCTGCAACCATCACCAAAACTAAAACCACAACCTTCACTTTCCGGGAAAGCATTACCGGCCAACTCTCGGTGACTGGAAGGAATAACGAAGCGATCTTCATAGTTGGCCAGCGCCAGATAGCGATACATCTCCTGTGCCTGTGCTTCGCTCAGACCAACCTGATCCAGCGCACGGGTATCCACCACGCCGTCAACACTTTCAGCTCGCTTATAATGACGCATTGCCATCATCCGTTTCAGCGCCAGCAACACCGGCGCGGTATCTCCTGCGCTCAACAGATTCGCCAAATACTGCACCGGAATACGCAGATTTTCGACATCGGGTAATACGCCGTTATGCCCCAACGTACCGGCATCCGCCGCTGACTGGATCGGTGATAAAGGCGGGATATACCACACCATGGGCAATGTCCGATATTCCGGGTGTAATGGCAGTGCCAGTTGCCAGTCCATGGCCATTTTGTAGACCGGCGATTGCTGAGCCGCATCGATCACCCCTTGTGGTATGCCATCGGCCAGCGCCTGATGGATGACCGCCGGGTCATGCGGGTCAAGGAACAATTCGCGCTGCTGTTGATAGAGATTTTTTTCGTCTTCTGCCCGAGCCGCCTCGCCGATACGGTCGGCGTCATACAACAGCACCCCCAGATAACGGATGCGCCCGACACAGGTTTCTGAGCACACGGTTGGCTGACCGGATTCAATGCGCGGATAACAGAAAATACATTTCTCCGACTTCCCGCTCTTCCAGTTAAAATAGATTTTTTTATACGGGCAGCCTGTCAGGCACATTCGCCAGCCACGGCATTTGTCCTGGTCAATCAGGACAATGCCATCTTCAGCCCGCTTGTAAATGGCGCCGCTCGGGCAGGTTGCGACACAGGCCGGGTTCAGGCAGTGTTCACACAGACGCGGCAGATACATCATGAAAGTATGTTCAAACAGGCCATACATCTCCTTCTGCATATTGTCGAAGTTTTTATCCTGCGCCCGCTTTGCGAACTCGCCGCCAAGAATTTCCTCCCAGTTAGGGCCCTGTTCAATCTTTTGCATACGCTGACCGGTGATCAATGAACGCGGACGGGCAACAGGCTGATGTTTGCCCTGCGGTGCGCTATGCAAATGTTGATAGTCAAAATCAAACGGCTCGTAGTAATCATCCAGTGCCGGGACATCAGGATTAGCAAATATTTTTGCCAGCACACTGACGCGATTACCCATCCGCGGCGCCAGCTTGCCGGTAATTTTGCGGATCCAGCCGCCACGCCATTTTTCCTGATCTTCCCAGTTGTTCGGGTAGCCGATGCCTGGTTTGCTCTCCACATTATTAAACCAGGCATACTCCATGCCCTCACGACTGGTCCAGACACGCTTGCAGGTCACTGAGCAGGTATGGCAGCCGATACATTTGTCCAGGTTCAATACCATGCCAACCTGAGAACGAATTTTCATTGGCTTTCCTCCTGCGGGTTACCTTGTGAATCATCATTGCCTTCACCATCCAGCCAGTCGATACGGTTCATTTTTCGTACCACCACAAACTCGTCACGATTAGAACCTACGGTTCCGTAGTAGTTGAAACCATAAGCCAGTTGCGCATAACCACCGATCATGTGGGTGGGTTTAGGGCACACCCGGGTCACCGAATTATGGATACCGCCCCGCTGCCCGGTAATTTCCGATCCCGGAAGGTTTACGATACGTTCCTGCGCGTGGTACATCATGGTCATCCCTGGCGGAATGCGCTGGCTCACCACAGCCCGCGCAGTCAACGCGCCATTAACGTTGAATGCCTCGATCCAGTCGTTGTCCGCTATCCCCAGTTCACCGGCATCGTCCTCGCTCAACCAGACGATGGGACCGCCGCGTGATAAAGTCAGCATCAGCAGGTTGTCGCTGTAGGTGGAGTGAATCCCCCATTTCTGGTGCGGCGTGAGAAAATTAAGTGCTTTCTCCGGGTGCCCATTAGGTTTCTGGTTCAATAATGGTTGTACCGTCCGGGTGTCGATGGGGGGACGATACACCAGCAGACTTTCACCGAATGCCCGCATCCATTCATGATCCTGATAAAGTTGCTGCCGCCCGCTGAGGGTGCGCCAGGGAATGAGTTCATGCACATTGGTGTAACCGGCGTTATACGACACATGTTCATCCTCCAGACCCGACCATGTTGGGCTGGAGATAATTTTGCGTGGCTGCGCCTGAATATCGCGAAAACGAATCTTTTCATCTTGCTTCTTCAGCGCCAGATGGCTATGGTCGCGCCCGGTCATTTGGCCTAATGCCTGCCAGGCTTTTATCGCTACCTGACCATTGGTTTCCGGCGCCAGCGACAGAATCACTTCAGCGGCATCAATCGCACTGTCAATCTTCGGTCGGCCTGCCGTCGGTCCCTGAGTTTTTACCGTGTTGAGTTTTTTCAGGAAATCGACTTCGGTCTGCGTATTCCAGCTAATTCCTTTACCGCCATTGCCCAGTGTTTCCAGCAACGGTCCCAGCGAGGTAAACCGTGCGTAGGTTGCCGGGTAGTCGCGCGCCACCACCATGAAATGCGGCGCAGTTTTACCCGGGATCAGAGGACACTCGCCCTTTTTCCAGTCCTGTACGCCGAAGGGTTGCGCCAGTTCGGCGGCAGAGTCATGCTGGACAGGCAAGGTGACCACATCCGTTTCCTGCCCAAGATGACCGACGCACACCGTAGAGAATGCGTTCGCAATGCCCTTGTAGATATCCCAGTCGCTTTTAGATTCCCAGCCAGGATCGACCGCCGCCGAGAGTGGATGAATAAACGGATGCATATCCGAAGTATTAATGTCGTCCTTCTCATACCAGGTTGCGGTTGGCAGAACAATATCGGAATAGAGACAAGTGCTGGACAAGCGAAAATCGAGGGTAACCACCAGGTCGAGCTTACCTTCTCCGGCATTATCCCGCCATTCCACTTCCTGTGGTTTCTCACCGCCCTGTTGTCCCAGATCACTGCCCTGAATACCATTTTCCGTGCCCAGTAAATATTTGAGCATGTATTCGTGTCCCTTGCCGGACGATCCAAGCAAGTTGGATCGCCAGACAAACAGGTTACGCGGGAAATTCTGCGGATCATCCGGTTGCTCAGCCGCAAAACGCAACGTGCCTTGTTTTAAACTGGCAACGGTAAAATCTACTGGTGACTGGCCAGCGGCACTGGCCTGCGCCGCTAACTGTAACGGATTGGTATTTAATTGCGGCGCAGAGGGCAACCAACCCATGCGTTCTGCACGCACATTAAAATCGATCAAGCTACCACCAAAACGGGACGCATCCGCCAGCGGCGATAACAGGTCACGCGGCATCATGGTTTCATAGCGCCACTGACTGGAATGGTTATAGAAAAATGAGGTGCTGTTCATATGGCGCGGCGGGCGCTGCCAGTCAAGCGCGAACGCCAGCGGCAACCAGCCAGTCTGTGGACGGAGTTTCTCCTGCCCCACATAGTGCGCCCAGCCGCCCCCGCTCTGACCGACACAACCACAAAAGATCAGCATATTAATCAGGCCGCGATAATTCATGTCCATGTGGTACCAGTGGTTCATCCCGGCACCGACGATAATCATTGAACGACCATGGGTTTTCTCGGCATTTTGCGCAAATTCACGCGCCGTACGGATAATATTCGCACGTGATACGCCGGTTATCTGTTCCGCCCATGCCGGGCTGTAAGCTTTTACTTCATCGTAGTTTGCCGCGCAGTTGGCATCATTGAGCCCTCGCTCAAGGCCATAATTCGCCAGCGTCAAATCATAAACAGTGGCAACGCAAACACGGCTGCCATCCGCCAGTCGCAGGCTTCTGACCGGCAACTTATGCAACAGGATCTCGGACAACGCCACGCTATTAAAGTGCTCGCTGGCTGACCCGCCAAAATAGGGGAAACCCACCTCGACAACATCATCATGTGTGCCGAGCAAGCTGAGCTGCAACAGCACTTCCTGCGGTGATTTTCCTGCGCGCTGTTCCAGGTTCCACTTCCCTTTTTCCCCCCAGCGAAAACCAATTGAGCCCTGTGGGGCCACCAGTTCACCCGTGTTCTGGTCGATCGCCACCGTTTTCCATTCCGGATTATTCTGCTGCCCCAGTCCGTCAACCAGATCGCTGGCGCGCAACATTCGGCCCGCCGCGTAGTAACCCTCCGCACGTGGCTCCAGTAGTACCAACATCGGCATGTCGGTATAACGACGGACATAATCGCGGAAGTAGTCGACTTGACGCTCAAGGTGGAACTCTTTCAGCATCACATGCCCTAGCGCCAGCGCCAGTGCGCTGTCCGTGCCCTGCTTCGGGCTCAGCCACAGATCGCACAGCTTGGTCACCTCGGCATAATCCGGCGTCACCGCCACCGTCTTGGTTCCTTTGTAGCGTACTTCAGTAAAGAAATGGGCGTCCGGCGTTCGTGTCTGCGGTACGTTAGATCCCCAGACAATAATGTAAGACGAGTTATACCAGTCGGCGGATTCAGGCACGTCGGTCTGCTCACCCCATGTCATGGGAGAAGCGGGCGGCAGGTCACAGTACCAGTCATAGAAACTCAGACAGACGCCGCCAATCAGAGAAAGATAACGGGCGCCTGCCGCATAAGACACCATCGACATCGCCGGGATGGGGGAAAAGCCAATAATACGGTCCGGGCCAAACGTTTTTGCAGTGTATACGTTGGCGGCGGCGATCAATTCGTTCACTTCTTGCCAGTCCGAACGGACGAAACCACCCCGTCCGCGCGCTGCTTTATAGCTTTTGCTTTTATCTGCATCACTGACAATGGAACCCCATGCAGTCACTGGATCAGGATAACGCGCCCGGGCCTCACGCCATAGCGTCATCAGGCCTTTACGCATTAACGGATATTTCAACCGGTTAGCGCTGTACAGATACCAGGAATAACTGGCTCCGCGTGCGCATCCGCGCGGTTCATGATTCGGTAAATCAGGACGCGTGCGGGGATAATCTGTCTGCTGAGTCTCCCAGGTGACCAGACCACTTTTTACATAAATCTTCCAGCTACAGGAACCGGTGCAATTTACGCCATGGGTGGAACGTACGATTTTGTCGTGCTGCCAGCGACGGCGATAACCCTCTTCCCAATCGCGATTACTGTCCAACGTCTGACCCAGTTCTTCAGAGAACGATCCGGTACGTTGTTTGAAATAGCGAAACCGGTCTAAAAATTTGCTCATCCGGAATTCTCCTGCGAACGTCTTTGTTGTTATATAAATTTGTCCAATGACACGGCTCAGTCTGCGGCCAAGCCTACTCAGGCTCAGGCCGTAGCAAATTGATTGCGATCAAGTGAAATTCGATGGCAGCGCCGCATTCCACGCTGAAATACTCCCAAAGGATGAGCAAACAAAAACAAACTATTTAATTGAAAAATAACGATAATCTACCGCTACTTTCTCAAAAACCGCTCAGCGCTCACCACCAGGGATATTCAGGAGTAGATGACAGCGGCTAACATCAGCGGATCAATCCCCTTTTTTACGGCCATACACCCCCCAGGTCACCACGACGCAGACAATGTATAACACCAGGAAGATCTGCATTGCCCCGGCCGGGGAGCCCGTTAACGCCAGTGAAGTGCCAAAGGCTTTCGGAATGAAAAAACCACCTGCCGCACCAACCGCTGAGATAAAACCCAGTGCCGCTGCGGTATCTGTCGCGGCTGCATGTTGCGCCGTTTGATCATCGCCGCCCTGAGATTTAATTCGCTCAACCGTTATCTTGCGGAAAATAACGGCAATCATCTGAAATGTGGAACCGCTGCCTAAGCCGGCGGTCAGGAACAACACCATAAAGACGCTATAAAACGCGATAAAGGTTCCCGTTTGCTCTTTGCCCGGCAATGTCAGGAACAACAGTGCGGCAAAGACCGCCATCACTATGAAGTTAATCAGCGTGACCCGCACGCCGCCAAAACGATCAGAAAGCATGCCACCGACCGGGCGCGCCAGCGCGCCAAGGAATGGACCGAAAAATGCGTAATTCAGGATCACCACGTCCGGAAACTGGGTTTTCGCCAGCATGGCGAAACCGGCTGAAAAACCGATGAATGAACCAAACGTAGCCAGATACAGTAAGCTGAGCATCCACAAATGCCCCCTTTTCAATACCGGCAACTGTTGGCGCAGTGATGCTTTTGACGCCGCCAGATCATTCATTCCAAGCCAGGCGGCCAGTGTAGCGATCAGCAACAAGGGCACCCAAACCCAGGCCGCGTTTTCAAGCCATATCGTCTGACCGTCAGGCAGGACCTGTCCTGAGCCACCAAGAAAACCGAACAGGGCGACAGAAAGCGATAACGGCACCACCAGTTGCATGACGCTGACGCCGAGGTTGCCGAGACCGCCGTTCACGCCCAGCGCGCCTCCTTGCTGTGATTTCGGGAAAAAGAAACTGATATTACCCATGCTGGAAGCGAAGTTCGCCCCGGCAAAACCACACAGCAGCGCAATAACGACAAAGACCGGGTATGATGTCGATGGATCCTGCACCGCGTAGCCCAGCCACAAACATGGAAGCAACAAAAAGCACGTGCTGATCGCCGTCCAGCGGCGACCGCCAACCAGAGGGATAACAAAAGAATAAGGGACGCGCAAAATGGCGCCAGATACCGATGGCAATGCCGTTAACAGGAATAGTTGCTCAGTGGTAAAATGAAAGCCGACTTTGTTCAGATTCACCGCCACCGCACTGAACAGCATCCAGACGCAAAAAGAGAGCAACAGACAAAACACGGAAATCCACAGGTTACGGTTAGCGATACGCTTACCCTGTTGTTGCCAGAACGTACTATCCTCGGGTTGCCAGTATTGAATGACTGCCCTTGTTTTTTTCACTGGCGACGTGGTTAATTGCGACATAAAAATCCTGAAAAAATAGGTGATAACATCACCCATCCTCGGTGGCTGTACTCACAACAAAGTTGACGCAAATCAACAGCAATGCAGGTAAAGGTGGGCAGCGAAACAGTCTTACATGCTAAATGAGTAGTAGTGAAGTGTGTTTTTTTGGTTATAAATCAATTAATTAATAAATATTCGTTACGCCAGCATCACTCTCACGCGGAATCTGGCAAAGAGGGATTACTCCTTAAGGACTATATGTAGATAGTCACAGATGATAAAAAATAGCCTGATATCTCTCTGACGAGGGATTTCCCTGGCACGATTGCCGCTATCCCGCCCAGCCTGGCAGTAAGGAGACACCGCCAATGAAATATATGCCGCCGCCCCTGTCCATCGTTAACCAGGTTGCTCTGCTGATGCTGCTACTGGGAACGCTGGGGATCAGCGGCATGAGTATTTCCGCCTGGATATCCCAGGGGATCCAGGGCAATGCACATGCGATTAATAAAGCAGGCGCGTTGCGTATGCAAAGCTATCGCTTGTTAGCGCAGATCCCGCTTGATAGCCATACTCCCGTGCAGATGTCGGGGCTGGATGTCGGTGAAAATAGCCAGGGCTGGCAACAGACCGTTGCTCTGGAAGGGCTTACCTCGCAATTGCACGCGTTGCGTAATTACTGGCAACAAACCCTGCAACCTGAATTGAGACAAGCCAGACAACCGGCGGATGCCGCCCCGTACGTCGCCCACTTTGTCAGCCTGCTGGATAAGCTGGTTTCCGATATTGATCATCATACTGAACGCCGGTTATTGCTGGTGACACTGGTGCAAGGCTGCTTCATTATGCTGATGTTACTGCTGTTGATAGGCACCATTGCCTATTTGCGTCGTCGCCTGCTGCGACCGTGGCGTCAACTCGTCGCGATGGCACGTGCCGTCGGTCAGGGTGATTTCAGTCAACGTTTTGCCCGCCACCGGCACCATGATGAAATGACCTCTTTGGGGGAAGCACTGAACACCATGGCTGATGAATTGTCGGTCACCTATGTCGGGCTGGAGCAACGAGTGACCAACAAAACGGCTGATCTGCAACAAAAAAACCGCGTACTGGATTTTCTGTATCGCGCCAGCCGTCAATTACATACCAACGAACCACTGAACAACCGCCTGACGCCATTGCTGGATGAGCTACAAACCCTGACACCACTACGCGCTGTTCAGGTTCGGCTCTATGAGAGCAACGGCCAGCAACAACAATGTCTCCAGCCCGCTGGCAGCACAACCGTGCCAACGGTCTATGGTAGTAATCTGGTTTACAACGCGGTCACCGAAAGCGATGAATCACACTCAGCGGACAACCCGTCACTGAGCTGGAGCCTGAGCGATAAACATGGCAGTTATGGCGTGTTACTGGCGCAACACCTGCCACAGCAACCATTGAGTGACGAACATCGGCAGCTGATCAACACACTCATGGAACAACTGACCAATATGCTGGCGCTTGAACGTCAGGCTGATCATCAACAGCAATTGATGCTGATGGAGGAACGGGCGGCGATTGCCCGCGAATTGCATGATTCCATTGCGCAGTCACTTTCTTGCCTGAAAATACAAGCCAGTTGTCTGCAAATGCAAGGGGAAAATTTACCCCCCGCTTGCCTGACGCTGGTCGGAGAGATGCGTACAGAGCTTAATAGCGCCTATCGTCAGTTGCGTGAGTTACTGACCACATTCCGCCTGCGTCTGGCTGAACCTGGTCTGCTGGCCGCATTGCAATCCACCGTACAGGAATTCAACTCGCGGTTGGGGATCCCTGTTACGCTGGATTATCAGCTTGAACCGCATAGCGTGCCAGCCTGTCAGGCGATTCATGTATTACAAATTACCCGCGAAGCGTTGAGCAATATTCGCAAACACGCGAATGCCAGCCAGGTGAACATCCGGGTCATCGCCTGCCACGGCGAGATAACACTCAGCATCAGCGATAATGGCCGCGGGTTACCCGAAAACAGCGATCAACGCGACCACTATGGTCTGATTATCATTCGCGATCGCGCAAAAATTCTGCAAGCCCGCTGCGACATGTTACCGCGCAGCGGCGGCGGAACCACCGTCCGGGTCGTGTTTCACCCTGATACACCGGTCATTGGCTAACAGGAACCATGATGATGATTGCCGACACGGCCACAATATTACTGATTGACGATCACCCGATGCTGCGTAACGGTGTGAAGCAGTTAATCAGTATGGACCCCCAGCTACAGGTGATTGCCGAAGCCAGCAATGGCGAACAAGGTATTGCGCTCGCAGAACAACACGACCCGGATCTGATCCTGCTCGACTTGAATATGCCCGGACTGAACGGGCTGGATACCCTGGATCGCTTAAGAACCACAGCCTTGTCCGGCCGCATCGTGGTATTCAGCGTCTCAAATAATGAAGAGGATGTGGTCAGCGCACTAAAGCGTGGCGCCGATGGCTACCTGCTCAAAGATTTGGAGCCCGAGGATCTGCTGAAATCCCTGCATCTGGCCGCGGCGGGGCAAATGGTATTAAGCGAAACGCTGACCCCGGTATTGGTGGCCAGCCTGCGTGAAAACCGTCCTGCGGCTGAGCGTGATATCCAGCAACTGACGCGGCGCGAGCGCGATATCCTCAAACTGATCGCCCAAGGGCTGCCAAACAAAATGATCGCCCGTAAACTGAACATTGCCGAAAGTACGGTAAAAGTTCACGTAAAGCATCTGCTAAAAAAGCTGAAGATCAGATCACGCGTGGAAGCCGCTGTCTGGTTTTTGCAAAGCAACAAGGCGATCAACGTCCGCCAGGCAGGACGTTGATCGCTCGGCTGTTATTCCCGGGGCTCAGTCCGATAAGTCATCATCTAAGGCGGCTTTCCGCCCGCTAAGCTCAAGGTGTTCATGCTCGGTTTGTGCAATGATCTGCACGCGTTTACGCACCCCGAACCAGCCAGCCACCAGCACCACGGCAATCACCGGTATGGCGGCAATAGTATAAGTCCCGTTCGGGTAATCGAACGCCATCAGCACCAGTACGCTAAACAGAAACAGTAATGTCAGCCATGCCGTGTACGGGGCCCAGGGGAGCCTGAAGCTCACCTCGTCCGCTTTCCCCTCGTGGATAGCTTTTCGTAAACGCATCTGGCAAACCACAATAAACGCCCAGGAAGAAATAATCCCCAGAGATGCCATATTCAGGACAATCTCAAATACCTGGGTAGGGACATAATAGTTCAGGACCACGCCCAACACATAAACGGCGATCGTCACCAGGATACCGGCATAGGGCACCTGGTGTTTGCTCATTTTCGACATGAATTGCGGCGCTGATCCCCCCATCGACATTGAGCGCAAAATGCGTCCAGTGGAATAGAGGCCGGAATTTAAGCTGGACAGCGCCGCACTCAACACCACAATGTTCATAATACTGCCAATATAAGGCACGCCGAGTTTCGAGAAAAACGTCACAAACGGGCTCTGACCCGCCTGATAGGCGTTCCACGGCAATAGCATAACCAGCAACAGTACAGAACCGACATAGAACAAACCAATACGCCAGATAACACTGTTGATCGCTTTCGGCAGCATAGTCTGCGGATCTTTACACTCGCCCGCCGCGGTACCCACCAGCTCAATCGAGGCGAAGGCAAATACCACCCCCTGAACCAGCACCAAAGCGGGCAACAAACCATGCGGGAAAATACCGCCATGGTCGGTAATCAAATGAAAGCCAGGGGTATTGCCATCAAGAATTTTACCACTGCCGAGAAATACCACGCCGACCACCAGGAATACCGCAATCGCCAGAACTTTCACCAGCGCAAACCAAAATTCCATTTCGGCGAACCATTTTACCCCGATCATGTTCATGGTCCCGACAATCGCCAGCGCGCCAAGGGCGAATATCCATTGCGGTACATCGCCAAATGCGCCCCAGTAATGCATATAAAGCGCAACAGCGGTGATATCAACGATGCCTGTCATCGCCCAGTTGACAAAATACATCCAGCCGGCCACATATGACGCTTTTTCACCGAGAAATTCACGGGCGTAAGAGACAAAGCTGCCACTGGAAGGACGGTGCAACACCAGTTCCCCCAATGCCCGTAAAATAAAGAAGGAAAAAATACCACACACCAGATAAACCAGCGCCAGTGCTGGCCCGGCAGCCTGCAAACGTGCGCCCGCACCAAGAAAAAGGCCGGTGCCAATTGCGCCGCCGATAGCAATCATCTGCACCTGTCGGTTGCCCATGGCTTTATGGTAGCCAGTATCATGAGAATTCAGCCAGCTTCTTCTGGCCGCACGCAGTTCATCTGCCGTTTTCTTTGTTGTTGTCATTATCTTTCCTGTGAGTTCTTTCCATTATGAGAGCGCCAGCTCGCTCTGCCCGGAGCCACCGCTACGACGCAACAATTATCGCCGTATTTTGTTGAAAAAGAAGGCAAATACACATTTACCCTATGCACTTTCAGCGGATGGATGCGAAAAATAGTATGGCGATGAATCCTACCCTTTCTCATTGCCTGACGCAAAAGCAACTGTTGACAACGCTATCTGAGCCCTTTTTAGAGCGACCACTTTTCATCCTCCGTGCGACGACTAACCCACGGTGACACTCTGGCACGACGTTTAGGGACGATAATTTACATTTTCTCCTCAATTTCTCCACGATTTAGTACACCCTGACGCGTAAAGTGAAGACTAGCCCTGGCGGTCTGAATCAATAAAAAATCCGTCCTTACAGGGGAAAACATTTTTCGTTACAGGAAGTCACTGGCGAACTTCACCGCGCGTATTTGACATAAGACGCAACATTGCTGAGGAGTGCCGATACGATGGCGAATTTTTTTATCGACCGCCCCGTTTTTGCCTGGGTGCTGGCGATCCTGATATGCCTGGGCGGCACACTGGCCATCATGTCCCTCCCGATAGAACAGTATCCTGATCTGGCGCCACCGAATGTACGTATCACCGCCAACTATCCTGGCGCCTCGGCTGAAACGCTGGAAAATACCGTGACGCAGGTGATTGAGCAGAACATGACCGGCATTGACAACCTGATGTACATGTCATCGCAAAGCAGCAATACCGGGCAGGCGACCATCACCTTAACCTTCACCTCCGGCACCAATCCAGACGAAGCACGGCAACAGGTGCAGAACCAATTGCAAACCGCCTTGCGTAAGTTGCCCCAGGATGTACAGCAGCAAGGGGTGACAGTTAACAAAACCGGTGACACTAACATTTTGATGCTCGCCTTTGTTTCCACCGATGGCAGCATGGATAAGCAAGATATTGCCGATTACGTAGCCAGTAATATTCAGGACCCGCTCAGCCGTATCAACGGTGTGGGCCAGGTTGACGCCTACGGATCACAATATGCGATGCGTATCTGGCTCGATCCCAACAAACTGATTAACTACGCCCTGACGACGGAAGATGTGGTTACAGCGATTGAATCACAAAATAGTCAGATTGCGGTTGGGCAACTGGGCGGTACCCCTTCGGTCGATAACCAGGCATTAAATGCCACCGTCAATGCGCAATCGCTATTGCAAACACCGGAACAGTTTAAAGCCATTACACTGCGCACCAATACTGATGGTTCGGTGGTCACCCTTGGTGATGTCGCCCGGATCGCGCTGGGAGCGGAAAAATATGATTATCTCAGCCGCTATAATGGCCAGGCGGCCTCTGGATTAGGCATCAAACTGGCGTCAGGCGCCAATGAGCTGGAGACCGATACGCTGGTGCGCGCGCGTATCGACGAACTGTCACACTTCTTCCCCCATGGGCTGGAAGCGAAAATCGCGTATGAAACCACACCGTTTGTCACCGCCTCAATTAAAGACGTAGTAAAAACGCTGTTTGAGGCCATCGTGCTGGTTTTTATGGTGATGTACTTGTTCCTGCAAAACTTTCGCGCCACGCTGATCCCGACCATCGCCGTCCCGGTGGTCTTGCTCGGCACCTTTATTGTGCTTTACGCCTGTGATTTTAGTATCAACACGCTGACCATGTTCGCCATGGTATTGGCTATCGGTTTGCTGGTGGACGATGCCATCGTGGTGGTGGAAAACGTCGAACGCATCATGAGCGAGGAAAAATTATCCCCGCGCGAAGCCACACGCAAATCCATGGGTCAAATACAGGGGGCATTGGTTGGCATCGCGCTGGTGCTCTCCGCGGTCTTCATCCCGATGGCTTTTTTTGGCGGCACAGTGGGCGCCATTTACCGCCAGTTCTCCATTACGATTGTTTCAGCCATGGTGCTGTCGGTATTGGTGGCGATGATCCTGACCCCTGCGTTGTGTGCAACCTTGCTTAAGCCTGCGCAACCGGGCCACCATACGGAGCGTCGTGGCTTTGCCGGATGGTTCAACCGTAAGTTCAACCACCATGCCGCTCGTTATGAGCGCGGTGTTGCCGCGATTTTACGCAAGGGCGGACGCTGGATACTGCTCTACCTGGCGATTATTGCCATCATGACGCTGCTCTTCATGCGCCTGCCGGGCTCATTCCTGCCACTGGAAGATCGTGGTATCTTCACCACACAAGTGCAATTACCGCCAGGCGCGACCCAACAGCAAACGCTGAAAGTGGTGCAAAAGGTGGAGCATTACTTTCTGACACAGGAAAAGGATAATGTCGCCTCCGTATTCGCCACGGTAGGTTCAGGCCCGGGCGGCAATGGGCAGAATGTGGCGCGACTGTTTGTCCGCCTGAAAAACTGGGAAGAGCGTACTGACGCGAAACGTTCATCCTTTGCGATTATCGAACGGGCCACTGAAGCCTTCAAAAAAATTAATGAAGCACGGGTGATTGCCAGTAGCCCTCCGGCCATCACAGGCATGGGTAACGCCGCCGGTTTTGATATGGAACTACAGGATCATGGCGGGATTGGCCATAGCCAGTTGATGCAGGCACGCGATCGCTTACTGGAAATGGCGGATAACAACGCCGAACTGACACGTGTGCGTCACAATGGCCTGGATGACAGCCCGCAGTTGCGCATTGATATCGACCAACGCAAAGCACAGGCGCTGGGGGTCTCGCTGGATGATATTAACGATACGCTGGAAACCGGCTGGGGCTCGACCTACGTTAATGATTTCCTTGATCGTGGACGAGTAAAAAAAGTGTATGTCCAGGCCGCAGCCAAATTCCGTATGCTGCCCGATGATCTCAACACCTGGTATGTGCGTAACAGCAATGGCGGCATGGTGCCCTTCAGTGCGTTTGCAAAAACCCACTGGGAAACCGGGTCACCGCGTCTCGAACGTTATAATGGTTATGCGGCACTGGAGATTGTCGGCGAAGCCGCCCCCGGGATCAGTACCGGCACAGCCATGGATGTGATGGAAAAACTGGTGAGCCAGTTGCCTGCCGGAGTCGGACTGGAATGGACCGGCGCATCCTGGCAGGAACGATTGTCTGGCGCACAGGCGCCAGCGCTGTATGCGGTTTCCCTGTTGGTGGTGTTTCTTTGTCTGGCGGCATTATATGAAAGCTGGTCGATTCCGTTTTCAGTGATGCTGGTGGTGCCGCTTGGCGTTATCGGTGCGTTGACGGCAACCTGGTTGCGCGGCCTGGAAAATGATGTTTATTTCCAGGTTGGGCTCCTGACCGTGATCGGCCTTTCAGCAAAAAATGCGATTCTGATCGTGGAGTTCGCTAATGAAATGAATACCCGAGGCCATGAATTATTTGAAGCGACCCTGGAGGCGGCGCGCCAGCGTCTGCGCCCTATTCTGATGACGTCGCTGGCGTTTATCTTTGGTGTTTTGCCCATGGCGCTCAGCAGCGGAGCGGGTTCCAGTAGCCAACATGCCGTGGGGACCGGCGTGGTCGGCGGCATGATCTCCGCCACCTTTCTGGCCATTTTCTTTGTGCCGCTCTTCTTTGTCGTGGTAAGACAGCGTTTCCCGCTTAAAGAAAAACCGGCATAACAGATATAACAAAGGCAGCCATGATGGCTGCCTTTGTATCAGCGTTATTTTAGCGCGTATTATTTATTTGCCACACTTTTCTTTATCAACTACCCGATTTACGTAACATTGCTTCGATAAAGTCTTTCCAGTGACTCAATTCGATATCAATCATACTATCCTCTCTTATTATTGCGGCGATTTTACGCTGGTTTTGCCAACAAGTGAACCCGGAATCATCCTGACAGGGTCCATTCCCATGGCTGAAATTCGCCTAATTTTACAGATTGAGTACTGACGCACATTTCAGCAATACGGTACGCTTTGGCACTGCGGCCCATAGTCAGGAACGTCAGCAGTTGCGTATTCTTGTAATTCATCCAGCAATAAGAAAAGATGTTGCTCCAACCACAGGAAAATGTGCCTGTACGTAAATTTTTCGAACAGATTCCGTTTAGCGCGATATCTTCCCGATAAAAAAGGATCTTATTAAAACCCTTTTCGTTACTAAACGCTTTTTGTTTCATCTACGCTGTGCCGCGTTCATTCCATGAGTCGCGATACAAAATGTTAGCGAACTGGTGGCGATGTATACATTAGCCTACTTAATAAACGCTTTATATATTCCAGTTGTTGTAATGTCGATTGTTTACATACAAGTTAAAAATAAATTCTAAGCATTTCATCGCTAATATTGCGATCTTTTACAGGCGAAAAATACCTTTCCTGGGTGGTGACTCCAGTGAGTAGAACATGGACTTTTCAATGAAGGCGCCGATGACTTTTTCATGAAGCTCAATCGAGCGTGAGAAGCAGATTGTTTTCCGGGCCAGACGTTGAATACGTGTTCTCAATGTCAGGTTGTTGCGCTCAATACGCTGAGTAAATATCTTGCCGGTCAGATGCTTCTCTTTCGACACCTCTCTGGCATCACTCCCCCAGTCATCGCGGGTTATCATACCGATGTTAAAGGGGGTGAGCAGAGCCAGTCATTCACGACAGATTTCATCGGTACGTGGACCAAACGTACCGGCCAGTACGCCACCGGTTTTCGTGTTATACGCATACCAGAGCCCGTGTTGCCGGGCTTTACTGCCAACACAACGCCACGGCTCATCAAGTGCGCAGGTGAGCGTCACATCAGCATGGGCAACCGGAGATGACGTTATCCGCTGCGGCGCGCGTTTTTTAAAGTACAAATGACGGTGTTAACGCCGATTTTCAACGTCCGGGCGGTATCACGAACGCCGACCCCGTTGAACGCCATGTCGGTGATCTGCTCTTTAACTCCCGGCTTACGGGCTTCATACGAGTAAGTGAGCTGAAACACCCGGTGACAGTCGCGACAGCGAAATCGGTCATGCCCCTTAGGGTTTTGTCCATGGCGGTAGACCTGAGCAGACTGACAACGGGGACAACGAACGCTAATGCTGGCCATGAGAGAACCTCAAAAGGCCGTATTATACATCAGATTCAACCAATTAGACGCATCACCCTTTCCTGAAGCGATCATCCTCGATGTATTGTTTTTTACATATATAGAGATACTCATCGATGAAACATGAGGCATAATAAAATAACCGCGTTGCGCCTGCGCCAGTTTTCTTACTTGATCAGATACCACATCACCCACTCAGGTTCCCGCTTTGTTTAAAGGCAGAAGCCCCACGGTCCTCAATCCATTGAGAATCCGGATCGAGGGTGTAATCACCTGAGTTATCATTGAAGTACTTAGAGCCTGGCCCGGTAGGTATTATTGTCGCAGGCAATTTGGACACGGACAGCGCGGAGAAACCAGCGCGTACACGTAGTACGTGAGGATTTCGCGCACTGCCCAGGGCCAAAGTGGCAAGTAAAATTTGCCTGATGGGCCAGGCTCTTAGCCAACATTGATTCCTGTCGATCTATACTGTCACCGGATAGCGGCTGCTCACAACTAACACGGATATAGAGAGGTAACATTTTTCCATGAAAGAGGATGGTAAAAAAAGTGTACTTAAGCTCTACGGCATCAAAAACTGCGATACCCTTAAAAAGGCGCGTCATTATCTGGAAAGCCAGGGCGTAGACTATCAATTTCATGACTACCGCGCTGATGGCCTGTCAGCGGCATTGTTGCAAACCTTTATTGACAAACTCGGCTATGAAACCTTACTCAATACACGCGGCACCACCTGGCGCCGCTTGCCAGAAGCCGAACGTGCGGCCATCAATAATGCGGCGGCGGCGCAACAACTCATGCTGCAATATCCGGCCATTATCAAACGTCCATTGCTCATAGCGGCGGACGGATCTATGCTTCCGGGCTTTAGCATCGCTACTTACGCGCAGTTTATCCAGGAGAAGTCATAATATGTTCTGTCCGGTCATCGAGCTGGCACAACAGCTGATTCGTCGCCCTTCCCTCAGCCCGGATGATGCCGGTTGCCAGGCGATCATGATAGCGCGCCTGCAGGCTGCGGGCTTTACCATCGAATCGATGAACAGCGACGATACACAAAACTTTTGGGCGTGGCGCGGCACAGGCGAGACGCTGGCTTTTGCCGGGCATACCGATGTGGTACCGGCAGGCGATGCCAGTCGCTGGCTGAATCCGCCGTTTGAACCAACCATTCGCGATGGGATGCTCTGTGGCCGCGGTGCGGCGGATATGAAAGGGTCACTGGCGGCCATGGTTGTCGCCGCCGAACGTTTTGTCACGGCACATCCCCGGCATCAGGGGCGTCTGGCCTTTCTGATCACTTCGGATGAAGAAGCCAGCGCAGCCAATGGTACGATAAAAGTGGTTGAACAACTGATGGCTCGCCATGAACGCCTTGATTATTGTCTGGTGGGTGAGCCTTCCAGTACCGAAGTGATTGGTGATGTCGTCAAAAATGGCCGGCGTGGTTCAATTACCGCGAATCTGACAGTTCACGGGATACAGGGACATGTCGCTTATCCTCATCTGGCCGATAACCCGGTCCACAGAGCCATCCCTGCGCTTAATGCATTGCTGGCGACTGAATGGGATCAAGGCAACGCATTCTTCCCCCCCACCAGCATGCAAATTGCCAATGTGCAGGCCGGTACCGGGAGTAATAATGTGATCCCTGGCGAGTTCTTTGTACAATTCAATTTCCGTTTCAGCACCGAACTCACCGATACACTGATCAAACAACGTGTGGAAGCGCTGCTGGCACATTATCAGTTACGTTATACTCTTGACTGGAAACTCTCCGGACAACCTTTCCTGACGTCGCGCGGCAAACTGGTGGATGCCACCATAAACGCGGTTACGCACTATGATGAAATCAAACCGCAATTGCTGACCACCGGCGGAACCTCCGATGGACGTTTTATCGCCCGCATGGGTGCACAAGTGGTTGAACTTGGCCCGGTCAATGCCACAATTCATAAAGTTAATGAATGTGTTAAAGCAGCCGATTTACAGTTACTGAGCCGCATGTATCAACGGATTATGGAACAGTTAATCGCCTGATGACGCCACAGGAGAATATCTCATGGAATGGTTGAAAGAGTATGGCTGGATTATCGTGATCCTGTTGCTGGTCGGGATATTGATGAATGTCTATAAAGATCTCAAACGCATCGATCACAAAAAATACCTGGATAACAAACCGAAGCTGCCTCCTCATCGTGACTGCAATGATAAATGGGATGACGATGACGACTGGCCACAGAAGAAATAAATCCCGACGTCCCCCCCTCGCCGGATTACTCAGGCAAGGGGGGGCGGTTACATCAGGGTAATAACATCATCGGCACCGGGTTTTGCACCACTTAATGCCTCATCAAAATAACGGCGTGGCACCGTAAAGCGTAAATGGTTAAGCGCCAGATTAATGCCTCGCTGATCAATGGAATGTGCCAAATCATCCACGATATCCAGCGTGACGTCGCCGCCCAACGCCATGACGTGTTCCGCCGCCTGCCGGGCATGCTCAGCGCTGATAACCGTGTCTCCCGCGCCATGAATCAAATGCAGGGTGGTGAGTGTCGACGCATCGCGTGGCAAGGTGGCATAACGCCCACTAAATGCGATCACTCGCCCCGCCAATGCCGGATCGGCTTTCAGCCCTTCCAGGATCATGATGCTGCCCTGGGAAAACCCGATCAAAGCAGTGGCAGCCGGTTTCACGCCGCTGCGCTGCTGCCAGTATTGTACTGATGCAATAAACGTCGGCATTGCCGCATCCACACGCTGCTGGCGATTCTCTTCCGTAATGCCATGAGTACTGAACCATTGCCGGCCAGGTTCGGCTCCACATGGCTCTGGTCCGCCAACACTCACTACCCACGCCTGGGGAAACGTATCGGCAAACCAGCGTCCGGATTCCGCCATCGCAACCGGATTATCCCCCACGCCATGATAAAGTAAAAAAAGTTGGCTGGCCGGTGTCGCGGGACTTTGCACGATAACATGGTCAAGTTTCATCACGTCCTCCTGTTCTGTTAACTGCACTATACGCTGGCTGACCGAGAAGAAAATGGGGAAAAATTGAATAAGATGGTGGATTTATTACAACAAGATGAGACGTTGTTGCGCATGTTCACAGCGTTGCGCATCAAGTGCCATCAGTGCCTGTTGCGTCTCCTGCCGCCAACACTGTTGTAGTGCTTTGCGCCCGGAAAGTCGTAATTCGGTGACCATAACGCTGACAGATTTACGCTGCATCAGGCTGCCGCGCAACGCAGGAAGCGGCTGCTGGCTGGTCACTAACAAACGTGATAATGCCGCTAAGCTGGCTTCAAATGGTCGCAGTGCATAGGCGAATCCCGTCAGTTCCTGCCAGTCATCATCATTCAACTGCTGCTGGTACAACGGGGTAAGCGGAATAGTGTCATTAATCCAGGGCTGCAACCAGTATAGGTCACGCCGCAGCCGTTGCTGTGTCCGTTGCGCCAGAGATACACCCGCCGCACTCAAAGGCAGAAGCGCCATCGCGACATAACAGCCGCTACTGGCTTCGCGCTGTAAACCTACCCGTGCCAGACGAAAACCACAATGCTGCCAGAACTGCCACAGCTCGTCAGTAAACCCGAAGCTCACCGAAAGGAAATCAATCCCATCGGCCGTCTTGCGGGCAGCGGCGATCAACCGGTCACCCAGCCCCTGACGGCGATGACTCGGCGCAATGGCAATACGGCTTACACGGAGAGAACGCAGTTGCGGCGCCTCGATAAATCCGCTATGCGCCGCCAGTGATTGCGCGACCAGATTGCCTCTTGGCCGACGCCATCCCGCCCACACTGAGTGGGCCAGATCGTGCGTTATCCCACCCTCATCAACCAGCCAGAGCGCACCACACACCTGCTGGTCTCCGGTCAGGGCAACCCTAAAATGCATGCCCGGGGCATCCATCAGTCGCCTTAAATCCAGCGGTGAGGTTCGATAGTGGGCGCTTGCCAGTAGCTGGTAAAGCGCCACTAAATGCTGCGGCTGCGTTTGCCAGTCACCTTGTTCCAGCGGCTGAATGTGGAAAGTGCCCGTCGATAATATTGGCTCAGGTTCGGCAAAAATCAGGCTGCGCGCCACGATACTTTCCAGCGGATCATCTGGCGCCCAGCGCAGCGGGATATCCAGATGGTAGATATCCGCCAGAGGTAACCCGGCGCAAAACTTCAACAGGAAACCCTGTCCGGTGCCCTCATAGCCCTGTACAGTGGTGGTCAACAACACCCGGGGACATGCCTGAATCAGGCGGCGTAGCACCGGCATCGGGATGGCCGCCGCTTCATCTATCACTAACCAATCAATATCATCAGTGGGCGGCTGAGCTAACAACGCATCTGGCGCCATGAACTGAAAAGCCGCGCCGGCAAAACGCGCCAGTACGTCGGCGGCAGCTTTGGTCGGTGCCGTCACCCGGCATTTGCCAGGCCAGCCTGCTATTAACATCCCGGCCAGCGCAGATTTACCCCTTCCGCGCGCCGCGGTCAGGATTGAAATACCGGGTTTCGCCTGTAATAACGTTTGCAGAATCTGTTCTTGCTGTGTATTTGGATCGGGATGCCAGTCAGGCAAGGTTTGCGGGGCCGGGCATCTCAGCGGGCATCCCTGGAGATGAATAGCAACGCGCCCATCGAGTTGTAGCTGCTGTTGAAAATGATCAACAAAATACGGGGTAGAAATGGGGGTATCGCGCCCACTCCAGCGCAGGGAATCATTATCGTGGCGTGTCGGCCAGCCTGACCATACAGGCACCAGCAACAGGAGCCAACTGCCCGCCATGAGCGTTCCCGCCAGCGCCGCGAAGGCTTCCGCATGGAAACCGTCGCGCGCATCAAAAACAGCGTGCCGAAACTCCTGCCCTAATAACGTATGCAGCGCTGCCGGTGCGCAATATCGTGCACCCACATCGCTGGCGCCCACCCACAGCCAGTCGCCATCGAGTTGCGCCATCCACCCTTGCGCCTGCCGAAGACACCATGCCGGATCACCACTGATAACCACTAAACGCCGTATGCCCTGGCGTCGCATCTCAGCGGTAAGCTGTTTCACCGCCATACGCTAACGGCTGGCGAAGGTATTACACTGTCCCGGATCACCGCTGTCATAGCCATGTTTAAACCAGCTATAGCGTTGTTGCGAGGTACCGTGAGTAAAGCTGTCCGGAACCACACGGCCCTGACTCTGCTGTTGCAGGCGGTCATCGCCAATGGCTTCAGCCGCATTAAGCGCTTCCTGCAGGTCACCCGGTTCCAGAATCGACTGCTGTTGCATGGCATGTCCCCAGACACCAGCAAAACAATCCGCCTGTAATTCTAGTTTCACCGACAGTTGATTCACCTGAGTGGGTGATGCGTTTTGTTGCATTTCGCGTACTTTTGCTTCAATCCCCAGTAACTTCTGCACGTGATGCCCCACTTCATGGGCAATCACATACCCCTGCGCAAAGTCACCGTCAGCCCCGAGCTTGCTCTTCATTTCGTCATAGAAAGAGAGGTCGATATAGACGGTTTGATCTGTGGGGCAATAAAACGGCCCCATCACTGACTGACCGGTTCCGCAACCGGTACGGGTGGCACCACGGTACATCACCAGTTTTGGTGGCGTATAGGTTTTCCCCATCTGGGTAAACTGGGTTTTCCAGGTATCTTCGGTGGTCGCCAGGATCACCGAGGTAAATTTTGCCGCATTATCATCATCAGGACTGATACGTTGCGATGATGATTGCGGCGCGACCGTTCCTCCCCCGCCGTTTAATAGCGGGGTAAGGTCATAGCCATAATAGCCTGCCACCACCACCACAATCAGCAAGATAATGCCCCCTTTCCCGCGAGGAATGCCTATGCGGCCGCCCCCCACGCCAGGTGACTGATCGCGGCGATCTTCTACATTGTCGCTTTCGCGACGCCCCTGCCAACGCATAACGTCCCCTTGTCATTATTTTTCTGGCGGATAGTTTGATTTTAGTCGTGCCGCACCAGAATCACCAGACAAGCAACATTCGCACAATCATTGAGCAACGTTTGCCATTATACGGTGGAGAAGGTCAGTACGCACAACACACGCTATCCACTGGCTGCACATGCGCCGCCAGTGGATACAGCGAAAAAGATTCAGAGAGCGGAGGTTAGTCCAGTTTCACACCCAGCCGGTGCGCCACTTCTTCATACGCCTCGATAACACCGCCCAGGCTCTGGCGAAAACGGTCTTTATCCATTTTATTCAGCGTTTTTGCATCCCACAGACGAGCACCATCAGGAGAAAATTCATCGCCCAATGTCACTTCACCATGGAACAAACCGAATTCCAGTTTAAAATCAGCCAGTATCAAGCCAGCATCAGCAAATAATTTGCTCAGTACCTCATTGGCCTTGTAGGTCAACTCGCGCATACGCGCCAGATTCGCTTTATTCACCCAGCCAAACGTTTCGCAATAAGACTCATTGATCATCGGATCATGTTTAGCATCGTCTTTCAGGAATAAATCAAACAACGGCGGATTAAGTAGCATTCCTTCTTCCACGCCCAAACGCTTTACCAGCGAACCGGCGGCACGGTTACGGATCACGCATTCAACCGGGACCATGACCAGTTTTTTCACCAGCACTTCGTTGTCAGACAGCAACGCCTCCATCTGCGTTGGGATCCCCGCCGCGGCCAGTTTTGTCATAATAAAATGATTAAATTTGTTGTTTATCATTCCTTTACGGTCAAACTGCTCAATCCGCGCACCATCCCCTGCTGATGTATCATTACGGAATTCGAGTACCAACAGATCCGGGTTTTCGGTGCTGTAAACGGTTTTCGCTTTGCCGCGATACAACTCAGCTTGCTTTTGCATCTTGTTAACTCCTGACAGAAACAATCGTTATTTTCGCCTCAACATGAGAGACATCCTCCCACCCGACGAGATAAACGCGTGATGGGCAGAGCACCACCACCACGCAGGTATCTGTGCTACGCAACCGATTACGTTACTAAACGTATTATGCCAAACTCCAATAAAAAAGGCCGGAATAATTCCGGCCTTTTCGATTATTTGCGCAGTGCCGCCTCGAATACCGCGACCAGCGCATCGTTTTGCGATTGCGTTAACACATGGCCTTTAGGATCAATAAACTGCAAACTACTGCGGTTATCAAGATCACCCACCTGCAATTTATAATCACCATTGACCAATTGAGGATCCTGGGCGCCAAGATCCTCCCAGGCGCCGCTACCTGGCGCTTTATAGGTTACCGCCAGGCTACCCTGGGAACGGTTGTCATCCTTCACTTCCATGCCTATCCGTTTCAATGCGCCCGGCAAACGCTGCCAGACTGCATTGAACGGTGCCCGCAAGATCAAATTCGGCAATCCGGTGTCATCAGCCCCGCTCTGCACATCAATCTGAGAAGCACTTCGGTTCGCCGCCGCATCTTGTTCGGCAGAATCAACTTTGTCGAGACCGGTAGTAATGTCATTAAGCATTTGTGCGGTATAACGCTGTATTTGAACCGCCGAAGTCACCTCTTTCCCTTCTTGCTGCAATTGCAACAAACGCACGGTTAATACTTGCTGATAACTTTGTTGCTGCACACTGATTTGATAGCGTCCGCGATATTGGTTGTCCTCATCCGCCCGGTTCCATTGTACCCAGTCCGTGGTCAGTTGCTGGCTGGCGTCCTGACGATTGGCTATCGGGTATTTGTAGGCCTGAACCACATTGACCACCTGCGGCCAGAGCGTGCCATTTTGGCCATTCTCCAGCACCAGGGTGCCTGAATTACCCACAAACTGTGTCCGCGCTCCGTTCACTAATGCCAGGGGTTGCGCAGGAGGGCGAATGTCCAGTTGCTTGCCCATAGCACCGTTACTGCTGGCAAGCGGCACCTCATAATCACCATGCTGCAACGGCAGGATCATCCCGGCAGGCGGGGTTAACGCTTTCAGTTCAGCCGTTTGCAAATAAGACTCATCACCGCTTACCTGACGCTTATAGCGCTGGTCACTGCTGCAAGCCACAAGCAACATCACTGTTGACAGCCCAATAACGTTAACAACCGTGGACTTCTTTACTGAATAAACCATCAAATCTCCCTAATTTACAGCAAACCCGCTTGTCGGAGCGCTTGCTCCACAACCGGACGACCTGCGTCAGTGATTGGCGTCATGGGCAGACGCATCGTATCGGTTGCGATTAACCCTAATTTTTTCGCGGCCCATTTCACCGGAATAGGGTTGGGTTCGACAAATAATTTCTGATGCAAATGCATCAGACGCTGATTAAGGCGGCGCGCTTCGGTAAAATTCCCCTGCTGCGCAAGCGCGCAGAGTTCAGCCATCTCACGTGCGGCGATGTTTGCCGTTACAGAGATGACGCCTTTGCCGCCCAATTGCATAAAGTCCAACGCGCTGGCGTCATCACCGCTCACCAGAATAAACGCGTCGTCAACCAGCTCTTGGATCTGGCTAACACGTGATAAGTTCCCGGTAGCTTCCTTGATCCCGACAATATTTTTAATTTTCGCCAAACGCCCGACGGTCTCAGGTAACAGATCACTGCCAGTGCGTGAAGGCACATTATAAAGGATTTGCGGCAATTCAGTGCTTTCCGCAATGGTCCTGAAGTGTTGATACAATCCTTCCTGCGTCGGACGATTGTAATAAGGCGTCACCGTCAGGCAACCAACAACACCAGAATGTTCGAAACGTTTGGTCAGAGAGACGCCTTCCGCCGTGGCATTCGCTCCGGTTCCGGCGATCACTGGAATTCGTCCGTCCGCCAGTTCCAGCGTGAGCATAACGACATCACCGTGTTCGTCATGGCTTAGCGTCGCAGACTCACCGGTTGTACCGACAGAGACAATCGCGCTGGTACCGCAGGCAACATGATAATCAATCAGTTTTTTCAGACTCGAACGGCAGACATGACCTTTGTCATCCATCGGCGTAACGAGTGCAACAATACTTCCCGTAAACATTGACCACCCCCTCCACAAACAAGTGCCCCATGGTACGTTTGACGGACAGGGAAAAGCAAGCGAGCAAGGCTGTTCGGACGCTTGGCAGAGGGTATTTTTTATGTTTACCTTAGGGTTATCACGATTGCTAATCACCATGACGGACAGGAAACCCTATTTTGCCGCAACCGCAGCCACAACAACATTACCTGGTCATCACCGCATTAGGCCTTGATCGGCCGGGAATTGTGAACACGATCACGCGTCATGTCAGCAGTTGCGATTGCAATATCGAAGACAGCCGACTGGCGATGCTAGGTGATGAATTTACCTTTATCATGCTGCTTTCCGGCAGCTGGAATGCGATTACACAGATTGAATCCACTCTTCCGTTGAAAGGCGCGGAGCTGGAATTGCTCATCGTCATGAAACGCACTGGCGCGAAAGCGCGTCCGCCGATGCCGGCAACCGTTTGGGTACAAGTTGAAGTGACCGATTCACCCCATATTATTGAACGGTTCACTGATCTGTTTGACTCGCATCAGATGAATATCGCAGAATTGGTTTCACGCACGCAACCTGCGCAAGAAAATCAGCCTTCTTTACTCTATATTCAAATCACGGCGCACAGTCCGGCCAGTCAGAGTGCGGTATTTATTCGGCAGGCGTTTAACAATCTATGTACAGAACTGCAAGCGCAAGGCACTATTAGTATTGTGAATTATCCACAGCATGAAGAAAAAATGGAGAGAAGTGATGAATCCACTGAAAGCCGGTGACACCGCACCGAAATTTAGCTTGCCCGATCAGGATGGCGAACAAGTAAATTTGACCGACTTCCAGGGGCAACGTGTTTTGGTTTATTTCTACCCGAAGGCCATGACACCGGGTTGCACCGTGCAGGCATGTGGCCTACGTGACAACATGGATGAACTAAAGAAAGCCGGGGTGGATGTGCTGGGTATCAGCACCGATAAACCGGAAAAACTGTCGCGTTTTGCCGAAAAAGAATTGCTGAACTTTACGCTGCTTTCCGATGAAGACCACCAGGTTTGCCAACAATTTGGCGTCTGGGGTGAAAAAACCTTTATGGGTAAAACCTATGATGGTATTCACCGCATCAGTTTCCTGATTGATGCCAATGGCCGCATTGAGAAAGTTTTTGATGATTTCAAAACCACCAATCATCACGATATTGTCTTGGATTATCTGAAATCAGCCTAATTTCCCCCCCCGGCGGCAGCGACAACGCTGCCGCCGTGATCCCACGAGCAAATTATCCCGTCAGAGATGCTCCTCAGCATCCCGCTAAAATATCCCGTAACAACATTAATCAATCAACCCGTTTTCATCATAGAACGGATAAGGGCCATCATACGCGTCAATCATGCACAGGTGAGTCACCAGCCCGGTAAGGGGGTGCCAGCGATGCAACAAGTAACCCGGTGGCTCCAGCACAAAATGCGCCGGACCATTTTCATGCAGATCAAAGGCCACTTGATGCGAAACGCCTGGCGCGCTACAGGCAAGCGTACCGGCGAATTGTGTCTGCATACTGCGATGAATATGACCGCACAATACCCGGACAACATGCGGGTGACGCTGAAGAACGGCGGCGAGCGCTTCAGGATTTTGCAGACACTGGCGATCCATATGGCCAATTCCGCTGATGAAGGGCGGATGGTGCAACATCACTAACGTTGGGCATTTACTCTGTCGCGTCAGCGCTTCATCCAGCCAGTGCAATTGTTGGCTATCAAGTTCGCCCTGTGGTTGTTGCGGTACCGTTGAATCCAGCGCAATCAGGTTAAGCGCGCCACAGCGACGACTCCAGTTGATCTTCTCCCCTGTCTGCACATAGTCATGCCCGGGAAATGCCCGGCGCAGGGCGGCGCGATCATCATGGTTGCCGGCCAGCAAAAAAAACGGCAGAGTCAAATGACTCAACAGATCCTGTAACGTCTGGTACTCATCATCGCGGCCGAAGTCGACCAGGTCGCCGGTGATCACTACCGCGTCAGGCCGTGGACGCAGCGCATTGAGGTGGTGAATCGCGCGCCTGAGCGCCGCCTGCGTATCAACATGGCGGTAAGACAGGCGCCCATGTGCTTTAATATGCAGATCGCTGATTTGCGCGATCAGTGTCATGTCATTCAGCAAAATCATTTTCCTGTCTGGTGAGTGCGTGAAACTGAAGGATGCGTTCATCAGCCAGTGTCCAGCCTACCCGCTGACCCGGTAGCCAGGTTGCCCGCGCAGAACACTCAACGTGTAACGGTTTTTCCAGCCCGATATCGATAACCAGCCGTTGGCTGGCGCCGAGGAACGTCATACTGATAATTTTTCCATGGCGTGAATCCGGGCGCGGCGACATCAAAACAATATCCTCCGGACGACAAAAGCGCACAGGTTGTCCTTGCGAATCCTGTTCAATGCAGTTAATCGCCCCGACAAAATGGGCGACGAAGCGACTTTTAGGCTGCTGATAAATTTCACGTGGAGTGCCAATTTGTACCAGTCTGCCCTGCTCCATCACCGCGATACGATCACCCAATGCCATGGCCTCTTGTTGATCGTGGGTGACGTATACCGCCGTGATCGCCAGTTTTTTCAGCAAGACACCAATGTCCTGACGTAAACGATCGCGCAGTTTGGCATCCAGTGCGGCAAGCGGTTCGTCAAACAGCAGCACTTTAGGTCTGGCGGCCAGCGCCCGGGCCAATGACACCCGCTGCTTCTGTCCGCCAGAAAGCGCGGTAATCGAACGCGACGCCAGATGATGTAAGTCAACCATGTCCAACATCTCGTCAATGCGCGTCTGTCGCGCCGCCGGCGACAGTCCGGCAATCTTCAGACCATAGCCGACGTTTTCCGCGACGTTCATATTGGGAAACAGCGCATAGTTCTGAAACACCATGCCGACATTGCGTTTCTCAATCGGCAATGCCGTTACATTACGATCGTCAAACCACACTTCACCGCCGTGATCGGTGGTTTCAAGCCCACTAATGATGCGTAACGTGGTGGTTTTCCCGCAACCCGACGGCCCCAGCAATACCAGGGTTTCGCCCGCATTAATATTAAGATCAAGCGGATACAATGCTGTGTGCCCGTCAGCAAAGGTGCGCGCACATTGGCGTAAAGAGAGCGATACCGCATCAGACATTATTCAGTCTCCTCAGGAGTAACAACCGCCGGCGTTTTATGTGGCGATAAACGATTACTGAGCATATTAAGCACGCACAGTAACGGAATAATCATGAAGATAAACAGGAGGGTATATGCCGATCCAACTTCCAGCCGCATAGAGGCATAGCTGTCAGCCAGGCCAACCGGCAATGTTTTGGTTAGCGGCGTGTGCAGCATCCAGGTAATATTAAATTCGCCCACCGACAGGGTAATGACCATAAAAGCCCCGGCCAGAATGCCATGTCGGCAGTTAGGGATAATCACGGTGAAAAACCGGCGCCAAAACCCGGCGCCAAGACTGGCGGCAGCCTCTTCCAGCTTTTCCAGCTCACTGGCTTTCATTACCGCCAGCACCGGGCGGATCATAAACGGCAAAGTAAACAGCACATGGCCTATCAAAATAAACGCCCAACTATTGCGCAATAGCGGATAGCGACCATAAAGTAAAATCAGACTCAGCGCCGTTGCCAGCCCCGGTAATGCCACCGGTAACATCAAACACTCTTCAATACGCGTCGCCCAGCGTGCCTGCGTTTTGAGTAATCCCCATGCGGCGGGCACGCCCAGCAGCAGCACACAAAGCAGACAACTCAGCGCAATCCACCATGATAAGAACAGTGTATCGGAATACATCGCCCACACCTGCCTTACCCAACGCCATGTCAGGCCGCTGCGCAAACCGACAAAATAGTTTTCCGTGATGCCGGCCAGCATTGATACGCCCACCGGCACCACCATGAATAGCGAAACCAGCAACGTAAACAGTAACTGACAGCAAAACAGCGAACGTCGCCTCATGAGGGTGTCTCCTGGCATTGCTCGGATAACCGACGCGCCAACAACAAAGCCAGCCAGGTCACGCCGCCCGTCATCACCGACAACGCAGCCGCCGTGGCAAAATTGGCATAGTTAGTGAATTCGCCATAGATGGTTAGCGGCAACACGTTAAGATCGGTTCCCAAAGTGAACGCCGTACCAAATGCGCCCATGCAGGTAGCAAAGCAGAGCGCGCCACTGGAGAATAACGCGGGAGCCAAACCAGGAATGATGACATCAATCACCACCCGCCAGGTTGACGCGCCCAGCGAGCGAGCCGCTTCTTCCAGACTGGGATCCAGTTTTTCACTGGCAGCAACCAGCGCCATGATCACCCGGGGGATCGAGAAGTAGAGATAGCCAACAAATAAACCACTGAGTGAATAAGCAAACATCCAGCGTTCGGAAAACAACGCCATGCTGAGGTGCGCCAGCATGCCCTGACGCCCGGCCATCATCACCACCAGGAATCCCACCACCGCCCCGGGGAATGCCAGCGGGAAAGTGAGCAGCGCTAACAACACTGACCGCCCCGGGAAAAAATGACGCGCCAAAAAAACGGCGACAATCGTGGCAATCCCCAGCGTGGCAACGGTCACGGTCAGCGATAACGCGACGGTCGTCACCAGGCTTACCAGGTAATGCGGATGCGTTAACACGGCCCAGTAGGCGATCTGTTTGCTACTGTTATCCGCCTGCATCCCCATCAACAATAACGTGGCAAACGGCAGTGCCCAGAAGGCAGCAAAAAACAGCAGTGCGGGTATCAGCATCCTACGCCGATACCGGTAACGATGATGTGCCATGGCGGGAACCGCTGCTTTATCCCGCGGTGAGGCGATGATAACAGGAGAGCACGACATTAGTGGATCTCACTCAAATAGCGCGCGGAAAAGACTTTTTGTGCATCCGCCATTTGCTGATAGTCCACCGTGGCGGCACGTGCATAGTCACTTTCCGGCAGAAAATGGGCTTTTGCCTCCGGCAACATGGCTGAAATCCGCACCGGACGTAAAAAAGCGTTAGCCCAAATAGCTTGCCCCCGATCCGAGAGGACGTAATCGATCACCTTTTTACCGTTTTCGGTATGTGGCGCATGTTTAACTAAACTGATCACGTACGGTACGGTAACCGTCCCTTCGCGAGGGATGACAAAAGCGACATTGGCATGATCGTGATATTTTGCCCGATAGGCATTAAAATCATAATCAAGCATAATGGGGATCTCACCCGAGAGCAGACGTGCATAGGCGGTTTGTTTGGGCACTATCGGTTTATTCACTGCCAGCTTTTTAAAGTAAGCCAGGGCGGGAGAGAAGTCGTGCAGATCCCCCCCTTTCGCCAGATTTACCGCCACCGCCGCGACATAACCAACGAAGGCGCTGGCAGGATCCAGATAACCGATCATGCCTTTATATTCGGGTTTCAGCAGGTCATCCCAGCTCTGTGGAACCGGTAATCCGCCCAGCGCATCCACATTGACCATAAACCCCATCGTACCCGTGTGAAGCGCCACCCACTTACCCGCGGGATCTTTCATTCCAGCCGGAATATCATCCCAGTGTGCGGGCTTGTAGTCGGTGATCACATCTGCTTTTGCCGCCTGAATGCCGAAAGTTACGCCGTAATAGACCACATCAGCCACTGGATTCCCTTTCTCAGCCACCAGTTGTGCCAGTGACTGGCCGGAGTTTTTATTGTCCTGAGGGACATGGATCCCGGTATCTTGCGCAATTTCCTTAAGCTGAGTGGCCCAATCCGCCCATTCTGGCGGACAGTTGTAACAAATGGCCGTTTCACTCGCCAGCGCCAGCGGGCTCAACAGACTGCTGACGGCCAGTAGCGCGGCAATAACACATTTATGTCTCTTTACAGGCTGCATCATAATTTCCCTGGTGTGGATGAAAAAGAACAACGAATAACATCAGGCGCGGCAATACTTTCTCCACGCCGTAAGTGGTGTGATAACACGCAGGAGGCGCTACCTTGCCCCTGCAATTGCGCCAGTAATTGTCGGATCGCGCATTCACCCAGGAGATTGAGTGGTTGCACGACTGAGGACAGTGATGGGAAAAGGTGCTGACCAATATCGATACCATCAAATCCCATGATGGAGAGCTGCTCAGGCACCGCAAACCCTGCCCGCATCGCTTCACCCATCACGCTAATCGCCAACATGTCATTACTGCAAAGCAATGCCGTTAAGGGTTGCGCCTGGCGGATCCATGGCAATAAATCATCCAGCCGTGATTGGGTATGACTCGGCATTTCAATAACCGGATACACCGTCAAGCCCGCCGCCTGCATGGCATGGCAATACCCCTGATAGCGTTGCCGGGCCCGGTCGGATTGCAACATCGGCCCCGCGATCATGCCAATTCGGCGATGACCTAACGTCAGCAGCAGTTCCGTGGCCTGATATACCGCAAGTCGGTTATCGACGCCGATCGCCGCATAGGCTTTATGGCCTGGTACATTATGCGCCAGCACAAAGGGGACTTTCTCAGCGGCTAATGACTGTAATACGACGCTGGTATCCGCATCCGCCACGGTAAGGACCAGACCAGCTACCCGCTGGCGCAACATATCTTCGACGATCACCGCCTCACGGTGTGGCTGATAATCGGTCGTCGAGATAAGTAATGCATAGCCCGCCTGTCGTGCCATCTGTTCCATGGCTTGCAACTGTTGAGCAAATACCGGATTGTGTAACGAAGGCAGCACCACACCGAGGGTTGATGAGGACTGGGTGCGCAATTGGCGTGCAATATGATTGGGACGAAACCCCAGTTCCTCCGACGCCGCCAGCACTTTCTGACGGGTGGCAGCCTTGAGCAAATGCGGGGCGGAAAATGCCCGGGCTGCGGTAGCGCGCGACACACCAGCGAGTCTGGCAACCTGCAATAAATCACTCATCATTACCTCATGCCTGGCGCAATGAGATCGTTCTCATTGCGCTTAACATAACGGGTCTTGATGACAGAAAAATAACCGGTCAATGACAGAAAAATGACAACAATAATGCCAGGGTACTCACGCGATGTGCCTGCCTGACAGTTGAATACCGCTGACATAAAATCCGGTCAGCGGCAACAAAAAGGAGGGTGAACGATGACACGGCAATGGCGATAACCACCCGCCGTCAGTCAACGCCATTTCTTTCTCGCCTCGTCCCCGTTAAGATACCTTCTGCACAAGGATGTCGGGCATAATCGGAGAACGTTTGCGCCCGCACTCGGTCAACACAGTACGCTTTTGCTATGGGGCTGATGTATGTTCAACCGCTTGAAGAAAAGTCTGGTCATATCGTTGGCGGCAACATTGCTGACAGGCAGCGCGTTGTCTTCTCAGACCGATGTGACCGATTCGCTACCGGATATTGGCACCACCGCTGGCGGTACGCTGTCCATTAATCAAGAATTACAGATGGGCGACTTTTATGTCCGTGAATTGCGTGCCAGTGCACCACTGATTAATGATCCGCTGCTCAATCTGTATATTAACCAACTGGGAAAACAACTGGTTTCTCACGCCCATTCCGTGCGTACGCCCTTTCATTTCTATTTGATCAGTAACGATGAAATTAACGCATTCGCCTTTTTCGGCGGCAACGTAGTACTTCACTCGGCATTGTTCCGCGCCACCGATGATGAAAGTCAACTGGCATCGGTAATGGCACATGAAATTTCCCATGTCACGCAACGCCATCTTGCCCGGGCAATGGAAGATCAACAACGAAATGCCCCTCTGACCTGGGTAGGTGCACTGGGATCAATATTACTGGCGATGGCCAATCCGCAAGCCGGTATGGCGGCACTCACCGGTACGCTGGCGGGCGCGCAACAAGGCATCATTACATTTACGCAAAATAATGAACAGGAAGCCGATCGTATTGGTATTCAGGTTTTACAGCGTTCCGGCTTTGATCCACAAGCCATGCCCGGCTTCCTGCAAAAACTGGCTGATTTGTCACGTTTTGCTTCAAAACCACCAGAAATATTGCTCACACACCCCTTGCCGGATAGCCGACTGGCTGATGCACGCAACCGCGCCAACCAGATGCCGTCCATCGTGGCGCAATCATCACAGGATTATTACATGGCGAAAGTCCGTGCTCTCGGCATGTATTCGACCGGGCAGAACCAACTGGACGATGACCTGCTGCATAAGTGGGCAACCGGCAACACCCGTGAACAACAGGCAGCGCAATATGGCAAAGCGATTCAGTTTCTCGAGGCCAAAAACTTCGCCAGTGCGAAACACATCATCGAACCGTTGTTGACAAAACAGCCGGATAATATCTGGTATCTTGATATCATCACGGATATTGACCTGGGTCTTAACCAGTCGCCACAGGCCATTAAGCGGCTGAGCGCTGTAAAGGCCTCCACCACCAATCCGGTGCTGCAACTCAATCTGGCCAATGCTTACGTAGAAGGCAAGCAGCCCGCGGCGGCAAGTCGGATCCTTAATCGCTATACCTGGGCGAATCCTGATGATCCTAATGGCTGGGATTTGTTGGCGCAAGCCTCTGCCGCTCAGGGTTTGCGTGATGAAGAACTGTTTGCGCGGGCGCAAGGCCTGGCGCTGGCCGGGCAACTTGATCAGGCGATCACCACCTTAAGCAGCGCCAGCGCCCTGGTGCCGCTCGGCAGTCTGAAACAGGCACGTTATGACGCCCGTATTGATCAATTACGCCAATTGCAACAGCGTTTCCGGCAATATCAGAAAGGCCGATGAATGCAACAATGAGGGGGATGTTTAAAGCCTGTCCCTCCGGGTGTAATTGCCGCACTCAGTGTGAACACGGACAGCGCACGGCCCGGTGCCAAAATGACCCGTAAAATAGTTCTAACGGGGCCAGCGCTTAGCTGGCATATCGCAAACGGGGCACGCTATTTTGGCAGTTCAGGTGCATTTTCATGGACAGGGAATGGATAAATCGCCATTGCATTCTCTCATTATTAAATAATGCAGGAAAAAAAATGAAAGTAAGGTCCGGATTTCTTATTATTTTATCCCTACTTAGCGGTCTTTCGTGCGTACAAGCAAACGATACAACAATCACCGATCCACACTTTAGTTTTGTTAAAGGTTATCTCGAAGAAACGGAGATACCCAACAGTCTTAAGTTGCTTGGTCCACCGCCGGGTAAAAACTCAAAAGCCTTTTCAAGTGATGAAGAAGCAAGAACTAATAGCATAAAACTGCATGGAACCGAACGCTGGAAACAAGCAACATTAGATGCCGACCTTACTTTCCCCCAGCCGGCCATGAACTTTTCTTCCCCGATGGGATTTGAGATTACCGAAAAAACAACCCCGCATATTTATACGCTGATGCGCCGTATTTTAACCGATGCAGGGCTTTCAACTTACGCAGTTAAAAATAAATACGCTCGCGTTAGGCCTTTCGTTATGCACCATGAAAGGACATGTACACCCGATCAGGAAAAAATACTGAGAAGCGATGGATCATATCCATCTGGTCATACCGCAGCAGGATGGGCCTGGGCTTTGGTACTCTCCGAGATTAACCCAACACATGCAGATACTATCCTGAAGAAAGGGCTCGATTTTGGCGACAGTCGCATAATTTGTAATGCACACTGGAAAAGCGATGTCGATGCCGGGCGTATTATGGGCGCCGCAACAGTCGCTAAATTGCATGATAACGCCGCTTTTATTGCAGATGTAAACGCCGCCAGACAAGAAGTAAAAAGCATGCTGTCTAATGAAAAAAAATAACACCACGGTGGTGGTGATAATGCAGTTGCGCTGTACCCGATAAAACACCATGCGGGCGGCACGCGTCGCCCCAATGCTTTGTTTGTCGATTAAAAAAACACCGGGGGGCATTTTTATCCGTAAGCATGCGGGCAATTCTGCGACATCCGCGCAGTGTAACCACACATTTATATATAGTCACAAAGCAGGTCAAAAGACGTCATTAAATTCGCTCACTATCAAGGAAAACCATGGCAAAGGTCACTATTTATCATAATCCGCGCTGCGCCAAAAGCCGTGAAACGCTGGCGTTATTACAGCATCATGGCGTGACGCCTGCGGTGGTGCTTTATCTGAAAACACCGCCCGATGTCGCTACCCTGAAAACGCTGCTGATGCAGTCAGGGTTGAGCCATGCACGTCAGTTGATGCGCACCGGGGAGGAACTTTACCAGACACTGAACCTGGCGGATGAAACCCTGAGCGAAGAACAACTGTTACACGCGATGGCGGAACATCCACAACTGATTGAGCGCCCGGTTGTCATTGCCAATGGCAAAGCACGTATTGGTCGTCCTCCGGAACGGGTACTGGAGATTTTGTGACAATCCTCAGATAGGCTGCAAAGCAAATTATAATGCGAGAATATCTTTAACAAACGGAATGGTGAGTTTGCGCTGTGCAGCAATAGAGGCGTGGTCCAGCCGATCCAGCGTGACAAACAAGGTACGCATTTCCCGATCCAGCCGTTTCAACAGAAAACGGCCAACGTCTTCTGGCAATTCGAAGCCGCGTAACCTGGCGCGTAACTGCAATGCCTGCAATTTATCTTCATCAGACAAAGGCTGCAGCTTATAAATTTGTCCCCAGTCGAGGCGGGAAGCCAGGTCTGGCAATGTCAGCTTAAGCTGACGCGGCGGGCGATCGCCGGTAATCAACAACCGAGTTTTACCCGTTTCGAGGATGCGGTTGTAAAGATCGAAGATCGCCATCTCCCACGCCGCCTCGCTGGCAATACATTCAATATTATCGATACACACCAGGGCCAGTTGTTCCATACCGTCGAGGACTTCCGGCACAAACCAGGTGCGCTTATCCAGCGGCACATAGCCCACCGCTTCTCCGCGGGACGACATTTCCGCGCAAACTGCATGCAAAAGATGGCTACGCCCGCCGCCCTCACGTGACCAGAAGTAGAGATAACTCCCGTGTTCCTGATGCAATGCCCCACGCAATGCCGCCAGTAACGACGCATTCTCCCCCGGCCAAAAACTGGAAAAGGTTTCGTCATCCGGTAAATAAAGGGGCAATGAAAGCTGTGCCGGTGTATTCAGAAGCACCTCAAGTGTGAGCGGGCAGCACGCGCCCGCAGTTTATCACAAACTTATCCGCCAACATAAAACAGGCAGCCATGCCGCCTGCTTAGGGTTGTGTATCATCTTTGGCATCCAGTACCACTTCCTCAGGCCGTAACAGACTGATGACGCGGAAGATCACGCTCAGCGCAATCCCCACTACGGTGGCCAGCGCCATGCCTTTCAACTCGGCGGCGCCAATATGCACTTTGGCGCCACTCACGCCAATAATCAGGATCACTGAGGTCAGGATCAGGTTCTGGGCTTTATTGTAATCCACTTTCGATTCAATCAATACCCGGATACCGGATGCGCCAATCACGCCATACAGTAACAGCGAAACGCCGCCCATCACCGGCACCGGGATCGCCTGAATCGCCGCCGCCAGTTTACCGACGCAAGAGAGCAGGATCGCCAGAATCGCCGCGCCGCCAATCACCCAGGTACTGTAGACCCGGGTAATCGCCATCACACCAATATTTTCTCCGTAGGTGGTATTCGGCGTAGAACCAAAAAAGCCGGAGATCACGGTGGATAATCCATTGGCAAATAGCGAGCGATGCAGACCTGGCTCACGGATCAGATCCTTTTTCACAATATTGGCGGTCACCACCAGGTGCCCGACATGCTCAGCAATCACCACCAGCGCGGCCGGTAAAATAGTGAAAATAGCATACCATTCGAAACGCGGCGTATAAAATGTGGGCAACGCAAACCACGGCGCAGCGCGTACCGCACTCCAGTCGACAATTCCCATGGCAAACGATAACGTATAACCAACCAACACACCGATCAAAATAGGGATAATGGCTAAAAATCCACGAAACAGCACCGAACCCAGGATCGTCACACCCAGCGTGATCAGCGAAATAATGATGGTTTTGCTATCAACAATCGCGCCCTCGGCTGGCAGCAAACCCGCCATATTGGCCGCGACACTGGCCAGTTCCAGACCAATGACGGCAACAATCGCCCCCATCGCCGCTGGCGGAAATATCACATCGAGCCAGCCGGTGCCCGCTTTTTTCACGATAAACGCCACCAGGCAAAACAGCACGCCGCAGATAATAAAGCCACCGAGCGCGACTTCATATCCCAATGGCAACAGCAGCAGGACAGGAGAAATAAACGCAAAACTTGAGCCCAGATATGCCGGAATCTGACCTTTACAGATATACAGATACAGTAAGGTGCCAACACCATTAAACAGCAGTACAGTTGCCGGATTGATATGAAACAAAATCGGCACCAGTACCGTCGCGCCAAACATGGCGAACAGGTGCTGGAAACTGAGCGGTATGGTTTGCAGTAGCGGCGGCCGCTCGCTCACCCCAATCACGCGACGGGTCATGGTTCATCCTCTTACGATGTCATTATTTGCCAAAAAAAAGCCGACTCACTGAGTCGGCTTAGAAAATATGTCTACGGGAAGACGTTCCCACAGATTCGCTTGCATCCACATGCTCAGACCGCTGGTCATGACTAAACGCTTCCAGGCTGCAAACCACGGGCACATGGTGCAATACACCCGCAACAGATAGCGGTGAAAAACACCGCCCACACCCGGCATGTTGAGTACCTGAGTACAGGACATCGGCTATTTAGTACCAAATATTTTATCGCCGGCATCACCCAAACCAGGGATGATATAGCCTTTATCATTCAATCCCTTATCGATTGCCGCGGTATAAAGCTCCACATCCGGATGCGCCGTTTCCAGAGCGCTGATCCCTTCTGGCGCGGCGACCAGCACCAGCACTTTAATACTGTTACATCCTGCCTTTTTAAGCAGATCAATGGTCGCAATCATTGAGCCGCCAGTGGCCAGCATCGGGTCAACCACCAATGCCATCCGCTCTTCAATGTTCGATGCCAGCTTCTGGAAATACGGTACCGGCTTTAGCGTTTCTTCGTCACGATAGATACCCACCACGCTGATACGCGCGCTCGGCACATTTTCCAGCACGCCATTCATCATGCCAATACCGGCACGTAAAATCGGCACCACGGTAATTTTCTTCCCTTTGATGCGCTCAATGTCAACCGGACCATTCCAGCCTTCAATGGTCACCACCTCGGTTTCCAGATAGGCGGTCGCTTCATACGTCAGCAAATTTCCCACTTCTGAGGCGAGTTCACGAAAACGTTTAGTGCTGATATCCTGCTCCCGCATCAGACCCAGTTTATGTTTGACCAGCGGGTGCTTGACTTCCACGATCTTCATTGTTGTTCTCCTGAAGTGGTTGGCGGCAAAAAAAATCGCCGGATTATACCGCCTTTTGCCGCGCGCGCCATATGACCTGAGGCAATTAAAATCAAAAAGTCGCGCCATCCAATCAGGATTAGCGAAAATTAAACGTCACGCAATAAGGCGACAAGATGGCACTCGCAAACGTTTGCCCGCGCTGATAGAATTGCCACGCTTTATTTTCAAACTACCCATCGCAAACCGCGTGAGGATTTTGCAGTGACCGACAAGACCACTCTCAGCTATAAAGATGCTGGTGTCGATATTGATGCTGGCAATGCTTTAGTCGACCGTATTAAAGGTGTCGTGAAAAAAACCCGGCGTCCTGAAGTGATGGGCGGACTCGGCGGTTTCGGCGCCCTTTGCGCGCTGCCGCAAAAATACCGTGAGCCGGTGCTGGTTTCGGGCACCGATGGCGTGGGTACCAAGCTGCGCCTGGCGATGGACCTCAAACGCCACGAGAGTATCGGGGTGGATCTGGTCGCCATGTGTGTGAACGACCTGGTGGTTCAGGGTGCCGAACCGCTGTTTTTCCTCGATTATTACGCCACTGGCAAACTGGATGTGGATACCGCCTCCGCCGTTATCTCCGGTATTGCTGAAGGTTGCCTGCAATCAGGCTGTGCGTTAGTGGGCGGTGAAACCGCTGAAATGCCCGGGATGTACCATGGCGAAGATTACGATGTCGCCGGGTTCTGTGTCGGCGTAGTAGAAAAAGCAGATATTATTGATGGCAGCAAAGTGCGTGATGGCGATGTGCTGATTGCGCTGGGTTCCAGTGGCCCTCATTCAAACGGCTACTCGCTGGTGCGTAAAATCCTCGAAGTTAGCCAGACCGACCCGTTAACTAAACAACTGGAAGGCAAACCGCTGGCTGATCACCTGCTGGCCCCGACGCGTATCTATGTCAAAAATATTCTCAGCTTGATCGAACAGGTGGATGTGCATGCCATCGCGCACCTGACCGGCGGTGGTTTTTGGGAAAATATTCCGCGCGTATTACCTGCTAACACACAAGCCGTACTGGAAGAATCCAGTTGGCAATGGCCGGCGGTGTTCAACTGGATGCAGCAAGCCGGCAATGTCAGCCGCCATGAAATGTACCGCACCTTTAACTGTGGTGTTGGGATGGTCATTGCGCTCAGTGCCAGTGAAGCGGACAAAGCCGTGCAACTGATGAACAACGCGGGTGAGAACGCCTGGAAAATCGGCGTTATCGTTGCCTCTGACAGCGCGGAAGCCGTGGTGATCAATCCGTGAAACACATTGTCGTGCTGGTTTCTGGCAACGGAAGCAATCTTCAGGCTATCCTGGATGCCTGCCAGCAAGGACGCATCAACGGCCGCGTGGAGGCAGTTTTCAGCAATCAAGCCCAGGCGTTTGGGCTTGAACGGGCACGCGCCGCAGGCATTCCCGCACATGCATTAACCGCTGCTCAACCCGCTGACCGTGCCGCCTTTGACCTCGCATTGATGCTGGCGATTGATGCGTATCAACCTGATGTGGTGGTGCTGGCGGGTTACATGCGCATTCTCAGCCCGGCCTTTGTCGCCCATTATTATGGTCGCCTGTTGAATATTCACCCTTCCCTGTTGCCGAAATATCCGGGATTGCATACTCATCGCCGGGCGCTGGAAAACGGCGATCGTGAGCATGGCGCCACGGTGCATTTTGTCAGCGAGGAACTGGATGGCGGGCCGGTGATTTTACAGGCAAAAGTGCCGATCTTTGTCGATGACGACGAACATGAGATCAGCGCACGGGTACAGCAACAGGAATATGCCATTTACCCACTGGTGATCAGTTGGTTTGTCAGTGGCCGCCTGACCCTGCGTGATAACGCCGCCTGGCTGGATGAGGAAAAATTGCCGCCACAAGGTCATGCAGCTGAATAAACGCCGCCACCCGTTGCCGCGATACCGTAAGCCGCTGGCGGAAAAACCATCCCCAGACAACGTGATGGCCCCACTGCCGTCATAAATGACCGTCGTTGCCGTTGGACAATACTGCCATACTCTCGCCATAATAGTGACGGATACTGGATACCGTTGTCCTGCATCAGCAAAACGGAGCCATAATGGGTCAGGAAAAGCTATACATCGAAAAAGAACTGAGCTGGTTATCCTTCAATGAGCGCGTGCTGCAAGAAGCCGCCGATAAAACCAATCCACTGATTGAACGCATGCGTTTTCTTGGTATCTATTCCAGCAACCTGGATGAATTTTATAAAGTCCGTTTCGCTGATCTAAAACGGCGCATTCTGATTGGTGAAGAGCAAGGTTCGGCTAGTGCGCCGCGTCACTTATTAAAAAAGATTCAACAACGCGTCCTGAAAGCCGATCTGGAATTTGACGGCCTGTATAACGACTTGCTGCTGGAAATGGCGCGCAATCAAATATTCCTGATCAACGAACGCCAATTGTCACCCAATCAACAAACCTGGTTGCGTCATTACTTTAAACACCAGTTATTGCAGCATGTCACACCGATTCTTATCAATCACGATACCGATCTCACGGAGTTTCTTAAAGACGATTACACCTATCTGGCCGTGGAAATTATTCATGGTGATGAGATTCACTATGCCCTGCTGGAAATTCCCTCCGATAAAGTACCGCGGTTCGTCAATTTGCCTCCGGAAACACCACGTCGTCGTAAACCGATGATCTTACTGGATAACATTTTACGTTATTGCCTGGATGATATTTTTAAAGGTTTCTTCGAATACGATGCGCTCAATGCTTATTCGATGAAAATGACGCGTGATGCCGAATACGACCTGGTGACCGAAATGGAGTCAAGCCTGCTGGAATTGATGTCTTCCAGCCTGAAGCAACGTCTCACGGCCGAGCCGGTGCGTTTTGTCTATCAGCGCGATATGCCTGATGTGATGGTCGAATTATTGCGCGAGAAGCTGAATATCTCTGGTTATGATTCCATCATCCCCGGTGGACGCTACCATAATTTTAAAGACTTCATCAGCTTCCCTAATGTGGGTAAAACCAACCTGGTCAATAAACCATTACCTCAATTACGCCATACCTGGTTTGACGGCTTCCGTAACGGTTTTGATGCGATCCGTAATCATGATGTATTACTCTACTTTCCTTATCATACCTTTGAACACGTGCTGGAACTGCTACGTCAGGCATCGTTTGATCCCAGCGTGCTGGCGATCAAAATCAACATTTATCGCGTCGCCAAACACTCACGCATCATCGATGCGATGATTCATGCAGCGTATAATGGCAAAAAAGTCACGGTGGTTGTCGAGTTACAGGCCCGTTTTGACGAAGAAGCCAATATCCACTGGGCCAAACGTCTGACGGAAGCAGGCGTACATGTTATCTTCTCTGCGCCCGGGCTAAAAATACACGCGAAACTGTTCCTGATCTCTCGCCGTGAGGGGAACGAGCTGGTACGGTATGCGCATATCGGTACAGGCAACTTCAACGAGAAAACCGCACGCCTCTATACCGACTATTCACTACTGACTGCTGATGCACGTATCGCCAATGAAGTGCGCCGCGTATTCAGTTTTATCGAAAACCCTTATCGTCCGGTCAGCTTTGATTACCTGATGGTGTCACCACAAAACTCGCGCCGGATGTTGTATCAGCTCATTGATGATGAAATCGCCAACGCACAACAGGGCCTGGCCGCGGGCATTACCCTGAAAGTGAACAATTTGGTCGACAAAGGGTTGGTGGATCGTCTTTACACTGCTTCCAGCGTTGGAGTAAAAGTAAATTTATTGATCCGCGGCATGTGCTCGTTAATTCCAAATCTCGAAGGCATTAGTGATAACATCCACGTAATCAGTATTGTTGATCGCTACCTCGAACACGATCGCGTGTATATTTTCGAGAATGGCGGTGATAAAAAAGTATTTCTGTCTTCAGCCGACTGGATGACGCGTAACATTGATTACCGCATTGAAGTGGCGGTGGCAATCCTTGATCCGGTACTGAAACAACGTATTCAGGATATTATCGCCATCCTGTTCAATGATACCCTGAAAGCCCGTTTTATTGATAAAGAACTGAGTAATCGTTATGTGCCGCGTGGTAATCGCCGCAAAGTGCGAGCACAACTGGCTATTTACAATTACCTCAAAACGCTGGAGCAGCCAGAATAATTCACTATGCCAATCTCCCATAAAAGTACGCCAAAACCGCAGGAATTTGCTGCCGTTGACCTTGGTTCAAACAGCTTCCACATGGTGATAGCTCGCGTGGTGGATGGCGCGATACAAGTATTGGGGCGGCTGAAACAGCGTGTACATCTGGCTGATGGGCTTGATAGCCACAATGTGCTCAGTGAAGAAGCTATTCAGCGCGGCCTTAATTGTCTGGCGCTGTTTGCTGAGCGCCTGCAAGGTTTCAGCGCCGCTAACGTCACCATTGTCGGCACCCATACTTTACGTCAGGCCGCTAATGCGGCCGAGTTTTTGCGCCGGGCCGCAACGGTTATCCCTTACCCGATCGAAGTCATCTCAGGTCAGGAAGAAGCGCGACTTATTTTTATGGGGGTTGAACACATCCAGCCGGAAAAAGGACGCAAGCTCGTGCTTGATATCGGCGGGGGCTCCACCGAGCTGGTCATCGGCGAAGATTTTGAACCTCTGTTGGTGGAGAGCCGTCGTATGGGCTGCGTCAATTTCGCCCAACTCTATTTCCCTGGCGGCGTCATTAGCAAAGAGAACTTTCATCGTGCCCGTCTTGCCGCCGTGCAAAAGCTGGAAACACTCTCATGGCAGTATCGACTGCTTGGCTGGCAGTTTGCCCTCGGTGCATCCGGCACCATTAAAGCGGCCTGTGAAGTCCTTCAGGCGATGGGCGAAAAAGAAAAAATCGTGACGCCAGAACGTCTGGAAAAGCTCTATAACGCCGTAATCAGTTATTCATCCTTTGATGCTCTCAGTTTGCCGGGACTTTCTGAAGAACGCAAAGCGGTTTTTGTCCCGGGTCTGGCCATTATGTATGGCGTCTTTGATGCGCTGGCGATCCGCGAGTTACACTTGTCTGATGGTGCGCTGCGTGAAGGGGTGTTATATGAGATGGAAGGACGTTTTCGTCATCAGGACATTCGCAGCCGGACCGCGCAAAGTCTCGCCAACCACTACAATATCGATAATGATCAGGCGCGACGCGTACTGGAAACCACTGAGTCACTCTACCAGCAATGGAAAAGCCAAAATCCCCAACAGGCCAATCCGCAACTGGCCGCATTACTGAAATGGGCCGCCATGTTGCATGAAGTTGGTTTAACCATCAATCACAGTGGATTACACCGCCACTCCGCCTACATCCTGCAAAATACCAACATGCCTGGCTTTAATCAGGATCAACAATCACTGTTGGCAACACTGGTGCGTTATCACCGTAAAGCAGTAAAAGTGGACGAAATGCCACGTTTGACTTTATTTAAGAAAAAACAATTTTTACCGCTGGTTTTTCTGTTACGCCTGGGGACCTTACTTAATAATCAGCGTCAGGCCACCAGTAAACCCGCGACGCTAATACTGAAAACCAACGAACATCAGTGGACGCTGATATTTCCTTCCGGGTATTTCAGCCAGAATAACCTGGTACAACTGGATCTGGAACGCGAGCAGACCTACTGGGAAGATGTCGAAGACTGGAAGCTGGTGATCATCGAGCAATCAGCCTCGTCAGGCTGATCATGTCCTTTGCGGCCATCCATGTTGGCATACAAGGTTGTGAACTTGATGTTCAGCAAGCCGATAAGCATGCACTATAATGCGCTAACCCCAGCCAGAGGGGACAATCCCGCTGGCGGCGTAACAGTAACAGCAACACCGATATGACAATGATGCAGGTAACCAGCGACGATGACAACAACACGCTCTGAGAACTATTTTACTGAAAAATACCACCTGACCGCCCCACATTCAGAGGTGGTTGCCGCCTTGCCGCAGTTGCCCATCGGAACAGCCCTGGATATCGGATGTGGTAATGGGCGTAACGCGCTTTATCTGCATCAGAGCGGTTTTGATGTCACCGCCTGGGATAAAAATCCACTCAGTCTCACGAACCTGAACCAAATCATTACGGCGGAATCACTCAGTAATATTCGCACAGAGCACCATGATTTCAACACGCTGCGTTTTAACGGCGCGTATAATTTCGTGTTCTCCACGGTGGTGATGATGTTCCTACAACCAGAAACCGTACCGCAGTTGATTGCCGATATGCAGGCCAGCACGGTAAAAAATGGCTTCAATCTGATTGTTTCCGCCATGGATACCCGTGATTTCCCCTGCCCGGTTGCGTTTCCGTTTACCTTCAAATCAGGTGAATTAAGCAATTACTATCGGCAATGGCAGATCATTAAATATAATGAGAACTCTGGTCAACTGCATAAAACGGATGCCAGCGGCCAGCGTATTAAACTGCGCTTCGCTACCCTGTTGGCAAGGAAATCGCCTCCTGAGGATTAGCCAGCGCCCCGGCTGGCATCGGCCACCATCAATTGCGCCGGTTCACCACGACTGAGCGCCAGTAACGGTTGGGGTTCACCGATGGCATAGCCTTGCAAATAATCAATACCCATTTTTTTCAGCGCCTCCGCCACTTCATTGGATTCCACCGACTTGGCCACAACTTTCATCCGTTTCAGCCGTGCAATCCGGTAAATTGATTCAATAATCTGATAATCAAGGCTACTGTCCAGCATATTACAGATAAAACTGCCATCAATTTTCAGGATATCCGCCTGCACTTCTTTTAACCGCATATAGCTGGCATAACCCGTACCAAAATCATCAATGGCGACACGGCATCCCATCTGACGTAAACGACTAATCGAACGATTTCCCCATGAGGAGTCGCTGAGTATTGGCGACTCTTCCACTTCAATCACCAGTTGCCAGGGTTCAATATTTCTCGCCATCAGCATGGTGTTAATATCATGTGCCAGATGGGGGCGACACAGACTGTCGGCAAACAGATTTATCGAAAACCGTGCTGCTGGCAAACAATGCCGGTGTGTATCAATAAACGCCAGGGTCTTCTCCAGTACCCAGTGATCGATCTCCCACGTCATGCCACATTCACGTACCACGGGTAAAAAACGATCCGGTTTGAGTTGCTCGCCGTGAGAGTCGACCATCCGCAGCAAAATTTCATGGTAGTCATCACCACGCCGCCCCTGAATACGTTGCGCCAACAGAACAAAACTATCTGTTTCCAGCGCGCGCTGTACCTCATGCAGCATCATCACTTTTTCCCGCACATTATTTTCCACGGGAACATTGCCTTGTTGCATGTCTTCCGGCCGCCGGCTGTGTAACGAGACTTCCGCCATGGCGCTCATTTCACCCAATAACTCATATAAATGCGCCACTGGCGGTTTGACATGACAATAACTAATGCCGACATCCGGCTGTAACGGTAAGCCATCCCATGTCAGGTGATAATCATTCAGTTGTGTCGCCATCTCTTCAATACGCAGATGGTGGGTTTCTTTATCGATACGCAATACAAGGTCAAACCCTGGCAATTGATAAATCCCTTCATGGCGCTGCAACAATGGCCGTAAATGGTCCGCCAGGCTGCGCTTGTACTGAATACGCAACCGCAAACCATAGGTGCGGCTCAGTACATCAAGCTCCGGGATACGGAGAAAACACAATGTTGAATGCGAATATTTAGCAAGATCAACCCCTAATGCCCGCAAATTGGGTAAATCAATGATGGGATCAATCAGCGCCGCCCGGCGCGTCTTGTTGAGGGTATGCCGTTGTCGTGTGCCATTGACCGACAACAGAAAAAAAGTCAGTGTAAAAACAATGAGATTTGAGGAAACCACCGCCAGGTGATGGAAAAATACCGGATTTGCCAGAAATTGCTCACGAAACTGGCAAAGAATGATCAGAATCAACGACCAGCTAAGCGATGTCAGTAAATAACCAAAACGTGCTGAGGCCCATAACATCATCGGCAACAGTAATACCAGGGCGTAGTCACCGACTCGAAAATTGTCCTTCACCATCCCCAGCCCGGTGAGGATCAACAACAGCAGAATGAGTAAGACTATCCAGCCAAATAACTCACCACGCGTGACTTCGTCAGCAATTTGCCGTTTTATTTGCTGAATAAGCTGCCGCGCGAAACGCGGATTTTTGAAAATCCGCAGCAAACAATAGTACAGCGGGATCATTGAGACGCACGACAACAACACCGACAGATAATTGATTAAAGTCCGCACAGCAAACGGGCTACGCGGTAAGATCGCATTCTCTTCCGGCACAATGGAGAGTGTCACGATCAACTGTAACAGGGCAACAAACAAGGCCGGGAGAAAAAAACCAAACCATAACAGATGAACTGACATCAACCGTGTTCCGCCAACACTGATCCCCCAGTGGCGGCCAGCATAAGCTCGATAGCCCAGCCAACAACTACTGAGCGCCGTCAGGAAAACACTGCAAATCGCCAGTGTGGGTACCCAGTTCAGCAACGCACCATAGTGCCAGGCCAGCGCTAAAGCGATACCCGGCAATGCTGCCCAGTCAAAAACCATCAACAACGCAACCATCATCGCCAGCGGCAAAAAAAGCAAATAGACATCACCTTCAGCCAGATGCAAGCGCGCCGAAAGCAGGCGGGAAATCGGGAGCAACATCAGCGGCAGTAATAAGGGTAATCCCCACCATTTGGCACTGAATGATTTTAACCAGGCGTGTGTATACATTATTTAGGTATATATCATTACAAGGTGAATACAATGACTCTGAAGAACGGCATAAATGACGGACATCAGGAATGTGAGGCCATAGTAGGGGACTATCCCTAATGAATTTTGATACAAATCAATTT